>NZ_JAMYUP010000025.1:0-81650 GCF_040323155.1 Mesorhizobium sp. M0060
TTTATATTCCACCGCCCCCGGCGGGGCCCCTCCCGCAAAACCCGGACGCCCGGGGGCGGCCGGGCCCCCCGCCCGGCCCCGGCGCGCAGGAGGGGGTCGAGGGCCCGCATCGGGATGCCCTCGGCATCGCCCGGACCGACGATGAAGGTGTAGGGGCCGGGGGCAACGGTCGGGATCAGGCCGGCCTCGTCGCGAAAGATTTTGTCCGGCAGCTGCGGGCTGACCTGGCGCGGATTGTCGGAATGGTTGAACTGCAGCGTCGAGGCGAGCACCGTCCTGCCGCCGGTGGCGGCAGTCAGGGTCAACACGGTGCGCTGCTGCGAGACGATGCGCTCGGCTCTTGCCGTAAGATCGACCAGCACCCGCACCGGCGCATCGCGTGCGCTCAGGGGCACCGTCACCGGCTTGAATCGGCCCTGGTCGTAAACCCGCCAGGTACCGATCTCATGGCCGGAGAAATTGGTCATCGCCCAGGGGTAGACGACGCCGATGCCGGTACCGATGAGCAGGATCAGGGCGAACAGAGAGCGCATGAGGTCAAGACCCGGTATTCGGCGCGTTGGCGCAGTCGCGGGCGCGCTCCATTTCGTCCAGGAGCATGTCAAGGCCGAGATCAAACGTCCGGTCAAATTCGGCGCTGCCGAAATAACGCCCGGCCGCAGCTACTTTTGGAAAATCCTGTGCCAGTTGCTCGTCACTGACGGTGGTCACAGCCGAAGGCCCCTTCGCATAGCCGGCAGTCTCGTCGAGGATGGCACCCATCAGATAATAGCCGGTGGTGCGGAACAGCCGTGCACCAAGTTCCGGTCCGAAGCCGCCGGCCTCGAACAGGCCAAGGATGCCGTTCAGCCAGGCAAGGCAGGTCGGCGAATTCATCCGGTAGGTGACGAAGAAGCTGGCGAAAGCCGGGTGCTCACGCGCGACGCGGCGGAAATCCTGCACAACGATGCGCAACCTTTGTCGCCAAGCTAGATCCTCGTCAGGCATTTCGAGCGAGCCGATCAGCCGGTCCACCAAGGCTTCGAAGAGATGCGCCGCCGAAGGAAAGTGGTGGTAGATACTCATAGCCTCGCAGCCGAGTGCAGCCGCCAGCTTGCGCATCGAAAAGCCGGCGAGGCCCTCGCTCTCGATCACCTTCAATGCGGCATCCTCGATTATTTCGCGCGACAGCCGGCCGCGTGTTCGCTTTTTCTTGATCGACGAGTCCATGGTTCCGCTCGACAACTTACACTGTAAGGTTCATTTTCTGAATTACCTTACATCGTAAGGTTTAAAAAAACCAGAGGAGAACGCCATGAACAGCTTCCGTATCGTTTCATCCACGACCCCTTCGCTTCATCGTGCATCCCTGCTCGCCTCCATGGTCTGCGCCCTGACCTTGACGCTGGCCTCCGCACCGGCCCATGCTGACGATGACGCCACCATCAAGGACATCCAGTCGACCATGGGCGGGGTGCCCGGTTTCGTGAAGCAATTCCCGAAAGCCGGTCTGCCCGGTGCATGGGCCGAGGTCAAGGCCATCCAGCTCAGCGACAAGACGGCGCTGCCGCCGAAGGTCAAGTCGCTGATCTCGCTGGCGGTGGCGGCGCAGATCCCGTGCAGCTACTGCGTCTGGTCGGACACGCAGGACGCCAAGCGTGCCGGCGCCACCGACGAGGAGATCCAGGAGGCGGTCGCCGTTTCGGCGCTGACCCGCCATTGGAGCACCATCTTCAACGGCATGCAGGTCGATTTCGATACGTTCAGGAAAGAGATGGGCGGGCAGTGACATTGAAGCCCACGAAATGACTACGGCCCGTAGCCGTGGGCCGTTGTCTTGTGTCCCCACCGACGGCGTCCGTAACCTTGCTGTGGGTCCGGGCGAAATGACGGCATCCCAAGCAAAGCCGGCCTATAGGCGACGGGCCCAGCGGTGGTCCGCCAGCACATCCTCGATAACCCGCCACGATTTTTCCGCCTCGCGCTGGTTGCCGTCATGTCCAGAGGCGACGATCAGCGCCTTCCACAGCGCCCAGCCCCGAGCGCGCGCCCAGCTGTGCTTGTCAAGGGCAATGGCGTCGCGGAACGCCCGGCGGCTCTCGCCGTAAAATTCCGTCCATGCGATCACCAGGTCACAGGCAGGATCGCCGATAGCCGAACTGCCGAAATCGACGACCGCGCAGAGTTTGCCATCTTCGACGAGCAGATTTCCCGAGGCGACGTCGCCGTGGACCCACACCGGTGGCCCTTGCCATCGCGAGCCAAGCGCGGTCGCCCACGCCGCCTCGGCGGCGGCCTTGTCGATGCGGCCGCCGAGCGCCGAAAGCGCGGCTCGGGTCTCGGCGTCGTAGACTGAAAGCCGGCCGCCGCGATGGAAATTATGCTGCCCTGCCGGTGGCCCGCCAGCGGCGTCGATGCGCTGGAGCGCAACCAGAAAGCCGGCCAGCGAACGGGCGAACTCCGTGAGATCGGCAATCAGTTCGGCAGCCGCCGGCCTGCCGCCTAGCCAGCGATAGACGGACCAAGGCCATGGATAGCCGTCCGCGGGCGCGCCTTTGGCCAGCGGCACGGGTATCGGCAGAGGCAGGTGAGGCGCGAGGCGAGGCAGCCAGCGATGCTCCTTCTCGACCTGGGCAACATAGGCGGCAGCACTGGGCAGCCGCACCGACATGCTATCGCCCAGCCGGAAGGTGCGGTTGTCCCAGCCGCCAGGCTCGACCGGCTCGACCGGCAGGTCCGCCCATTCGGGAAACTGCGCGGCGATCAGCCGGCGAACCAGTCCGGCATCTATCGAAATGCCTGGCGTTTGTTCATTGGGCTGCATCGGGCTTGCTCAGATCTTCTGGACAGCCGGTGGTCCATCTTTTTGTTTGTCGCTTTTTGCGGCGCCAGTGATTCCCTTGGCTGCAAATGCTCTAAGCCTTGCGTTCCCAGCGCCGGTCGGGTGTTTGCTGCCAGTAGGTCACGGTGTGGCCGGCCTCCTTCATTGTCTTCCAGTGCGTGCGTGCCGCCTCTACCTGGGCCGCATCATGGCCGTCGAACAGGAACACGGCGCGCTCGTAGCCGCCAAGCACCGGCGGCACCGCGCCGTCGACCAGGAACCGTATCTGCGCCTGGTTCGGATTGTCAGGGCCGACGGTCAAAAGCACCGGCTGCTCGGCGGGATGGGCTTCGCGGTCCGTTGCATGGGCCAGGAACGAATCATCCCGGAAAGTCCACAGATGCTGGTCCAGCGCGTCGCGCCTCTCCTCGGTGCCGGTCTGCACCACGGCGCGCCAGCCGCGATCGATGCTGCGTTCCAGGAGGCCGGGCAACGCGTCCTCCAGCGTCGATTCGGTCAGGTGATAGAACAGGATTTCGGCCATGGCTTCAGTCTAAATCATTTGGTGCGCCGCTCATTGCTCGTAATGATCGCGCACCAGTCGGTCGAGCAGCCTGACGCCGAAGCCGGAAGCCCATGACTGGTTGATCTCGTTGGAGGGCGCGCCCATCGCGGTGCCGGCAATGTCGAGATGCGCCCAGGGCGTGTCCTTGACGAAGCGCTTCAGGAACTGCGCGGCGATGATGGCGCCGCCATAGCGACCGCCGATATTCTTCATGTCAGCATTCTTGGACTCGATCAGCTTGTCGTATTCGGCGCCGAGCGGCATGCGCCACAACCGCTCCTGCGTCGCCTGCCCGGCCGCCGTCAGCCGGTCCGCCAGCTCGTCATTGTTGGAGAACAAGCCGGCATAATGCTGGCCGAGCGCGACCATGATGGCGCCGGTCAGCGTCGCCAGATTGACCATGAATTTCGGCTGGAAGCGGTCGTTGCAGTACCACAGCGCATCGGCTAGCACGAGGCGGCCCTCGGCGTCGGTGTTGAGCACTTCGATGGTCTGGCCCGACATCGAGGTGACGATGTCGCCCGGTCTCTGGGCGTGGCCGTCGACGGCGTTTTCGACCAGCCCGACAATGCCGACGACATTGGCCTTCGCCTTGCGCGCGGCGAGCGCGTGCATCAGCCCGGTGACGGCAGCAGCGCCCCCCATGTCGCCCTTCATGTCCTCCATGCCGGAGGCCGGCTTGATCGAATTGCCGCCGGTATCGAAGGTGACGCCCTTGCCGACGAAGGCGACCGGCCTTTCCTTGGCCTTGCCGCCGTCCCACCGCATGACCGCCATGCGGGCGCCACGCGGCGAGCCCTGGGCGACGCCGAGCAGCGAACCCATGCCGAGCTTCTTCATCTCCTTCTCGGCCAGGATCTCGACCGTGACGCCGAGCGCCTCCAGTTCGCTGATGCGGGCGGCGAATTCCACCGGTCCCAACACATTGGCCGGTTCATTGACCAGATCGCGCGCCAGCAAGACGCCGTCGATCACCGCCGCTTCATCGGCGAAGGCCTTCTTTGCAGCCGCCGGATCAGCGGTGTGAATGGTCACCTTGACGGGCTTTTTTGGCTCGCGCTTGTCGTCACCATTGTCCTTTTTGGTCTTGTACTTATCGAAGGCATAACTGCGCAGCAGGATGCCCGCGGCAAGCTGAACCGCTTGCCTGCCGCCGATGGCGGCACCGGGAAGATCGAGCACGACGGCCACTTCGGTTGCCTTGCGAAAGGATGCTGCAATCGTGCCGCCGAGCTTCAGCCAGGCGTAGTCATCAAGATTGGAGATCTTGCCGGCGCCGAGCGCCACCAGCCGCTCAAGCGATGTCCCTTCCGGCGCCAGCACTTCGACCAGGCTGGCGAATTTGCCGGTGAAGTCGGCGACGGGAAAAGCCCGCTCGAGGGTCTTTGCCGGATCGCAGGCCCTGGCGGCGTCGCCGAGGCCGCCCTCGTCGGCTGCCAGAATGAAGACGCTGCCCTTTTTGGGGGCGGCGAACTTGGCGAAGGCGATCAAGGGTCTCGAATTCATCATGTCCTGCTTTCGGGGAAGTGCTTTGGATTATCGGGAGAAGCGTTCGATTGGGCAGATCGGACCTAAGGTGCCGCGTTGTTGCGTCAGTGAGCGGCGGGTTGAAACAGCTCGATGACGTTGCCCGATGGGTCTTCGAGCAGGGTTTGGGAACCGCCAACGCCCGTTATGATATCGTTGCGAAAGACAAGTCCAGCACTCTTGAGGCGCGCAACCTCTTCTTTCAGGTCCGGCACCACCAGGAGGACGCGGTTCCAGCCTCCCGGCAGCGGCTGCCGGCCATCCGGCATCGCCCGTGCACCCGAACTGCCGGGTCCGCTTAGAAGGAGCCGTAACGCGCCGCGCGTGACGGAGGCAAAAGCCGGCCGCGCATCCCGTTCGACGGCGAAGCCCAGATGTCCACAATAGAAGTCGATCGAGGTGGCGACATCATCGACCATGTAGCGAATGCTGACTGGCGTCATGATCATTGACCTTTCGGTTCGAGCACGTTCCAACAAGGCGTGTCCATTGCAGGCGGAACACTCGGCATAGTCCTGCTCATTATCGCTGCTTGACAATCCGCGCCGCTATCGCCTTAGCCTGAATGCGGGCATTGGCGAAACAACCGCGAATGCTCGGCCGCATGCCGGTAAACCACAGGCCGGGCAATTTCGGGTCAGTCTCCCCGCCGTTGAAAAGCGGAACGCCCTTGCCGTCGAGAACGCCGAGCTTGCCGACCATCTGCTCCAGCCCGGTGCGGTAGCCGGTCGCCGCGATGACGATATCGGGCGTGATCAACCTGCCGTCATTCAATATGATGCCGTCACGGGTAAATTCCCGCAATGGCGGCACCACCACGATCGTGCCTGCCTTGATGGCGCGAACCGCGCCGTCATCGGCTGCGATCGCGGTGTAGTCGGCGCTCAGACGGCTCGCACCTCCCATGGAGGCCGGCGGAAGCCCGAATTTCGTCAGGTCGCCGAAAACCAGGCGCTGCGTCGCCGCCATCACCGCATCGGCAATCCGCACCGGCAAGCGCGCCATGAAAGGCGAAAGCCTGTGGACGGCGATCTTGCCGATGCGTTTCGGCAGCAGCGACGGGCCATTGCGAGCCGACAGCCAGATGCTTTCAGCGTCTGCATCCGCAAGATGATTGAGTATGTCGAAACCCGAATTGCCGGCACCGACCACCAACACCTTTTTGCCGGCATAGTCCCTCGCCTCGCCGAAATCGGCCGAATGGATGATCCGGCCGGCAAAATCGTTCATGCCTTTCCATACCGGAATGAACGGCTGCCGATCACGGCCGGTGGCGACGACGACATGGCGTGCCGGACGGGGTCCGGCATTGGTCTGTACGGTCCAGTGATCGCCATCGAATGCCATCTCTTCGACGGCAACGCCGAATGTGACAGGCAGCCTGTGCACTTGGCTGAAATCGTTCAGATGGCGAATGACGGCGGTTCTGTGCGGGAAGGCCGGGGTGCCTGCAGGATAGTCGACGCCGGGCAGTGACGAGAGGTCGCGATGCGTGTTGAGACGCAACCGCTGGTGACGCCGGTGCCAGGGTTCGGCAAGCCGGCTCTCCTTTTCCAGGACGAGCGTCGGTACGCCGGCCTTCATCAAGGCGTGGGCGGCGGCAAGGCCGGCCGCGCCGGCGCCGATCACGATTGCGCCGTCAAAGACCGCTTCCCGACCGATTTGACCGCGCAATTTTTCCGCTTCCATACTGGTACTCAACAGAGCCTGACCCGTCTTATCACGCGGCGGCGGTCGCGACCGGCGCGACATTTGGTCGTTTTGCCGCATTTGACAAGACTTTGGCCGAAATCGCTCCCATATGCGATATCGAACCATCTACGATTCGTCGCGGCACGGCCCCGCTTCCCGCCGCAACCTGTTGTTAACCAACAATGTTCGCCCTTTCTTATCCATTGCCGCCGACACTCCGGCCCAGCGGAATTTGCGATACGGAACGGAACCCAGATCGAACCGCCAAACTGAGCCAGTTGTGCAGCCGGCGCCGGACGACTACCTTATTCCAAGGCATGATGCCGTTCGAAACCGCCGAGAAAAGCCTTCATGAAGGTCGTTGAACGTTACATCATGCGCCGTGCTTTCGCGGTATTCGCGCTGGCGCTCGTTTGGACGCTGGCGATCGTCTGGACGACGCAGGTGCTCGCCCGCATCGATCTCGTCACCGACAGCGGTCAGTCGGCCCTCACCTTCTTCGAAGTCGCAGCGCTGATCATCCCGTCGATCGTTCCGATCGTCGTGCCGTTCGCACTGGTGGTCGCGGTCGCCCAGATACTCAGCGTGATGAATTCGGATTCGGAGCTGGCCGTCATCAATGCCGCCGGCGCTTCACGCTGGACCATCGTCAGGCCGATCATGCTTCTGGCACTCGCAGCCAGCGTTTTTTCGTTCGCCGTCGACAATGGCGTCGACCCTTACGCACGCCAGAAGAACCGCGAGTTGATAGCGTCGTCGCGTGCCGATCTGTTGTCGTTGATCATCCAGGAAGGCACCTTCCGCAAGATCGATGATGGCCTGTTCCTGCAGGTTGGCGAACGGCTTCCCGACAATCGCCTCGGCGGCATCTTCGTCGCCGATTCGCGCGAAGAAGGCGTCAATCTCATCTATTACGCCAAGACCGGCAGCATCATCGAACGCGGCGACGAGAAGGTGCTGATGATGAATGACGGCGTCATCCATCGCAAAACCATGACCGGCGACCTCTCGGTGATCCGGTTCACCTCCTATGCCTTCGACTTGTCCGCTTTCATGTCGGCCTCATCTGACATCCTGCTTTTGCCGAAGGACCGGACGACGCAGTATCTGCTCAATCCGAGTCCGAACGACAAGATGTACCAGCAAAAGCCGAACAGGTACCTAGCCGAGCTCAACCAGCGTTTTTCCGAGTGGTCCTATTCGCTCGTCTTCGCGCTGATCGCGCTTGCCGTCGCCGGAGATGCGCGCTCGCATCGCGAGGCGCGCGTGCATCCGCTGATCACGGCAATCGCGATCGCGCTGTTCGTGCGCTGGCTCGGGTTCTTTGCCGCCGGCAAGGCCGACAAGGTGCCGCAATATGCCTATATGGTCTACGGCGTCCCGATCCTGGCGTCGGCGATCGCCATCTGGTTCATCGTTTCCAACCGGACCATGGAACTGCCGGTTGCCTGGGCCGATTGGATAACCAATCTTGCCGGCCGCTTCAATGACGGCTGGAGCGCCATCAAGCTCCGCTTTGCCGGGCGCGGCGCATCCGGACAGGGAGCCGGCTGATGGGCTGGACTCTGGGTCGGTACTTCTTCTTTCGCTATGTGACGATCACCATCTGGTTCTTCATCGGCCTTTTGGCGCTGGTGTTCCTGATCGATTTCACCGAGCTTTCCGGCCGCACGACCGGCGTGCCGGGCTTCACCTACACAACTGCGTTCGCCATTTCGGGGCTCAGGATGCCGATGATCATGCTGCAGACGGTGCCGTTCGTCGGCCTGTTCTCGGCGATGGCGACCCTGGTGTCGCTCAACCGCAAATATGAATTGGTCATCGCCCGTTCCGCCGGGGTTTCCGCATGGCAGTTCCTGCTGCCGTGCTGCATCGGGGCGCTGCTGTTTGGGGCCTTGTCGGTTGGCGTCATCAATCCGATAGCCGCGCACGCCTATTCCTGGTCCGAGCAGATCGAGACCCAGCTCCGTTCGGGCAAGTCGAACACCGTCTCGGCCGACGCCGCGCCCTGGATCAGGCAGAAAACCAGCTCCGGCGATACCATCATCGGCGCGCGCGCCATTCTCAATCAAGGCCTGGAGATGGCCGACGCGGTCTTCTTCAGTTTCAGCCCGCAAGGCGACATCATCGAGCGCAAGGATGCCGCCCACGCCTTTTTGCGGGACGGCTACTGGGAATTGCAGGACGTCAAGGTGTTCCGGGACGGCACCATCCAGTCGTTACCCAGCGATCGGCTGCCGACCGATCTCAAGCCGGAATTCGTGCAAGAGCGGTTGGCGCGCCCTGAGACCATCCCGTTCTACGATCTGCCCGGCAAGATCGAGGTGGCCCGCTCCTTCGGCCTCAAGGCAAATGCCTTCGCCATGCAGTTCGATTCCCTGATTGCGCTGCCCTTCCTGCTCGTCGCGATGACGCTGATTGCGGCAACGGTATCAATGCGATTTGCGAGGATGGGGCAGTCGGCGACGATGATTCTGGGTGGCATCGTGGCCGGCTTTCTGCTTTATGTCGTTTCGGTGCTGGTCAAGGCATTCGGCGTAGCGGGATTCGTACCCACTGCCGTAGCGGCTTGGGTCCCGGTTGTCGTGGCTATGTTCTTCGGGGTGACATTCCTGCTATACAAGGAAGACGGCTAGTGAGGGAGGCGGTTTTGCGCAGCCATAGGCACGCCGGTTTGGCACGCCTCTCTGCGGCGAGCGCCTTGGCATGCCTGCTTGCCGGCGCCGCCCCGGTTGCTCCGGCTTTCGCCCAGGACGTCAGTGAACTGGCAACGAAGGTTCCGAGTGGCACGCAGATGCTGCTTGCAGCCGATACGCTGGTCTACGACAACGACAAGCAGACCGTGACGGCCGTCGGCGGCGTCCAGATCGACTATGGCGGCAACCGTCTCGTCGCCCAGCGGGTCGAATACAACCGCAACACCAAACGCCTCGTCGCCAGCGGCAATGTCGAAGTCGTCAATAGCGACGGTACCAAGATCTATTCGCAGCATGCCGACATCACCGACGATTTCGCGGACGGCTTCGTCAACGCGCTGCGTGTTGAGACCATCGACAAGGCGTATTTCGCCGCCGAAAGCGCGGAGCGCATGGGCGGCGTGCTGACGACGTTCCACAATGGCGTCTACACTGCCTGCGAGCCGTGCGAGGACAAGCCCGACAAAGCGCCGACCTGGCGCATCAAGGCCAGGAAGATCATCTGGAACGGCGAGAAGAAGACGGTTCGCTTCGAGAATTCGAATTTCGAGTTCTTCGGCTTTCCACTGGCCTATCTGCCGGCTTTCGAGATCGCCGACCCGACGGTCAAGCGCAAGAGCGGCTTCCTGATCCCCGGCGTCGCCTACAAGAGCGATCTCGGCGTCGGTGTTAAAGTCCCCTATTATTTCGCGCTCTCGCCGACCTACGATCTAACTGTCACCGGCAGCGGCTATACCAAGCAGGGTTTCCTCGGTGAGGCCGAGTGGAGGCAGCGCTTCAACAACGGTCAGTACAGCCTGAAGATTGCGGGCATCCGGCAAGAGAATCCCGACGCCTTCGTCGACGACAATGGCCACAACGTCAGTTCGGGTACCGGGGGCGACCCGAACAGGTTCCGCGGCATGATGGGCACTCAAGGCCAGTTCGCCATCAACCCGCGCTGGGACTTCGGCTGGGACATCCTGCTGCAGAGCGACAAGAATTTCTCGCGCACCTACGACATCGACGGCTTCAACGATAGCGTACACCGCTCCGAGGTGTACCTGACGGGGCTTAACGATCGCAATTATTTCGATGTGCGCGCCATGCACTTCGACGTTCAAGAAGACACGCTCGCCAGCGATCCGACCGCCCGCGCCGCCAAGCAGCCCTGGGTGCTGCCCTCGCTCGACTACGCCTATATCCCCGACACGCCGGTGGCCGGCGGGCAGCTGTCGTTCGACGTCAACGCGCGGGTCATAGACCGCGACAGGCTCGATACTGCTCTTGCAAATTCGAGCATCCCTTCGTCCGTCAACAACGTCCGCGGCATCGACGGTCAATCCGGCCGCCTTACCGCGGAGGCCGAATGGAAGCGCACCTTCACCACCGATGGCGGGCTGCTGCTGACGCCGCTCCTGGCGCTGCGCGGCGACGCCGGCTATGTCAACGCCTCCTCGGCCTCGCTCGACGCCATCAACCAGATGGCGACCAATCTCGGCGTTGAGGACGATATGCGTTCATCGCTTGCCCGCTACATGGCGACCGCCGGCCTTGAGATGCGCTGGCCGGTGCTGTTCTCGATGACCAGTTCCAGCCATATCTTCGAACCGATGGCGCAAGTGTTCATGCGTCCGAACGAGCAATATGTCGGCGGGCTGGCGGTCCCCAACGAGGACGCCCAGAGCTTCGTCTTCGACGCCACGACGCTGTTCGAGCGCGACAAATTCTCGGGCTATGACCGCATGGAAGGCGGCACACGCGCCAATGTCGGGCTGCGCTATTCCGGCGCATACGACAATGGCTGGAGCACCAATGCGGTGTTCGGCCAATCCTACCAACTCGGCGGCCAGAACTCGTTCGGCACGCCGGACCTGGTCAATGTCGGCGCCTATTCGGGTCTTGAGACTGCAACCTCCGACTATGTCGGCCTTGTCGGCTTCAACAGCCCCAGCGGGTTTTCCGGCTCGGTCAGCGGCCGTTTCGACGAGCAAAGTTTCGAGATCCGCCGCGCTGAGGTAAAGGCCGCCTTTTCAGGCCTGCCGGTATCGCTGAGCGCCAAGTACGCCTTCATCCAGGCGCAGCCGCTCTATGGCTTCTCGACAGATCGCCATGAGGTTACGCTCGGCGCCTCGACACATCTTGCTGAGAATTGGCGCGTCTTTGGCACCGGCACATATGATCTGGAGCAGAGCATTCTGGTCAAGGACGGGGTCGGCTTTGCCTATAGTGATTCGTGCTTTACCTATTTGATGACGTTTTCGGAAAGACGTGACCTGAACACCAAGGAAGTATCGCAGAACGTCGGCTTCAACCTGTCGTTCCGCACGCTCGGCGATTTCGGCTCGTCGCAACGCTCCATCGACACCATCCAATAACGGGGCAGCAGTCGGCAACGGGGCGGCTGGCGGACGACATTGTTTCGCCGCATAGAGCAGGCACGAATTTCGGCGGCCTGAACTGGGATAGGTTGGGCCGAATCGGGATGGAATTGGGATGCTTTCGATGAGGAAATACCTCTTTTCGGCAGGGTTCGCGCTGCTGGTGGCGGTCTCGATCACCGCAGTGACGCGGCCGGTTTTCGCCACCGAGATCAAATACGTCGTCAACAATATACCGATCACCACCGGCGACATCCAGCATCGGGCCGCTTTCCTGCGCCTGCAGCACAGAAAGGGCGATGCCGGCCAGGAAATGATCGACCAGACGCTGCGCATAGCCGAAGCCCGGCGGCTCGGCATCCGCATCAGCGACGCGCAGGTCGATGCCGCTTATCAGCGTTTCGCCACGAGCAACAAGATGCAGCTCAAGCAGCTTGACGGCGCCATGGCGCAATCCGGCGTCTCCAAGGAGCATTTCAAGGAGTTTATCCGGGCGCAGATGGCCTGGAACCAGGCGCTGACCGCGCGTTACCGTTCCGGCGACGGCGGCGGCGCCATGAGCGAGCAGGACCTCGTCAAGCGCATGCTCGAGCATGGCGGTAGCAAACCGAGCGCCACCGAGTACATGCTGCAGCAGGTCATCTTCGTGGTGCCGGCCGCCGAGCGAAGCGCGACGCTGTCCAAGCGCAAACGCGAAGCCGATGCCATGCGCGCCCGCTTCAACGGCTGCAACACCACGCGCGAATTCGCCAAGGGCCTGATGGATGTCACCGTTCGCGATCTCGGCCGGGTGCTGGCGCCGCAATTGCCGGCGGACTGGGCCGAGCAGATAAAGGCTACAAAGGTCGGCGGCGCCACCACCACGCGCGAAACCGACCGCGGCGTCGAATTCATCGGCATCTGCTCGTCGCGCGAAGTGTCAGACGACAAAGCCGCGCAGATGGTGTTCCAGAGTGAAGGTTCGAGCGACAAGAACGCCGACGAGATCTCGAAGAAATATGTCGAGGAGTTGCGGAAGAAAGCCCGCATCATCGAGCGCTGAAGTCGCGATAGCCGTGCCTGACGCAGAGCTTCCGCTGGCGTTGAGCGTCGGCGATCCGTCCGGTGTGGGGCCGGACATCGCCATCGCCGCTTGGCAGGCGCGCGATAGCGCTGGCGTTCCGTCTTTTTATCTTCTTGCCGACCCGGCACTGATCGCCGCGCGGGCGCACAGGCTCGGCGCCGATATTGCGATGGCCGAGACAACGCCGGCGCAAGCGCCGGGGATGTTTTCGCGCGCGCTGCCGGTGGTGGCGCTTGCTGCCCGTTTCATCGACAGTCCCGGCCGCCCGGATCCCGCCAACGCCGCCGGCATCGTCGAGGCGATCGACCGCGCCGTTGCCGACTGCCTGGCCGGCCGCGCTGCCGCGGTTGTCACCTGCCCTATTGCCAAGAAGCCGCTCTACGATGCCGGCTTTCGCTTTCCCGGCCACACCGAATATCTGGCGCATCTGGCATCGCTTCATACCGGCACCGAGGTGATGCCGGTGATGCTGCTTGCCGGACCGGACCTGCGCACCGTGCCGGTCACCATCCACATCGCGCTGGCCGCAGTGCCGAAGGCGCTGACGACGGACCTTATCGTCGCCACCGGCCGCATCACCGCCGCCGACCTTGCCAGCCGCTTCGGAATTACCAAGCCGCGGCTTGCCGTTGCCGGCCTCAACCCGCATGCCGGCGAAGGCGGCGCCATGGGCACCGAAGACGAGCGCATCGTACGCCCGGCGATCGACAGGCTGAGGCAGGAAGGGATCGACGCCTTCGGGCCATTGCCGGCCGACACGCTGTTTCATGCTCGCGCCCGCGCCGGCTACGACGTGGCGCTCTGCATGTATCACGACCAGGCGCTGATCCCGGCCAAGGCGCTGGCGTTTGACGAGGCGGTCAACGTCACGCTCGGCCTGCCCTTCATCCGCACCTCGCCCGACCACGGCACCGCCTTCGACATCGCTGGCAAGGGCATCGCCCGCGCCGACAGCCTGATTGCGGCGCTGAAGCTCGCTCGCCTGCTTGCCGATACCGGGACAAGGGCCGTAGGCCCCTGAGCCCAATCCAATGAGCCCAATCCGATGGCCCTAACCCGATGAGCCCAGCCCAATGAGCCCAGCCCAATGAGCATAGACGGGCTGCCGCCGCTACGCGAGGTGATCGAGCGCCATGGGCTGCAGGCGAAAAAAGCGCTCGGCCAGAATTTTCTGCTCGACCTTAACCTCACAAGCAAGATTGCGCGAACCGCCGGCGACCTGAGCAATGTTACGGTCATCGAGGTCGGTCCCGGCCCTGGCGGGCTGACCCGGGCACTGCTCCTCAACGGCGCCCGGCGGGTCGTCGCCATCGAACGCGACGAGCGCTGCCTGGCGGCCCTGGCCGAGATCTCGAACCACTATCCGGGCCGGCTCGAGATCGTGGCCGGCGATGCGCTGAAAACCGATTTTGCAGCGCTTGCTAAAGGGGAAAGCGGCGGGCCGGCGAAAATCGTCGCCAACCTGCCTTACAATATCGGCACCGAATTGCTGATCCGCTGGCTGACTGTTGCCGAGTGGCCGCCCTTCTACACATCGATGACGCTGATGCTCCAGCGCGAGGTCGCCGAACGCATTGCAGCCAGCCCCGGCAGCGATGCCTATGGCCGACTCGGCGTGCTGGCAGGCTGGCGGACGGAGGCGAGGATTGCCTTCGACGTGCCGCCGCAGGCGTTCACGCCGCCACCCAAGGTGACGTCCTCGGTGGTGCATCTGGTGCCGCGTGCCAGCCCCTTGCCGGCAGAGGTGAAACGGCTCAGCCGCGTCACCGAAGCGGCGTTTGGCCAGCGCCGGAAAATGCTGCGGCAGAGCGTGAAAAGCCTCGGCGGTGAGGCGCTGCTTGCCCGTGCCGGCATCGATCCGACCAGGCGCGCCGAGACGCTGAGCGTCGAAGAGTTCGTGCGGCTGACCAACGCGGTGTGATGCCGGGACGCGTCTGCGTGGAATTTCCGCTCTCACGGCATAGATAGCCGGACAAACCTGCCCGGAGACAAACAATGGCCGCCTATGTCATTTCCGACGTCACGATCCGCGACGCAGAGGCGATCGAAGCCTATCGCACCCGCGCGGCTGCCTCCATCGCCCAGCATGGCGGGCGCTATCTGGTACGCGGTGGCAAGGTGGAAATGTTGGAAGGCGACTGGTCTCCCGGGCCGCTGATCATCGTCGAATTCCCCGACATGGACACGGCGCGGCGCTGGTATCGCTCGGCCGAATACGTCGCTGCATTGGAACTGCGCGATGCCGCGCTCAGCCGCAATCTGATCCTGGTCGAGGGGATAGCGCCTTGATCAATCCGTCTTCTCGTCGAGCAGCCCGGAGACGAAATCGAACAGGCCGGGCCGGCGATCTCGTCTGAGCCGTTCGGCGGTGACGATGCCGCGCACCTCGGCGAAAGCCCGGTCGAGATCGTCGTTGACGATGACGAAATCATATTCCTTCCAGTGCTCGATCTCGTTGCGGGCGTTCTTGAGCCGCGTCTCGATCACCGCTTCCTGGTCCTCGGCGCGACGCTTCAGCCGCGCCTTCAATTCCTTCATCGACGGCGGCAGGATAAAGATCGAGACGATGTCGGCGCGCATCTTCTCCTTGAGCTGCTGAGCGCCCTGCCAGTCGATGTCGAACAGCATGTCGCGGCCTTCGGCCAGCGCCTGTTCGGCCGGCTCGCGCGGCGTCGCGTAGCAATTGCCGTGCACCTCCGCCCATTCGAGCAGCGCATCGGAATCGCGCAGCCGCTCGAACTCGCGCATGGTGCGGAAGTGGTAATGGACGCCCTCGATCTCGCTGCCGCGGCGTGGCCGCGTGGTGACCGAGACCGAGAGTTCCAGGCTGGAATCGCTCTCCAGCAGGTTGCGCGCGATCGTCGACTTGCCGGCGCCTGACGGCGACGACAAGACCAGCATCAGCCCGCGGCGCCGAATGCGGGAACCCAAATCCCTAGCAGTCATGGGGCTTGGCAGTCATGGGGCTTGGCAGTCATGTGGCTTGGCATCGGGATCATTCCAGATTCTGGACCTGTTCGCGAAACTGGTCGACGACCGCCTTCAGTTCCAACCCGATGGCGGTGACCGCGGCAGCATTCGACTTGGAACACAGCGTATTCGATTCGCGGTTGAATTCCTGCGCCAGGAAATCGAGCTTGCGGCCGATGGCGCCGCCGGCGGCGAGCAGCGCCCGGCCTGACGCCACATGTGTCTTCAGCCGGTCGATCTCCTCGCGTATGTCGGCCTTGGTGGCCAGGAACGCCGCTTCCATATGCAGCCGGCCGGCGTCCAGATTGGCGGACGCGTCCATCAACAGCCGGATCTGCTCGGCGAGCCTTTCGCGAATCGTGGCTGGCTCGCGTGATGGATCGGCCTCGGCCCGCAGCGTCAGCGCCTCGATAGCATCGATATGGCCGGACAGCAGGGAACGAAGTGCGGCACCTTCGCCCTGGCGCGCCTGCTGCAGCCCGTCCAATGCTGCTTCCAGCGCCGACAGTATCGCGGTGTCGAGCGCACTGCGCGCCTCTTCGGTTTCGATGGTTTCGGGAATGTCGAGCACGCCGCGCAGCGCAAGCAGCCCGTCGGCCGCCGCAGGTGCTACTCCGAACTGCTCCTGCAGCCGTTTGGCCAACCCCGCCAGATCCTTCAGGAAAGCCTCGTTGACCACGGGTTGCGCTTGCGCGCCGGCGGCGCGACCAATGGTCAGCGTCATCTGGAAATTGCCGCGCGCAAAACGCTTTTGCACCGTCTGCCTGACGGGCGGCTCCAGCCGGTCGAAACCTTGCGGCAGCCGCAGCCTGACCTCGACGCTCTTGCCGTTGACGGACTTGGCTTCCCAGGCAATCGAAGTGCCGTCGTGTTCGGCGACACTACGCGCAAAACCGGTCATGCTCTGCAAGTTCATGCTGCCGTGCTTCCCCTTGGCGAATGCCCCTCAAGCCGGAACGATTTCTCCGGAAAGGATCATGTGAATTTCAATGCCATAGCAGCCCTTGCACATCCACTCGGACATGCACAGGGCCGACCTGATGCCGTCCGCCCCTACTGGGCGGCGGTGGCGCCCGCATCGTCAACGATGGCTCCCGCCGGCGCGTCGGCTCCGGTCTTGCTTGCCCCGGCCTTGGCGGCGTCCTGCGCCTGCTTTTTCAGCAGAGCCCGGTAGCGAGCGACATTCTCGTTATGCTCATCGAGCGTCGCGGCAAAGACATGGCCGCCGCTGCCGTCGGCGACGAAGTAAAGATCGCTGGTCTTCGACGGATTGGCGACTGCCTCCAGCGCCGCACGACCTGGATTAGCGATCGGCGTCGGCGGCAAGCCGTTGATCAGATAGGTGTTGTAGGGCGTCGGCTTCTGGATGTCCGACTGATAGATCGGGCGGTCGATGGGTTTGCCCTTGCCGCCGAACAGGCCGTAGATGATGGTCGGGTCCGACTGCAGCCGCATGCCCTTGGCCAGCCGGTTGAGGAAGACGGCGGCCACCCGCGAGCGTTCATCGCCCTTGCCTGTCTCCTTCTCGACGATCGAGGCCAGTGTGACGAAATCCTCAATGTTGGCGATCGGCAGATCCGGCGCTCGGCGCTGCCAGACGTCGTCGACCAGCTTCTTCTGGTCGGCCAGAAGCTTGTCGACCATCTGCTGGCGTGTTGCGCCGCGGGTGAAGCGCAGCGTGTCGGTGGCGAGGCTGCCCTCAGGTGGAGTGGTCGACGGCATATCCCCGGTCAGCGCGTCCTGCTCGGCGATCCGTTGCAGTGCCTGCTCGACCGTCAGCCCCTCGGGGATAGTCAGCGAATACATCACCGACTTGCCGCTCTTCAGGAGTTCCATGATATCGTGCATCGAGGCCTGCGGCTTGATCTCGTATTCGCCGGCCTTCAGGGCGGAATCATTACCGAAGGCGCGTACGCCAAGGCGGAAAATGCGGGCGTCGCTGATCAGCCCTCGCCGCTCAAGCTGGTCGGCGATCTCCTGGACGCCGCTATTCGGCTTGACCAGGAAAGTGTCGCCATTGGCCGACGGGCCGGGCTCGTTGAATTCCTGCTTGCCGAAATACAGCGCCACGCCTGCCGCCAGAACCATCAGAATCACCGAAGAGATGACGAAGTTCATGAACACGACGAACTGGCTGCGCGAGGCACGCGAGCGTTTCGGCGGCGGCGTGCCGGCCTCGGGCCGCAACGCCTCGCTGGCCGTCTTCGGCACGATCGGGCCGGGCGTTGCTGCCCGTTGCCCGAATTCCCCGTTATCGGCCGGATTTGTATTCATAGCGCCCTACCATTTGATCTTGCGACGAATCCCCTCGGGCAGAGTAGGGGCGAATATGGCAAAATTGACGGCAGACGGAAACCGGCGGAGCGGTCAGCCATTGTAGCGCTGGAAGACGAGCGAGGCGTTGGTGCCACCGAAGCCGAAGGAGTTGGACAGCGCCACGTCGATCTGCCGGGCTCGCGGCTTGTGCGGCACCAGGTCAATCGCCGTTTCGCGCTCCGGATTGTCGAGATTGATGGTCGGCGGCGCGATGTTGTCGCGAATGGCGAGGATCGAAAAGATCGCCTCGGCAGCACCCGCCGCGCCCAGCAGGTGGCCAATCGACGATTTGGTCGACGACATCGATATCTTCGAGGCGGCGTTGCCGACCAGCCGCTCGACGGCGCCGAGTTCGATCGTATCGGCCATGGTCGAGGTGCCGTGCGCATTGATGTAGTCGACATCGGCAGGCGTCAGCTTCGCCCGGTTCAGCGCCGCCGTCATGCAACGGAAAGCGCCGTCGCCGTCCTCGGCAGGCGCGGTGATGTGATAGGCGTCACCGGTCAGGCCGTAGCCGGTGACCTCGGCATAGATCTTGGCGCCGCGGGCCTTGGCGTGTTCGAGCTCCTCGAGCACGACCACGCCGGCGCCCTCGCCCATGACGAAGCCGTCGCGATCGCGATCATAGGGGCGCGAGGCGGTTTGCGGCGCATCGTTGCGGTCGGTGGAGAGCGCGCGGCAAGCGGCGAAACCGGCGATCGAGAGTCTCGTCACCGGCGCTTCGGCGCCGCCCGCGACCATCACGTCGGCATCGCCCCAGATGATCAGCCGGGCGGCATCGCCGATGGCGTGCGCACCGGTCGAGCAAGCGGTGACGACGGCATGGTTGGGGCCTTTCAGCCCATGCCGGATCGAGACCTGACCGGAGACGAGATTGATGATCTGGCCGGGGATGAAGAACGGGCTGATGCGGCGCGGACCGCGTTCCTTGAGGATCATCGCATTCTCGGCGATGCCTTCGATGCCGCCGATGCCCGAACCGATCAGCACGCCGGTGGCGCACTGTTCCTCATGCGTCTTTGGCTGCCAGCCGGAATCCTTGAGTGCCTCGTCGGCGGCCGCGATCCCATACAGGATGAAGTCGCCGATCTTGCGCAGTTCCTTCGGCTCGAGAACGGCTTCAGGATTGAAAGTGGCATTGGAGCCGTCACCGCGCGGAATGACGTGGGCGACCTTGCAGGCAAGGTCTTCCACCTCGAATTCGGTGATGCGCTTGGCTGCGCTGCGGCCGGTCAGAAGCTCCTTCCAGCTGTGCTCGAAGCCCATGCCGAACGGTGAAAGCAGCCCAAGGCCCGTGACGACGACACGCCTCATCGCAGGTCCTCCCCGGTGATGACTGCAAATAGCGTCAGGCCGAGGCCTTGTCGATGTATTTCACCGCATCGCCAACAGTTAGGATGGTCTCGGCAGCGTCGTCCGGGATTTCGACGCCGAACTCTTCTTCGAACGCCATGACAAGTTCGACCGTGTCGAGGCTGTCCGCGCCCAGATCATCGATGAAGCTCGCCTGCTCCGTCACCTTGTCGGCATCGACGCCAAGGTGCTCGATGACGATCTTCTTGACGCGCTCTCCGGTGTCACTCATTTGGGCATCCTCGTCTTTTGGTTGTCTGTCTTCGTTAGCGGGCAGAATGCCGCTAATCAAGCTGAAAGATGGTCCTGCCGGAAACGCAGCGGAACAGGACCGGTTTTTGCCCGAACCGCCGGGTTGCGGGCGGCATTACACGAAAAATGCCGTGCATCCAAGACGGAATGAAGCGTTTTCCCAAGTGTTAGATCATCGCCATGCCGCCATTGACATGAATGGTCTGGCCGGTGACGTAGGCTGCCTCATTGGAAGCGAGGTAGGCGACGGCAGAGGCGACTTCAGCGCCCGTGCCCATGCGCCGGGTCGGGATCACCGCCATGATCGCCTCTTTCTGCTTGTCGTTGAGCTTGTCGGTCATCGCCGATTCGATGAAGCCCGGGGCGACGCAGTTGACGGTGATATTGCGGGTGGCGATCTCCTGCGCCAGCGATTTGGAAAAGCCGATCATACCGGCTTTGGAGGCGCAGTAATTGGTCTGGCCGGGATTGCCGGTGACGCCGACCACTGAAGTGATGTTGATGATGCGGCCATGTCGGCGCCGCATCATCGGATGGGTAAGCTCGCGGGTCAGCCGGAACACGGCGGTCAGGTTGACCTCGAGCACGCTATCCCAGTCGGCATCAGCCATGCGTACGAACAACCCGTCCTTGGTGATGCCGGCATTGTTGACGAGGATGTCGACGCCTTCGAGGTCGGCCTCCGCCTTCTGGCCGAGCGCCTTGACCTCGTCGCGATTGGAAAGATTGGCCGGGAACAGCTTGACCCGGTCGCCCAGTTCGGCGGCCAGCGCCTCCAGTTTCTCGATGCGTGTGCCGTGCAGGCCGACGATGGCGCCCTGGCCATGCAGCACGCGGGCGATCGCCTCGCCGATGCCTCCCGATGCGCCGGTGACGAGCGCCTTGCGGCCGGTCAATTCGAACATTCTTGTCTCCTGATCTGAGCGAACACCCTTCGCATGGAGCGGGGTCAAATCGCCAGTTGATTATGCAAGTGCCGCCAGCGCCGCCTCGACATCCGCCGCGGATCCGATGGCACTGGTGGCAATATCGCGGTTGATGCGCCGCGCCAGCCCCGACAGAACCTTGCCGGCGCCCACTTCATATAGTGTCGCAACGCCATTCGCGCCGAACCACTCCACCGTTTCGCGCCAGCGCACGCGCCCGACCACCTGTTCGACGAGGCGGCGGGCGATCTCGTCCGGATCGCTCGTCGGGATCACCGTAACATTGGAGACCAGCGGCACGACCGGCGCATTCTTCTGCACTCCCGCCAGCGCCTCCCGCATGATCTCGGCCGCCGGCTTCATCAGTGCCGAATGGAAGGGCGCCGAGACCTGCAGCATCAGCGCCCGCTTTGCGCCCTTCTCCGTGCATAGCTTCGCCGCCAGTTCGACCGCCGGCCTGGCGCCTGAGATCACCAGCTGGCCGCCGCCATTGTCATTGGCGATCTGGCAAACCAAGGCGTGCGCCGGATCTTTGGCCGCGCCGTGGGCGGCCTCGGCGCAAGCCGCCTCGACGTCAGCCTGTTCCAGCCCGATAATCGCCGCCATGGCGCCCTCTCCGGCCGGTACCGCCGCCTGCATGGCATTGCCGCGGATGCGCAACAGCCGGGCGGCGTCGGCGACCGAAACGAAACCGGCGGCTGCAAGTGCCGAATATTCGCCAAGCGAATGGCCGGCGACATAGGTGACCTTATCTTCCAGTGAGAAGCCGCGCGCCTCCAGCGCCCGAATTGCGGCAAGCGACACCGCCATCAGCGCCGGCTGGGCGTTGGCGGTCAGCGTCAGCGTCTCTTCCGGACCTTCCCAGATCAGCTTCGATAGATTTTCGCCGAGCGCATCGTCGACTTCCTCGAAGATCCGCAGCGATTCCACAAAGGCGTCGGCGAGGTCCTTGCCCATGCCGACAGCCTGGCTGCCCTGCCCCGGAAAGGTGAATGCGATGGCCATCGGCGGCTCCCAGCTGCTGGTTCTGGTTGCCTGTGACGCAAGGCGTGCGGCCAAGTCAAGTCCAACCTCGACCGCGCAACGTCGGCCGAGTGCCTGTTTCGGCAGGCTTTTTGGCGATCACTCATGATGAAAACCGCTCACGATTTGTTTGCTGGCTCTTCTTATTTCCGCCACAGGCGCTAGCTTTGCGTGACAGTTCGATGACAGTCGAGTGACGCTTTTGTTGCGGGCCGGGGAACTATTGAAGTGGCAAAGACCAAGAACAGCGCAGCCGAGGCCGCGCCACAGTTTCTCGAAGGCGATCCATCCACCGGCTATCTGCCGGCGCGCAAATGGCCTGTCATCCGCTATGGCCTTATCAGCTTGCTGGCCGCGGCCATCCTGGTGTTCGCCATCGAACTGATCGTGCGCGGCAACTTTGCCGGCACCATCGACTTCTTTCTGCAGCCCTTCAAACCCGGCTGGACCACAATCATTATTTTTGCGCTGATCCTCATCGGCCTCGACGCCGTGCTTGGCCGCAGCCATCAGAGCCTGATGATCGTCGCGCCGCTGACGTTGTCGCTGGCGTTCGTCGGCCACCAGAAGTCGCTCTATCTCGGCGATCCGCTCTATCCGACCGATTTCCTCTATTCCCGGCAGATCGTGGCACTGATGCCGCTCCTGGTGCGCGATCGCCCGGGAACCGCCATTGCCCTGGCGATCGGCATCGTCGGCGGGCTGTCGCTGCTCGTCTATTGCTGGCGGCTATGGCGCCGCCGCGTTCCGTCGCTCAGCCACAAGGGCCGCCTTGCCCGGCTGACGCTGACGGTGCCGCTGATCGCCTTCTTCGTCTCCATCATGGACTATGCCACTTTCTCGTGGACGCGCGACCGGCTGCAGATCATCCCGATCATGTGGGACCAGAAGGAAAACTATGCCTCGAACGGTTTTGCGCTCGCCTTCGCGCTGAACGTCCCGATGGCCCATGTCTCGGCGCCGCCCGGCTATTCCGGCAAGGCGATCGCGGCGATCGGCAAACCGCAGGTGACGGCCTCGATACCTGCCGAGAAGCCCGACATCATCGTCGTCATGAGCGAATCGTTCTGGGATCCGACCAAGCTGCCCGGCGTCACCATCACGCCCGATCCGATCCCCAATGTGCGGGCACTGCGCTCGGGCTATATGTTCTCGCCCGAATTCGGCGGCATGACGGCCAACATCGAGTTCGAGGCCCTGACCGGCTTTTCCAACGCCTTCCTGCCGGCGGGCAGCATTCCCTACCAGCAATATGTGCGGACACCGACCCCCTCGCTCGCCACCTTCCTGAAAAGCCAGGGCTACCGGACACGCGCCATCCATCCCGGCACCAACTGGTTCTGGAACCGGGGAGCCGTCTATGCCGATTTCGGCTTCAACGACTTCAAGTCCGAGGAGACGCTGCCGCCCATGCAAAAACGCGGACCGCTCGCGTCGGACGCCGCGATGACCGACGAGATCATCCACGAGGCCGATACCAGTGCCGAGCCGGTCTTCTTTTTCGCCGTCAGCCTGCAGAACCACGGACCGTATGAGCCGTATCGCTATAACAATCCGACCCACAAGGTGCAGGCGCCGATCAGCCAATGGGCGCGTGAATCGCTGTTGAGCTACGCCGAAGGCTCTTCCGATGCGGACCGCGGCCTTGAGCGGCTGATCGAATGGGCGAAGACACGCGAGCGGCCGACGGTCATCGCCTTCTTCGGCGACCATCTGCCGCCGCTTGGGCCGGTCTACGTCGAGACCGGTTTCCTGAAGGACAATGTCGCGCCGCGCAAGGAGGCGGCCGACCAGATGCTGCTGCACCACCAGACGCCGCTGATCGTCTGGTCGAACCGCAGCGGGCCGGCCGAGGATCTGGGCGCCGTCAGCCCGGCCTTCCTGCCCTACCATATCCTGAAGACGGCCGGCATCAGCCATCCCTATTACACTGGCTTCCTCGGCCAGTTGCGGGAGCGCTACCGCGTCATCGACCGCAATTTGCTGTTGGCACCGGGGGGCGACGCCACCCCCGATTGGTCGCGTCAGAAAGAGATCGACCCGGCAATCCGCGACTTCCGTCTGCTGCAATACGACATGATGTTCGGCAAGCGCCATGCGGCGCCCGATTTCTTCCCCGAGACCACGGGCAAAGTGGCTGCGCATACGAGTTGAGCAGCGGCGGCGGAACGGCCGTAGAGCGGCTGACGTCGTTCAGTTCGTCAAGTGCAGTTGCGAAATCGAGCTTCCGATCTTCAGGAAGACGCTTTCAAGCTGACTGACGTCGTTGGTCGGGTAATAATTCGACGGCGACGATGCGCAGGCCTCGTAGAGCTTGCGGTTGGCTGCGGTGTCGGCCTGCAGCAGCACTGTGAAGATCTGCACGTCCTGCTTCTCTAACGTGTTGCACACATTAGTTGTCCAGTCGTCGACATTGCGCGCGGCCGCGGTCTGGTCGCTGGATCCGAACCGACCCGAGGCCAGGAACCCGTAGGAACCATAGTCCGACTTCTGTGGCGTATCCTTCGCGCCATAGACAACATTTTCGCCGTCGGTCAGCAGCAGCACAGTTTTGGTCGTGCCCGACGTCCTGAAAGGCGCGCCGTCACTGTAAGGCGGTTCCGGCGAGAGTACCCGCATCCCCCAGGACAGCCCTTCGGAAACATTGGTGCCCGAACCGTTCCATTCGATCATCTCGCCGACGGCGCTGCGCAATTTGTCGAAATCGTCGGTCAACGGCACTATCGGCGTCGGACAGGCTCGGTTTGGGCCGATCGTCAGTGGGCCTTTCTTGTCGTTGATCAGCTTCATCGTTGAAACACTGTACTTCGCCATGTCGCTTGTGAGACCGGGAAGCAGGGTGGCGACGGTGTCGTCGAGATAGGAATTGTTGTAGCCGGTCGCCGAATTGCCGTAGGAACTGTTCGGGCTTTTGGCGTTCCCTGGATCGTCCGGCGCGAAATACGGTACGAACAGGGTGTCCGGTTTGTTTTGGTCGGGCGAAATGTCGGAACCATTATTGGCTCCGGGCCGCGCTTCGACGCAACCCCGCCATTCGACAGCCAATTGCTTGAACAAGTCCATGTGGTTGACGCGCTTGCCGCCGACCAATGGGAAATTGGCGCCGTTGTTCGGCGATTTGCCGGCCATGTCGATCCAGGCCGGATCGTAGTCCTCGCCCTTGACGTTGACCGCGGTGACGAACGGCACCACCGCGACACGCACACTGCGCGTCGGCGACTTCGCCGCTTCGAGCATATCGATCAAGGCCGTCGCCGCCGTTCGCAATGCGCCGATGCGATCGTTGCTGGCCATCGACCCGGTATTGTCGAGCACCAGCACCACTTCGAGCTGATTGGTCGATTCGACCGCGCCGGCATCGACGGTGATGCGCTTGTCGTTGCCGAACAGGAACGCGAAGTTCAAATTGGCATCCGCGGTGGCGACAGCCCTTGTCTGGATGAAGTTAAGGCCCCTTTCGACAGTGAGGGTTGCTTCGGCGTTCCTCAACTCGCTGTGGCCGGCGACATTGGTCTGGAAATAGCGATCGAAGACGTCCTTGCGCGTGGCGTCGATGTCGCCGAGATGCGAAGATGCAAGGTTCGCGGCGTCGAGCGCGTTCTGCAAGCTGACCTTGGCCCTCATCAAGGTGGACACATCCACGGCAAAGGCGACGGCCGTCAGAACCGCAGGCAGCCCGAACGCAAGCATCAGGGCAAAGTTGCCGCTCTTCGAACGGCAGAAATTGTCGAAAAGCATTTTACCCCCAAAAACCGCCTTGCTGCCGGCCTCGCGCGAACCGGCTCGTTTTGCATTCGCATGATGAACGACGGGTTGACACCACGCCCGCCGGCACGGGAACTTCGCACGGTGGTTAAGGTCCGGTTTCAGAAAATCCGCAAAACCTTGCCATCGAGGCCCATTGCGCGCGGGGAAGTAGGGCGCTAGTCGAGCCGTTTGTCCTTGCCTTGCGGCCAAATTCCTGTATAGACGCCCGCAATCTGCCGGTCCTTGCTGGGGGCTGAACGGAGGGCCGGAGGTTTTTCGAAACCTTCGCGTGAAGCCGGAAGCGCTTCCGCCTCCCGTGTCTCCGCTCTCGACCGTCTCGTCATGCTCCTTTCTTCCCCGCCTTCGCAAGAATTGCGGGTCAGAGAAGTTGCAGAGGCTTTTGCCGCCGGGAACCGGGAGAGAAACGAAGAAAGGCACGAACACTATGGCTCTATACGAACATGTGTTTCTTGCCCGGCAGGACCTCTCGCAGCAGCAGGTCGATGCGCTTGTCGAACAGTACAAGGGCGTCATCACCGCGAATGGCGGGTCCGTCGGCCGGGTCGAGAACTGGGGACTGAAGTCCCTCACCTACCGGGTCAACAAGAACCGGAAGGCATACTACACACTCATGGACATTACCTGCCCGCCGGCCGCGCTCAACGAGATGGAGCGCCAGATGGGCTTGTCCGAGGACGTGCTGCGTTTCCTGACCATCAAGGTCGAAGCGCATGAGGAAGGTCCGTCGGCAATGATGCAGAAGCGCGAAGAGCGCTCGGAACGCGGCGGCTTCGGCGACCGTGGCGATCGCGGTCCGCGCTCATTCGGCGACCGCGATCGCGGTGACCGTGGTGATCGTCCGCCGCGCAGCTTCGGCGATGGCGGTGCCGATCGTGGCCCGCGCCGTCCGCGCGAAGGCTTTGAAGGAGCCGCAGAATAATGGTCGACATCAATCAGATCCCCACCCGGCGCCCCTTCCACCGCCGCCGCAAGACCTGCCCGTTCTCCGGCGCCAATGCGCCGAAGATCGACTACAAGGACGTACGGCTTCTGCAGCGCTACATTTCCGAGCGCGGCAAGATCGTGCCTTCGCGCATCACCGCCGTCAGCCAGAAGAAGCAGCGCGAACTCGCCAAGGCGATCAAGCGCGCCCGCTTCCTCGGCCTGCTGCCCTACGTGGTCCGCTAAAATCCACGCGGGCGGTTCGCCGCCCGCTCTTTTTTCACCGGCCACGACGGGCGTAGCCGGATCGAACACCAAATCCCGGGTTGGATTTCGTCAAGAGATCCTAACTGCCGCGACAGGCAGGACAGCGACACAGGCGGCGACGCCCCAGCTTCCTGACCTGTTCCAGACAATTCGGCGCCGATCCTGAGGATAGGCGCCCAAGCGAAGGAACAAAACCATGGAAGTCATTCTTCTCGAACGCGTTTCCCGGCTCGGCCAGATGGGCGACACCGTCAAGGTCAAGGACGGGTTCGCCCGCAATTTCCTGCTGCCGCAGGGCAAGGCGCTACGCGCCAACGAAGGTAACAAGAAGAAGTTCGAGGGACAGCGGGCTCAGCTCGAAGCCCGCAACCTGGAGCGCAAGTCCGAGGCCGCGCAGATTGCTGAAAAGCTCGACGGCAAGAGCTTCATCGCCGTGCGCTCGGCCGGCGAAACCGGTCAGCTCTATGGTTCGGTGTCGACGCGCGACATCGCCGAGCTGTTGACGGCGGAAGGTTTTTCGGTGAACCGCAACCAGATCCTTCTCAACCAGCCGATCAAGACCATCGGCGTCACCAATGTGGCGATCGCGCTGCACCCGGAAGTCGAGGTCACCATCACCCTCAACATTGCCCGCACGGCCGACGAAGCCGAGCGCCAAGCCAAGGGCGAAACACTGACCACCGCCGAAGCCATCTACGGCGAGGACATCAACGACAATGCGCGGCCGGAAAATTTCTTCGACCCGAATGCGGAGTTCGAAGGCGGCGAAGACAACAGCTGATCGTCGTTCGCCGGCATTTGCCGGCTAATACCTATCTGGACCAATGCCCGGGCCTCGCACCCGGGCATTTTTATGCCAAATGGAACTTTTCGAACCCCTATATCTTGATGCAGAATAAGACAGCGTGTCTGGCCGAGAGGGGACAATTGGTCATGAATATTCTGCTGAAGCGCGTTCTCGACCGCCTGGTCCGCACAGGCAATCTCAAGGTGACAGGGCCGCAAGGCTCGATGGTAACTTTCGGTGACGGCAGCGGCGAGCCGGTGCACATGCATATCAAGACAAGGCATGCCGAGCGCGCCATCACTTTCGACCCGATGCTGGCGGTGCCGGAAGCCTACATGGACGGTGAACTCGACATTATCGAGGGCGGCGTGCTGGGGGTGATGCGCATTGCGTTCCAGAATATGGGCAGCGGCGGTATCGATGCCACCTGGTCGAAGGCGATCGAGGGTCTGCGCCACGCCTTCCGGCGCTTGCAGCAGATCAATACGGCGTCGCGGGCGCGCCGCAACGTGCAGCGCCACTACGATCTGTCGGGCGACCTCTACCGCCTCTTCCTCGATGAGGACATGCAATATTCCTGCGCCTATTTCGAGCAGCCGGATATGACGCTGGACGAGGCACAAGCAGCCAAGAAGCGCCATATCGCCGCTAAGCTCAGGCTGAAGGCGGGCCAGACGGTGCTCGACATCGGCTCTGGCTGGGGCGGGCTTGGCCTCTATCTCGCCAAGGCGTTCGACGTCGACGTGCAGGGCGTAACGCTGTCGACCGAGCAGCATGGCGTCGCCACCGACCGCGCCCATGCGCAAGGCCTGCAAAACCGGGTGCATTTCGACCTCAAGGACTATCGCGAGCTCAATGAGCGTTTCGACCGCATCGTCTCGGTCGGCATGTTCGAGCATGTCGGCGTCAATCATTTCCGCACCTTCTTCGACAAGTCGGCGACGCTGCTGAAGCCGGACGGCGTCATGCTGCTGCACACGATCGGCCGCTCCGGCGTGCCGTGGGCAACCAGCGCCTTCATCCGCAAGTACATCTTCCCCGGCGGCTACATCCCGTCGCTCTCCGAAGTGATGCCGGCCATCGAGAAATCGGGGCTCGTCGTCACCGATATCGAGGTCCTGCGGCTGCATTATGCGGAGACGCTAAAGCATTGGGGCGAGCGCTTCGCCGCCAACCGCGACAAGGCCAAGGCGATTTATGACGAGCGCTTCTGCCGCATGTGGGAGTTCTATCTTGCCGCCTCGGAAGCCGCTTTCCGCTGGCAGGATCTGGTGATCTTCCAGATTCAGATCGCCAAGAAGAACGACACGCTGCCGATGACGCGCGACTACATGGCCAGTTGCGAGAAGGCGCTGGAGATGCGCGATCTTGGACGTCGTGAAAAGGCTCCTACGCCCAAGCCCACGCGCCGCCGCAAGGTGGCGGATCCGGAGTAGACTGCCGGCGATTGCACCATTGCCGCTTGCCATTGCCGGCTGGCACGCTGAAAAGGTCTCGTCAACGCGGGACCTTTTTTCATGACCTGCCTCCTCTACGGCGCCGCCGCACTTGCCGAGATCGCCGGCTGCTTTTCGTTCTGGGCGTGGTGGCGGCTGGACAAGTCGCCGCTGTGGTTGGCGCCCGGTCTCGTCTCGCTGGTGCTATTTGCGTGGCTGCTGGCGCTGGTCGACGCCAGTGCGGCCGGCCGTGCCTATGCCGCCTATGGCGGCATCTACATTGCCGCCTCGCTGGTCTGGCTGTGGCTGGCGGAGGGCGTGCGCCCAGACCGCTGGGACCTTGCCGGTGCCGCGATCTGCATCATTGGCGCCTCGGTCATCGTGCTCGCACCTCGGGCTGCGTAAGCGATGGAACTGCCCGTCCCACTTAGACAAGGCGTCGACCGCCTTCTCGAAAGAGTGCCGTTGCCGATACTTAAGCAAGCGGCCAGGACGCTGTCGGACCGCTACCGCGCCGAGTTGCGCGACGGCCGCCTGCACATGGCCGAGGAGATAGCCGTGAAGGCCTATCTGGCAACGCGGCTGCCGGCGACCTATGCCGCCATCCGCGCCAGCCTCGATGCGGTCAGCGAGGCACGTCCGGATTTTTTCCCCAAAACCCTGCTCGATGTCGGCGCCGGCCCTGGTACGGTGCTTTGGGCCACAATCGATCTCTGGCCCGATCTCGAACAGGCGGTGCTGCTCGAGGCCGGTGCCGCGGTGCGACGCGTCGGCGAGGCGCTTGCCGCCGAGGCGGTCACTGCCAGGACCGCCTGGCGGACCGGCGACGTCACCATCGACCTGGCCGACCTGGAGCCGGCCGATCTGGTGACCTCAGCCTATGTGCTGGACGAGATCGCGCCGGCATCGCTGGCAAAACTTGTCGACAAGCTCTGGCAGCTGACCGCCGACACGCTGCTGGTCGTAGAGCCAGGCACGCCGGCCGGCTGGCAGCGCATCCTTGCCGTACGCCGGCAGCTGATCGAGGCGGGTGCGCACGTGCTGGCGCCCTGCCCGCATGAGGCGCCCTGCCCACTTGTCGCTCCCGACTGGTGCCATTTCGCCCGTCGCGTCGCCCGCTCGCGCCTGCACCGGCTGGCCAAGGATGCCGAGGTGCCGTGGGAGGACGAGAAATTCATCTTTGTCGCCGCCTCCCGCCATCCGGCCGCTCCGTCCCGGGCGCGGGTGATCGCACTGCCGAAATCGGGCTCCGGCAAGGTCTTGCTGAAGCTTTGCCAACAGGATGGTCATGCTGCCGAAAGACTGTTCACCAAGCGCGACGGCGACACGTTCAAGGTCGCGCGACGACTGAACTGGGGTGATGCATTGCCGGAATGACTGGCATCTATTTTCCTGTTTTGTTCTCACTCAAGAACGGCTAGGCTCGCTATCTTGATTCGAGTCAATCGAGATTCTTTCCACCGAAAGATCTTGGCTGTGAATCGCGGGCATCAAAGCTGGTTGGTTGGAGACTGATGCAGATAAGTCATCACCGACTTGTCTCGTTCTGATATCGAGAGACCGGGATCAGGACCGGGGACATCATGGCAGAGGCAGCACGAAAATTCGGCGTCGCGGAAACACCGCTCTATCGCGAGGCGCCAAACAACATCGAGGCCGAGCAGGCGCTGCTCGGCGCCATACTGGTCAACAACGATGCCTTCTACCGCGTCTCCGACTTCCTGAAGTCCGGCCATTTCTACGAGCCGCTGCACAGAAAAATCTTCGAGGTCGCGGCCGAGCTCATCCGCATGGGCAAGATCGCGACGCCGATCACGTTGAAGACCTTCCTGCCGGCAGACGAGAAGGTCGGCGACATGACCGTGGCGCAATATGTGGTGCGGCTGGCGGTCGAAGCCGTCACCGTCGTCAACGCCACCGATTATGGCCGCGCCATCTACGATCTCGCCACGCGGCGCGCCCTGATCACCGTCGGCGAGGATATGGTCAACATCGCCTATGACGCGCCGGTCGACATGTCGCCCTCCGACCAGATCGAGGATGCCGAGCGGCGCCTGTTCGAGCTTGCCGAGACCGGCCGCTACGACGGCGGCTTCGAGAGCTTCACCGACGCTGTCAAGACCGCCGTCGACATGGCCAACGCCGCCTATATGCGCGACGGGCATTTGTCGGGCGTCGCCACCGGCTTGCGCGACCTCGATCGCCGCATGGGCGGCCTGCAGTCGTCCGACCTGATCATCATCGCGGGGCGCCCCGGCATGGGCAAAACCTCGCTCGCCACCAACATCGCCTTCAATATCGCGGAGGCCTATGTCCCGGCGCAGCAGGCCGACGGCTCATTCAAGGCGGCCAATGGCGGCGTCGTCGGCTTCTTTTCGCTCGAAATGTCATCCGAACAGCTTGCCACCCGCATCATTTCCGAACAGACCGAAATCCCGTCGTCGAAAATCCGGCGCGGCGAGATCAGCGAGATGGATTTCGAAAAGCTCGTCGCCTGCTCGCAGACCATGCAGAAAATCCCGCTGTTCATCGACCAGACCGGCGGCATTTCCATCGCTCAGCTGTCCGCCCGCGCGCGTCGCCTGAAGCGCCAGCGTGGCCTCGACGTCATCGTCATCGACTATATCCAGCTGATGCAGGGATCGAGCGCGAAATCATCGCAAAATCGCGTTCAGGAAATCACCGAGATCACCACCGGGCTCAAGGCCTTGGCCAAGGAGCTGGCGGTGCCGATCATCGCGCTGTCGCAGCTGTCGCGCCAGGTCGAAAGCCGCGACGACAAGCGCCCGCAGCTTTCGGATCTGCGCGAATCGGGCTCCATCGAGCAGGACGCCGACGTGGTGCTGTTCGTCTACCGCGAGGAATACTATCTGAAGAACCGCGAGCCGAAGCCAGGCACTGACGAATACATCAAGTGGGAACACGAGATGAACGAGATGCGCGGCAAGGCCGAAGTCATCGTCGCCAAGCAGCGCCATGGACCGACCGGTTCGGTCAGCCTCGCCTTCCAGGGCGAGTTCACCCGCTTCTCCGACCTCGCCGAGGAGCATCATATACCGGACAGGTTTGAGTAGGTTTGGTCGCGGAGCATCCGATTGGATTTTAGCGATATCTATCAGAGGATAAAATTTGAAGCGTACGAAATCTCCGAGGAAGAACGCTCTCAACTCACCGACTATTTGAAGTCCGCAGGGTCGGCTTATCGCCTGGAAACCAACGCAGCGATATTGGTGTTTTGCTACTCGAGCGAACCGACGTCTGAGAATGTTGCATTGGTGAGGAAATTCCTTGCCAAGGATGTTGTCGACTATTCTCGAAGCGCGGCAGTGACTGGTCTTTATCGAGTTTGGAAATTGGGAGCGACCGCTGACATCAACGATCTGCTGGGCTTTTTGGCTCTTTCGTTGGACAAATCTCGGCACGACACCTCTCTGGCAGCGATCGGGTGCGCATTCCTTTTGATGCATCGTCTCAATGATCGTCGCCTCTCGACTGCCCTTATGAGATTGCTGGCGACGTTGCACGATGAAGTCAGGCGAGAGAACGACTTCGTGGTCAATTTATTCATCTATGCGTGTTGGTCGGCATATGACAATTGGGCTCAGAGAAACGGACAGCGCCGCATTCATTTCGATACAATCGAAGAGGCCCTGCCGGTCTACTGGGATCGTCCCAAATATCTCTTGGAATCGATAAACTGATGGCCAAATCCCGCGTCCAGTTCATCTGCCAGAATTGCGGCTCCGTGCATCAGCGCTGGGCCGGCAAATGCGATGCCTGCGGCGAGTGGAACACGCTGGTCGAAGAAGGCACGGCAGGCGGCATCGGCTCGGGCCCGGCCAACATGCGCAACGCCCGCAAGGGCCGCGCGGTGGTGCTGACCAGCCTGTCCGGCGATATCGAGGACGCGCCGCGCATCGTCTCCGGCATCGGCGAGCTCGACCGCGCCACCGGCGGCGGCTTCGTGCGCGGCTCGGCGCTGCTGGTCGGTGGCGATCCCGGCATCGGCAAGTCAACGCTGCTCACCCAGGCCGCAGCCGCACTAGCAGCAAAGGGCCACCGCATCGTCTATGTCTCGGGTGAAGAAGCCGTCGCTCAGATCAGGCTGCGCGCCCAGCGGCTCGGCGTCGCCGACACCCCGGTCGAGCTCGCCGCCGAGACCAATGTCGAGGACATCCTCGCCACCATCGCCGATGGCAAGCGGCCGGATTTGGTCATTCTCGATTCGATCCAGACGCTGTGGACCGACATGGCCGATTCGGCGCCCGGCACGGTGACCCAGGTGCGCGCCGCCGCACAAGCGATGATCCGCTACGCAAAGTCCACAGGGGCGGCGATCGTTCTGGTCGGCCACGTCACCAAGGAGGGCCAGATCGCCGGCCCACGCGTTGTCGAGCACATGGTCGACGCGGTGCTCTATTTCGAAGGCGAAGGCGGCCACCACTACCGCATCCTGCGCACGGTCAAGAATCGATTCGGGCCAACCGACGAGATCGGCGTCTTCGAAATGTCGGACAAGGGCTTGAGAGAAGTCGCCAACCCGTCCGAGCTTTTCCTCGGTGAACGCCACGCGAAGTCGCCGGGTGCGGCGGTTTTCGCCGGCATGGAAGGCACACGGCCGGTGCTGGTCGAGATCCAGGCGCTCGTAGCGCCATCGTCGCTCGGCACACCGCGCCGCGCCGTCGTCGGCTGGGACGGTGCCCGGCTGTCGATGATCCTGGCGGTTCTGGAAGCCCATTGCGGCGTCCGCTTCGGCACGCACGACGTCTATCTCAACGTTGCCGGCGGCTACCGCATTTCGGAGCCGGCGGCCGACCTGGCGGTGGCGGCGGCACTGGTTTCCTCGCTCACCGGTCTTGCCCTTCCCGCCGATTGCGTCTATTTCGGCGAAATCAGCCTTTCGGGTGCGGTGAGGCCGGTTGCGCATGCGCAGCAGCGCCTCAAGGAAGCCGAAAAGCTGGGTTTCGGAAGCGCGGTTCTGCCCTTGGGCAGCGAGGACGTTGTTGGTGGTATCGGGGTCGGGGGAATAGGAGCCGGTGCTTTCCAGCCCACCGAGCTTGCCGATCTCGTGGCGCGCATAGCCGGCTCACAGCGCAGCCGCGCCGACGAGCAAGAGTGATGCGGCTCGTCGAGTCGTGAAAAAGAGATCGGAGTGGGGCGAAAAACATGCCGATTACGCTGCTTGACGGAATTCTCGTCGGCTTCACCCTGGTCTCGGCGATGCTGGCCATGGTTCGCGGCTTTTCACGCGAAATCCTGTCGATCATCTCCTGGGCAGCTGCGGCGGCGGCGGCCTTCTTCTTCTACAAGCCGGTGCTGCCTTACATTCAGCCCTATGTCGACAACGAAAAGGCCGCCATGGCGGCGGCCGCCGGTATCGTCTTCATTGTCGCGCTGATCGTCGTTTCCGTCATCACCATGAAGCTCGCCGACTGGATCATCGATTCCAGAATCGGTGCGCTCGATCGCACACTTGGCTTCCTCTATGGCGCGGCGCGCGGCATCCTGGTCGTCGCTGTCGCGCTGCTGTTTTTCAATTGGTTGGCCGGCGCCAAGGCTCCAGGCTGGATTGCCAACGCCAAATCGCGGCCGCTGCTCGAATCGATCGGCGCCAAGGTGGAAAGCCTGCTGCCCGAGGATCCGGAAAACGCCATCCTCAACAAGCTCAACCCGAATCAGCCGGCTGTCGAGACGCCTCTGGCCCCCGACGCGCCTGCAGCGGAAGCACCTGCCGCCGGCGACGACGCCACCGCTCCGGCACCCGATGACAGCGACGCGCCACCTGCCGACAATGCGCCCGCAACCCCGCCGGCCAATCCGGCGCCGGCAAACTGATTTCGGCAAACCGACGGGCATCAAGACTGTCGATTATGTGAACGCCGCACGACGTGCGTTGCTTTCGATGCGCTATGACCTTATATGGCGACTTTAGCGGAGCTTGAGCCCCAATGGCAGACTCAGTGGCAGACGCAGACGACGTGCTTTCCGCCGAAGCCGACGACCATTTCCATGATGAATGCGGAGTGTTCGGCATTTTCGGCCGGCAGGACGCCGCAGCCATCGTGACACTCGGCCTGCACGCACTGCAGCATCGCGGCCAGGAAGCGGCCGGCATCGTTTCCTATGACGGCACTCAATTCCATGTCGAACGCCATGTCGGCCTGATCGGCGACACCTTTACCAAGCAGCGTGTCATCGACAGCTTGCAAGGCAACCGTGCCATCGGCCACACACGCTATGCCACCACCGGCGGCTCAGGCATGCGCAACATCCAGCCGTTCTTCGCCGAACTTGCCGACGGCGGCTTCGCCGTCGCCCATAACGGCAATCTCACCAACGCCATGACCGTGCAGCGCGCGCTGCAGAAGCAGGGCGCCATCTTCTCTTCCACCTCCGACACCGAGACGCTCCTGCATCTGGTTGCCACCAGCAAGGAGCGCGACCTCAACTCACGCTTCATCGATGCGGTGCGCCAGGTCGAAGGCGCCTTCTCGCTGGTGGCGATGACGGCCAAGAAGATGATCGGCTGCCGCGATCCGCTCGGCATCCGCCCGTTGGTGCTCGGCGATCTCGACGGAGCCTGGATCCTCGCCTCGGAGACCTGCGCACTCGACATTATCGGGGCGCGTTTCGTGCGCGACCTGAAGCCAGGCGAAATGGTCGTCGTCACCAGCAAGGGCATCGAGAGCCTGTTTCCATTCGAGCCGCAAAAGACCCGCTTCTGCATTTTCGAATATGTTTATTTCGCGCGGCCGGATTCGTCGGTCGAAGGCCGCAATGTCTATGAAGTGCGCAAGCGCATCGGCGCCGAGCTGGCGCTGGAAAGCCCCGTCGAGGCCGACATCGTCGTGCCGGTGCCGGATTCGGGCACCCCGGCGGCAATTGGCTTTTCGCAGGCCGCGGGCATTCCGTTCGAGCTCGGCATCATCCGCAACCATTATGTCGGCCGTACCTTTATTCAGCCCGGCGATTCGATCCGCCACATGGGCGTCAAGCTCAAGCACAACGCCAATCACCGCATGATCGAAGGCAAGCGTGTGGTGCTGGTCGACGATTCCATCGTGCGCGGCACCACCAGCCAGAAGATCGTGCAGATGGTGCGCGATGCCGGCGCCAAGGAAGTGCATATGCGCATTGCCTCGCCGCCGACGCGCGCCTCCTGCTTTTACGGCGTCGACACGCCGGAGAAATCGAAGCTGCTGGCATCGCGCATGTCGGTGGAGGAGATGGCCGAGTTCATCCGCGTCGATTCGCTTGGCTTCCTCTCGATCGACGGGCTCTACCGCGCCGTCGGCGAAGCCAGCCGCGACAACGAGCAGCCGCAATTCTGCGATGCCTGCTTCACCGGCCAGTATCCGACCCGGCTTGCCGATTTCGAAGGCTCCGACAATGTGCGCACGCTGTCGCTGTTGGCGGCGGGCGGGTCTTAGCAGACGCTGCTTCAATGCTGAAGCTGTTCTGGCTGGATTTTGAAGAAGGACGCCGCCACGGTTTTCCGATGGGCGTCGGCATCACCGCAGAAGACGAAACGGATGCGGTAGATCTCGCCAAAACACGGTTGTTTGCCAGCGGAAAATTTCCAACCGCCTACAGGATCGAGATCATCCCCGATCTGGACACCCTGGACCAGAACCATGTCAGGCCGAATATCGGCCATTACCTGCGTCGGGGAATCTGGTTTCCGACCGGTTATGATAGTAGCTGGTCTCCGTAACCTTTGATCTTCAGAGTGACCTCATGATTTCTGCCCTTGACCTCTCCGGCCGCGTCGCGGTCGTCACCGGTGCCTCGCGCGGCATCGGCTACTTCATCGCCCTGGAACTTGCCGCCGCTGGTGCGCATGTGATTGCGGTTGCCCGCACCGTCGGCGGATTGGAGGAGCTCGACGACCAGATCAAGGCGGGTGGCGGACAGGCGACGCTGGTCCCGCTCGATCTTGCCGACATGACGGGGATAGACCGGCTGGGCGGCGCCATCCACGAGCGCTGGGGCAAGCTCGACATACTGGTCGCCAACGCCGCGGTGCTCGGCGTCATTTCGCCGATCGGCCATGTCGAGGCCAAGACCTTCGAAAAGGTGATGACCATCAACGTCACTTCGACATGGCGGCTGATCCGCTCGGTCGACCCGCTGCTCAGGCTCTCCGACGCCGGCCGCGCCATCGTGCTGTCCTCCAACGCCGCCCATACGGCACGCGCCTTCTGGGCCCCCTACGCAGCGTCGAAAGCGGCGGTCGAGACCATGATGCGTTCGTGGGCGCATGAGACGGAAAACCTGCCGCTCAGGGTCAACGCCGCCGACCCAGGTGCGACGCGCACTGCGATGCGGGCGCAGGCCGTACCCGGCGAGGATCCGGAAACGCTGCCGCATCCCTCGGAGATCGCGAAGCGCATCGTGCCGCTGGCTGATCCTGAGCTCAAGGAGACGGGACTAATCTTCCAAGCCAAGCATAACCGCTTTGTCACCTACCGGCAGCCGGAGTAGATGGGCGATATCACGCGGCTGTGATGCCGTGGCTTTACGCCGCGCTCCGGCCCAGCTTTCGCCGCTTGTCCGGAGTTGATAGGATCGCGTCGACTCCCACAACAAACAAATTGAGGAAATCCTATGGCGGCTCCGAGCGTAGCGTTGGTTTGGTATCTGGTCATTGCTGGTCCGCAAGGCGGCATGGTCGTGCTGCCCAGCACCTTCGACACCCGCGAACAATGCACCTCCGCCGTCACCGAATACCAGAAGCAGCCGACGCCGGCCGGCTGGTCGGTGCAGTGCGTGCCGAGCGCCTCGCCATTCACCGACGAGGGCGATGCCGAGGAGCCGTCGGCGCAGTAGAGCTTAATCTCCCCCCTCGAGGGGGAGATGTCGCCGAAGGCGGCAGAGGGGTCGGCACGTCCTGACGCGGCTCTCCATCGCGGACAAAGGAACGCTGGCGCTCCACGCGTGGCGACCCCTCTGGCCGCCGGCCATCTCCCCCTCAAGGGGGGACATCAGCAACCTCAGCGCCGTGCGTTCACGGTCAGTTCTGGCTTCTGGTTGATGGTCTGGAACACCACGCAGTAGCGCTCGGTCAGCTTGATCAGCGCATCGATGCGCTCCTGCGGCTCGTCGGTGTCGAGACCGAATGTCAGCCGAATGGCGCGGAAGCCAACCGGCGCATCCCTTGCCACGCCAAGCGTGCCGCGAAAGTCGAGATCGCCTTCGGCTTCCACCGTAGCGGCCCCAAGCTTGAATTCCAGCGCCGTGGCCACCGCCTTCAGCGTGACGCCGGCGCAAGCCACCAGCGCCTCCAACAACATGTCGCCGGAGCAGAGTTCGAGGCCGGAACCGCCGGTTGCCGGATGCAGCCCGGCAACGGCGAGCGCCCGGCCCGTCTCGACCTTGCAGGCGATCGATTGGTCGTCGATCGAGCCCTTGGCCCGTAGAGTAATCAGCGCGCGCGAGGCGTCGTCGCGATAGGCCTCCTTCAGCGGCGCCTGCATGGCCTTCAATGCGATCGCGTCCATTTTCGTTTCTCTCCCATAGTTGCCCGGCATCGCTGCGCAACGGCGATGCCGCCTGCCCCAAACGCAAGTCCCCGCTGGCGTAGCGCTTGGCAAGATTTCGCCCGTATAGCCTGACGATACGGGCGCCCGACATCCAACGCCTTCACACCGTCTCTCGCAACACATTCGTAAGGCCGCCGGACATATGGCCGATATCGCCATTCTGGACACCCGCGAAAGGGTTCGTGCCGGCATCCTGTTCACCGGGGCTGCCTACCTGCTGTTTTCGATGCAGGACGCCTCGATCAAGCTGCTGGTCGTCGGCATAAGTGTCTGGCAGATCATGTTCATCCGGAGCGCCATCGTTCTCATCGCATGTGCGGCATTTGGCGGGCGCCAGCTGTTCGACGACACTGCACGCTCGCGGATCGTCAGGCCGATGTTCGTGCGCAGCGCCTTCACACTCGCCGCCTGGCTCTGCTACTACAACGCCGCCAGATATCTCCAGTTGGCAGAACTAACGACCATCTATTATGCCGCGCCGATCATCGTCACCGTGCTTTCGGTGCTGATGCTCGGTGAAAAAGTGCCGATGTTGCGCTGGCTGGCGGTTCTGATCGGTTTTGCCGGAGTCTTCGTGGCCTGTGACCCCGCCCATCTCGGTCTGTCGATGCCGATGCTGCTGGTGCTCGCCGCCGCCCTGCTCTGGGGCATCGCCATCGTGCTTTTGCGCAAGACGGCGATGGCAGAGCGCACGACAATCCAGCTCATCCTCAATAATTTTTACTTCCTGGTGTTTTCGGCGGTGCCGGCCCTGCTTTTGTGGCAGAGACCCGATTGGAACCAGATGCTGCTGCTGCTCAGCGTCGGCGCGTTGGGCGGCGTCGCGCAATACCTCTTGTTCGAAGGTATGAAGCGGGCGCCGGTGTCGATCGTGGCGCCGTTCGAATACACGTCCCTGGTCTGGGCCTTCGCGCTCGGCTTTGCGATCTGGGGCGACGTGCCGCGCCGCGAGGTACTTCTCGGAGCCGCGCTGATCTTTACGGCCGGCCTGCTGATCATCGGCAACGAACACTTCCGCAAGCGGCTTTAGAATGAGGCAACCGTTGCTGACACTATGGTGTCAGGACTGGGCAGCGTAGGCTGGTGAGATGACGGAATCGCTGGACATGCCAGGCACGGTGGAAAGCGCCCGCGAACGTACCCTTGGCATCATCCTGGTCTCGGCGTCGGCGGCCGTCTTCGGCCTCACCGGCGTGCTGACCAAATCGATCCATGCCGACCCGCTGACCATTACCTGCTGGCGCGGCTTCGTTGGCTCGATCCTGATCAGCCTTTATGTGCTATGGCGCCGCCACCGCTCCGGCGGTCGCGACAGCCTGCGGCTCGGCTGGCGCGGCTGGCTGCTGGCGATCGAGGGCGCGCTCGCCAGCATCGCCTTCATCTCGGCGTTCAAGTTCACCTTTGTCGCCAATGTCGCGATCATCTATGCCACCGCCCCTTTCGTCACCGCGCTGCTGGCCTTGCTGCTGGTGCGCGAACCGTTCCGGCTGCAGACGCTTGCCGCCGCCGCCGTGTCACTGTGCGGGGTGGCAATCATGGTCTGGTCGGGCTTCGGCACCGGCCATCTGTTCGGCGACGGGTTGGCGCTGCTGATGACGATCGGCAGCGCTCTCTACATGATCATGGTGCGCGCCTTTCGCGATACGCCTGTGGTGTGGGCGGGTGCGGTGTCGGCATTCCTTCTGTTCGTGCTCGGCTGGTTCGTCACCGATCCGCTGGCCGTCTCGGCCACGGACGCAGTGCTTCTAGCCACCTTCGGCTCCTCGTTCGCGCTGGCCTCGATCCTGTGGACGGAGGGCGCCCGGCTCATTCCGGCAGCCGAGTCCGGATTGCTGGGTTCGGCCGAAGTGCCATTCGCGATCCTGTTCGCCTTCCTGTTCCTCGCAGAGATCCCGCCGCCCGCCAGCATGGTCGGCGGCGCCATCGTACTTTGCGCGGTGTTCGCTCACGCCGGCCGCGACTGGCTGATGGCCAGGCAGCGCGCTGCGGATGCCTGACCAAATCCTCGCCGCGCCCGAGGGCGAGTTGGTGGTCCGATCACGGGAAATCCGTTCCTGAAAATAAATTTGAAAAGTCATGGAACCATCATCGGGCTCAGGCATTATGGCTGCGACGGGCCACCCCAAGTCCCCCCAAACCCCTCGGCCCGTCCTACTCAGAAGCCGACCGCAAGGTCGGCTTTTTCTTTGCTGGCTCAATTGGCCAAGGCCAGGTTGCCGCTGAACAACGCGGCCAGATCCTGCGCCGGCCGGTCGGCGTCCTCACGCAAGCGGATGGCGAATTCCGCGATCGGCACCGGCGGCAGATCAAGATCGCGCGGCGCCTCGACGATGCCGGAATGAGCGAAGCGCGCCGTCCTCAACGTTAAGGCGATGCCGGCGTGCACCGCCGTACGCAGGCCGGCCAGGCTGGCACTCCCGGCAGCAATGCGGTAGCGACGGCCGGCCGCATCCAGTGCACTGGTCGCCGCTTCGCGAAACCCGCAATGGGGATCGAGCAGCGCCAAGGGCAATTCCTTCTGGCGGGTGGCCAGCCCGTTCTGAGAGCAAAGCCAGATCATTGGCTCCCTGAGCACGCCGACTTCGTCCCGCGTCGGCACCTGTCGCATGGCAATGGCCAGATCAAGGGTGCCGGCTTGCAGAGCCTGCGCCAGTTCGGCGGAGCGGCCGACGCGCAATTCGATCCTGACGCGCGGATGGCTGACAGCGAAGGCCCTGAGAAGTTGTGGCAAGCCGCTGTCGGCGAAATCCTGCGTCGTGCCGATGGCGACGCGCCCATTGGCACGCGCCCCCTTCAGCGCCAGCCATGCATCGCGGTGCGCAGCAAGAATGCGCCGCGCATGGCCGACCAGATCCTCGCCCGCCGGCGTCAGGCTACGGCCTCGCCCCTGCGGCACCAGCAGCGGTTCGCCGACAACATCCTCCAGCCGCTGCATCTGCGCGGTCACTGCGGACGGCGAGCGGCCGACGATCGACGCAGCCTGCGCCAACGAGCCGCCATCGACGAACGCGAGGAAAGTCTTGAGGAGGTCGGGATCGAGCGCCTGCATAATTCGATAATATCAAAGTATTTATCAAAAACAATTCGATTTTCATGACGCAAGAATGATGGCATGATTTGTCGACGGCGAAGAGACGCCACTTGAAACCGAGGAGAAGAAACATGCCGATCATCAATGTCAGCGTTACCGGCAAGCCCGATGCCGCTTTGTCCGCCGCTATTGCCAAGGAGTTGACCGAACTGACGGCCACGCATCTGCGCAAGGACCCGACGATCACAGCTGTTGCCATTTCCTATCACGACCCCGAGCACTGGTTCGCCGGCGGCAAGTCGCTGGCCCAGCACGGCGCCAACACGGCTTGGCTCGACATCAAGGTTGTCGACGGCACCAACACCAAGCTCGAACTGGAAGCATATCTGCAGGCAATCTTCGCCGCATTCGGCCGGTTGCTGGGCAAGGTGCATGAGGAAAGCTACGCCCTCGTGCACGAAGTGCCGGCGGCCGCCTATGGCTTTGGCGGCAAGACGCAGGAATTCCGCTTCATCAGCGGAAGGATGAAGGCGGCGTAGCTGCCTTTTATGGAGAAGGCGGCCGAGCCCACTGGTGACAAGGGTGACAAGAGAGAAGGAAGAATGAAGCCGCATTGACGTTGATCCAACTTCGGCTAGGTTCTCACCCGAAGCGGCCACCGAAGAGCCGCGACGTGAGATTGTTGGGAGATGCGGCGATGATCCTGACACTGGCGCTGCTTGCGGGTCTTGTCGCGGCCTGGCTGCTGATCGGCGTGGTGGAGAAGTTCCGCCTCGGCCTGCGCTTGAGCCAGGCGCTGCTCTACGTGCCGTTCAAGCTCGCCTACCGGCTCAGTGACGAGCGCGTCAAGATTGCCCGCAAGTCGGCGGCCCCGGTCATCTACGTCATTTGGCATCAGTCGCGCATCGAGCCGGCGCTGATGTTGTCGCTGCTGCCGGAGGACACGCTGCACATCCTCGACCAGGCTTCGGCCAGATCGCCGTGGCTGGAGCCGTGGCGCGAGCTTGGCCGCACCATCGGCTTCAACGCCGAGCATGTCTTCGTCAGCCGCAGATTGGTGCGGGTGCTGAAGGGCAAGGGCCGGCTCGCCGTTTACCTGCCGGATGCGGTCGAGCCCGACGTCAAGTCGTTTCGGTTGTTTCGTGCCATCACCCGTATCGCCATGCAGGCCGACGCCCGCATCGTGCCGATCTTCGTTGCCGGGGCGCGCAGCCTGCCGGCGTCGCTGACGCCGGCGGACAAGGCGCCGCGCCATTGGTTTCCGCGGCTGTCGATCAGCGTGCTGGAGCCGATGACCATCGCCGAGCTGGTGGCGCGGAACCCCGATCAGGCCTCCAATACCAATGCGCTGTTCGATCGCTTCGCCGAGGCCAGGCTTTTCGGCAATGATCTCGACCGAGGGCTGTTCCTTGCCATGCGTGATGCCGCCGACCGCGTCGGCGCCTCGCATGCGATTATCGAGGACGTCGTCGGTGGTGCGCTGAGCTACCGGAAAATGTTTATCGGCGCCAGGGTTTTGGGCCGCCGCTTCGAGGCAATTACCGCGCCGGGCGAAGCGGTAGGGCTGCTCTTGCCCAACGCCAACGGCGTCGTGCTGTCGTTCGTCGGTGTTTTGTCGGCCGCGCGGGTGGCAGCGATGATCAACTATACCGCCGGCCCGGCGAGCGTCACCGCCGCCATCCGCACGGCGGTAATCCGCACCGTGGTCTCCTCACGCGCCTTTGTCGAAAAGGCCAACCTCGCCGACATCGTCGAGGCGGTGGAAAAAGGCGGGGCGAAACTGCTGTGGCTGGAGGATGTTCGCGCAAGCGTGACCGCGCTAGACAAGCTCGCAGCCGCCTTGCTGTGGCGCTGGCCGTTGCAACGCCAGGATGCGGCCAAGCCGGCGGTGATCCTGTTCACCTCCGGCTCGGAAGGCACACCCAAGGCAGTGGTGCTGTCGCACCGGAACCTTCTTGCCAATGCGATGCAGGCCGAAGCCCGCATCACCATCTCGCCGGCCGACATCCTACTCAACGTGCTGCCGGTGTTCCACTCGTTCGGCCTGACGGGCGGCACCATCCTGCCGCTGGTCACCGGAGTAAAGCTGTTCCTCTACCCCTCACCTCTCCACTACAAGCTTATTCCGGAGGTGGCGCGCAAGGTCCGCCCAACCGTGATGTTCGGCACCGACACGTTCCTCGCCAACTATGCCCGCACCGCCAAGGACGGCGATTTTTCCAGCCTGCGCTTCGTCGTCGCCGGTGCCGAGGCGGTGAAGCCGGAGACGCGCCGGGTTTATCGCGAACGCTTCCAGGCCGAGATCATCGAAGGTTTCGGATTGACCGAGGCCGCACCGGTGGTTGCCGTCAACACCGCCCTCCACGGTCGCGACGGCACCGTCGGGCGGCTGCTGCCGGCCATGCGCATGAAGCTGGAACCGGTCGAAGGCATCAGCGACGCCGGCCGGCTGTGGCTCGACGGGCCGAACCTGATGATGGGCTACATGACCGGCGATCGGCCGGGCGAACTGCAGCCGCTCGAAGGCTGGCACGACACCGGCGATATCGTGTCGGTCGATCGCGAAGGCTTTATCACCATTCGCGGCCGCGCCAAGCGCTTCGCCAAGATCGCCGGCGAGATGGTGTCGCTTGGTGCGGTCGAGCTGCTGGTGCAGTCGCTGTGGCCGGAAGAGCATCACGCCGTGGTGGCGGTGCCGGACAAGCGGCGCGGCGAGCGCATCGTTCTGGTCACCACCGCCGACAATGCCGATCCCGACGAATTGCGCGAATTCGGCAAAAAAGCCGGGGCGGCCGAACTGATGGTGCCGAACGACATCGTCAAGGTCGAGGAGATCCCGGTGCTGGGCTCTGGCAAAACCGACTATGTCTCGACTAGAAAACTGGCACTCGAGAGGCTGGGACTGAGCGCTGCCGCCTGAAGTTTTCCAGACCTCGTCGAAAACTCTAGAGGACCGCTACCGATAACAGCAGAATGACGCCGACCGCCATCATCAGCAGGCCCGGCCAATTCTGTGAAAGGCCGAGAAAACGGAGCCCGCGCCGTCGCGGCTCCAGGGTTGGGCCTGGTGTTGCGAGATTTGGCGTCGGGCTGTGCCGAGCGGTGGAAAAGGGGGTCGGATCGCTGAGCCGCCCGCGCATGACGGCTGCGACCGCCATATATACAAGGCCGGCGACAGTCAGCAGCGCGCCGATGAGGATGACAGCCATTTCTCCTCGCTTTTTCCTCAGGTTCTACGCCTGTTAGGCGACCTTGGCGACGCAATCCCGAGCTGCCGCTTGGACGCATTTATCCACAAACGGTCAAGGCGCCCAGCAAGTTCCCAAAACGCACGTTCCACTGCGCCGCGTGCTCTGCGAGCGGCTCCCTAATCCAAACTGATGACCTTTTTCGGAATCTTGCACTGCCAGGCGCAGGGCGAATTTGGCAACAAATCTGTCAGCCGATGTCGGAAGACGGCACCTTCTCGCCTTCGCGCTTGGCGCGTCTGGAGTAGGCGCGCACGCTGAACGGCAAGAAGAGCAGATAGCCGGCGACCGACGCCGTCAGCGTATACCAGGGATAGGTCATCAAAAGCAGCACGTAGAGGACGACGGCGAGGATGATCGGCAGCACCCTGTCGCCCGGTATCCTGACGCTCTTGCCGGAATAGACGGGCAGTCGGCTGACCAGCAGGAACGCCACTAATATTGTAAAGCCGGTGGCAATGAAGGCCGCCAAGCGGCTGGGTTCAAGGCCAAGCCTGAGGAAGAACAGATAGAGCGGCAGCATCACCAGCACCGCACCCGCCGGCGCCGGCACGCCGACGAAATATTCGGTCTGCCACTGCGGACGGTTGATCTCTTCGTCAAGTACGTTGAAGCGAGCTAACCTCATCCCACAGGCGATCGTGAACAGGAGCGCCGCGATCCAGCCCGGCGAGCCAGCCCTGTCGAGCAGAAAGGCATAAAGCACCAGCGCCGGTGCCACGCCGAAATTGACGATATCGGCCAGCGAATCCATCTGGGCGCCGAATTTGGAGGTCGCCTTCAGCATTCGCGCCAGGCGGCCGTCGATACCGTCGAGGAAGGCGGCGAGCAGCACCATCACCACCGCCGGCTCGAAGCGGCCTTCGAAGCCGAAGCGGATGCCGGACAGGCCGGCGCAGATGGCGAGCACGGTGACCAGATTGGGCAGCACCATGCGCATCGGGATTTCGCGGATGCGCGGGCCGCCGCCGCCATGCGCCTCGAATTTCTTGAACGGCGGGGCCACCGGTCAGGAGATCCGCACGAGCGGCGTTGCGGCAACGCCGCCGAATTCCGCCAGCACCGTCTCACCGCCAACCGCCGTTTGGCCGACGGCGACGCGCGGCGTCGCGGTCGAGGGCAGGAATACGTCGACGCGCGAGCCAAAGCGGATGAGCCCGAAACGCTCGCCGGTGCCGATGGCGCCGCCGGTCTCGGCCCAGCAGACGATGCGCCGCGCCACCAGGCCGGCGATCTGCACCGCGGCCACCGTGCCGTTGGGGCTTTCGATGACCAGCCCGTTGCGTTCATTCTCGGTGCTTGCCTTGTCGAGTTCGGCGTTGAGGAATTTTCCTGGCCGATGCTCGATCCTGGAAATGCGGCCACGCACCGGGGAGCGGTTAACGTGGCAGGAAAAGACGTTCATGAATACCGAGATGCGGGTCATTTCACCACCGCCGAGGCCAAGCTCGCGCGGCGGCACGGCCGGGCCGACCGCCGAGACGATGCCGTCGGCCGGGCTCACCACCAGGCGGTCGTCGATCGGCGTGACACGCTCGGGATCGCGGAAGAAATAGGCGCACCAGGCGGTCAGGATGAGACCGATCCAGAACAGGGTCGAGGAGAAATAGCCAAGAAACAGCGTCGCTGCGCCGAACGCAGCGATAAAGGGATAACCCTCGCGATGGATCGGAACGAACGCATTCTTGATCGTGTCGACAAGGCTCATAGGATGAGGACAACCTTGGTTTCAGGTCCGGCCTCAATAGCGGAAACACCCCGCAGTCGCAACGCGGCAATCCGGCGGTCGGGTGACGGCGGCGTGCCGCCTCAGGAGTGCCAGCGGCATCCGGACTGCTGAAGTGGTCAACCGGAAATATGTTCATCGCGATTGTCGGCACGAGGCGCCCCCGCCCGTCCTTGGAAAGACAGCACCTCTCGTCAGCCTTTCGGCCACGACGATTTGCGCAACCCGGAGGTTCACGGCCCATGCAGAAATCAGCAGCCAGGCAAGCGCGAGTAGTGATGAACGGCCTGGCGTTCGGCGAGTCACCGCGCTGGCATGATGGCAGGCTTTGGTTCTGCAACTGGGGCACGGGCCAGATCATCGCCGTCGATAGCCAAGGCAACAGCGAGATCGTGCTTACCGTACCGGCCACCCTGCCTTATTCCATCGACTGGCTGCCGGACGGGCGGCTGCTTGTCGTGTCCGGCCGCGAAGGGCTGATCCTCAGACAGGAGACGGACGGGACGCTAGTCATCCATGCCGATCTGAGACCCCTGTCAAAGAGCCCGTGGAACGAGATCGTCGTCGACGGACGCGGCAACATCTATGTCAATGGCGGAGGGCCGGCGCCTGCTCCCGGCCAGCATTTCGGCCCCGGCACCATCGTGCTGGTCGCGCCTGATGGCTCGGTTCGGCAGGTGGCTGAGAACCTCGCCTTTGCCAATGGCATGGCGATGACGCCTGACAACAAGACGCTTGTCGTTGCCGAATCCCACGCCAACAGGCTGACTGCGTTCGACGTCGCTGCCGATGGCAGCCTCTCCAACCGGAGGGTCTGGGCCAATCTCGGCAACGGTTTTCGCGACGGCATCTGCCTCGATGCCGAAGGTGCGGCCTGGTATGCCGACGTTCCCAACAGGCATTGCGTGCGGGTACGCGAGGGCGGCGCAATGCTCGAAAGCGTCGATGTCGATCGCGGCTGCTTTGCCTGCATGCTCGGCGGCAGCGAGGGAAAAACGCTGTTCATCGTCGCCGCCGAATGGCGCGGCTTCGAACATATGATCAGCGATTCCCGTACCGGCCAAGTGCTCAGCATCGAGGCTCCCGCACCGGGCGCCGGCTGGCCGTAGAGAACTTACACGCCGGGAATCCGCTGATAGTTGGCGATATCGGCCTTGACCCCAAGTCGTGCCAGGGTCTCCTGAGGATTGAAGCCCATGCGCTCATGCGCAGTCTTGATGATCGGCACGACCTTGTCGACGGCGGCCTGCCCTTCCCATTCGACAATGGTCACGAGGTTGACCTCGCCTGGCCCCGAGAATTGCTCAAGCAGGAAATCCTGGACGACTCCTTGCTGCCGGCGCAGTAGTTCATGTGTTATCCGGACCTTGGCAAGGATCTCCTCGCGGGCGTTGGCCGGAACGACAAACTTGTCGACCCTGAACACGCTGCCGCCATTAGCTGCCTGGTTTATCCCACTCATATCGATTGTCTCCGTTTTGAACCACGCATTCTTGCTGCGATCCAAAACGACCTACGATCTCAACTTAAGTTGAGGTCAAGCACGAATTTTCAGCTCACCTCCGAGGTGCGGCGGCGGACGACGACGCCGAACTCGTCGCTTTCGCGGGCAATGCGCAGCCGCTCCTCGGCCTCCGTCGCCTCGCGCTGCCGGTCCCACATCGACGCATAGAGGCCGCGCTTGGTCATCAAGGCGGCATGGGTGCCGCGCTCGGCGATCTGGCCGTCCTGCAGGACGATGATCTCGTCGGCCGAAATCACCGTCGACAGCCGGTGGGCAATGACGATGGTGGTGCGACCCTGGCTGACCAGATCGAGTGCCGCCTGGATCTCCTGCTCGGTGTGGCTGTCCAGCGCCGAGGTCGCCTCGTCGAGCATCAGGATCGGCGGCGCCTTCAAGATGGTGCGGGCGATCGCCACCCGCTGCTTCTCGCCGCCAGACAGTTTCAGCCCGCGCTCGCCAACCATTGAACGGTAGCCGTCGGGTAACCGCTCGATGAACGGTCCGATCTGGGCCAGTTCTGCCGCCTTGCGCACATCGTCCTCGCTGGCGCCCATGCGGCCGTAGCGGATATTGTAGGCGATGGTGTCGTTGAACAGCACCGTGTCCTGCGGCACCATGCCGATCGCGGCACGCAAGCTCTCCTGCTTCACGTCGCGAATGTCCTGGCCGTCGATCAGAATCTTGCCGCGCTGGATGTCATAGAAGCGAAACAAAAGCCGCGAAATGGTCGACTTGCCGGCTCCGGAGGGGCCGACAATGGCCACCGTCTTGCCGGCCGGCACCTCGAAGCTGATGCCCTTCAGGATCTTGCGGTTGGGGTCGTAGGAAAAATGCACGTCACGGAACTCGACCTTGCCGGCATCGACGACCAGTGGCTTGGCGCCTGGCCGATCGACGATCTCCCGCTTGACGTCGAGCAGATCGAACATGTTCTCGATGTCGGTCAGGCCCTGGCGGATTTCGCGGTAGATCATGCCGATGAAATTGAGCGGCACCGAAAGCTGCATGAGCATGGCGTTGACGAAGACGAAATCGCCGACGCTCCGTGTGCCTGCCTTCACCTCGAGCGCCGACATCACCATGACGACGGTCATGCCGATGCCGAAGATCACGCCTTGGCCGAAGTTCAGCCAGCCGAGCGAGGTCCAGGTCTTGGTCGCAGCCAGCTCGTAACGCGCCGTGGAACGGTCGAAGCGCTCGGCCTCCATGGCTTCGTTGTTGAAATATTTGACTGTTTCGTAGTTGAGCAGTGAGTCGATCGCCTTCGTGCTGGCTTCGTTGTCGCTATCGTTCATCTCGCGGCGGATCGAAATACGCCAGTCGCTCGCCCTGACGGTGAACCAGACATAGAGCGAGACCGTGACCGCGATCACCAGCACGTAGAGCCAGCCATAGGTAACGGCGAAAATGCCGGCGGTGAGCGCGAATTCGACGATCGTTGGCGCCGTCGCCAGCATGGCGAAGCGGACGATCGTCTCGATGCCTTTGGTGCCGCGCTCGATGACCCGCGACAGGCCGCCGGTGCGCCGTTCGAGGTGGAAGCGCAGCGACAGTTCGTGCATATGCACGAAGGTGCGGAAGGCGAGCCGGCGCACGGCATGCTGGCCGACCCGTGCAAACAAGGCGTCGCGCAACTGGTTGAAGCCGAGCTGCACCAGCCGCACGGCATTGTAGGCGACGACCAGCATGACCGGCGCCAGCAGAAAGACCGGCAGCGGCGGCGCAGATTTGGAGTCGCCGGCCAGCGCATCGGTCGCCCATTTAAAGAAATAGGGTCCGGCCACCAGGGTCAGCTTGGCGACGACCAGCAGCACGGTTGCCCACACCACCCGCGCCCTTAGGTCGGCGCGGTCGGCCGGCCACATATAGGGCCAAAGATTGCGCAACGTTCCGAAGGTCGAGCCGGAATCGGCGGAGACGGTCTTTTCGGCCATTCTTATTGCCTTTTCGTATTTCTTAGCTGGCGCTGCAGCAGGAATTGACGAGTGCGGCTAGCGATGCGGAAACGTCGGCGAGCGCGGCACGGTCGAGTTCATAGCGCGAGCGCTGGCGGTCAGGCTCGAAGCGGATTAGCCCGGCTTCGACCAGGATCTTCAGGTGCTGGGAAACGGTGGACTGCGCCAGATCGAAATGCTCGACGACCTCGCGGCAGCAGCAGGAACGATTGGCGGAAAGGTGTTTGAGAATTTCGATCCGCGCCGGATGCGAAAGCGCCGCAAGCCGAACGGCGACGGCCCGGCTGTCCGGCGTGCAGCTAATGGGCGCGCATTTGTCTGCCGCGCGGCTTCCGTCCGTTTCGAGGGGGGATTTGGTCATCGTTTATCGGCGATAAACGATGATGGGTCCTGCCGCAAGCTGCCCTGATGGGCAGAATGGCTACTCGGTCTTGACTGGGGCCGTCGTCATCTGGTCGCCCATTGCCTTGAGATCGGCGGGCTCGCCTTCCTTCGATTTCTCCGGCACCTTGAACACCTGCCCCGGCCAGATGCGATCGGGATTACTGATCTGGTCCTGGTTGGCGAGATAGATGGTCGAGTAGCGCATGCCCTGGCCGTAGACCCGCCGCGAAATCCGCCACAGCGTGTCATGGCGGCGGATAATGACTGCGCCATCGGCATGTTCGAGCTGAGGCGCCACGGTCTCGGGAGTTTCGCCCGCAGGCGTTGCGACGGCCATTTCGGCCGGAGCCTCGGTGGCAGGAGGCGTTTCGGCGGCCGTTGCCGGTGTAGTCGGCGCGTCTTCGGTCGCCGGAGCATTCGGCTCGGCTGGTTTTATCTCGGCAGGCTTCGGCTCGGCCGGCGCGACGGCGGCAATCGCCTCGCCCGGCTCGCGCTCGAACGGCACGGCGGCACGGGCCACCACCTTCACGCCGTCGGCGTCGAGCGCATCGACATGGATGGTGTAGGTGCCGACCGGGATGTCGCGTGTCGCTTCAACCAGGAAGTGGCGGTCGGGCGAGGTCTTGCCATCTCCGAGCAGGATATCGTTGGCATAGGCGCGCACTTTGCGGCCGGGATCGGCGAGGCCGGCAACGAAAATCTTGTTGCCGTCGATTTCGACGGCTTCGACGACGATCTTGGGCTCCGCCGCGGGAGCAGCAGGCGCTGCCGGTATGGCGGGCGCTGCCGGAGCCGGCGCTGCTCCAACAGCGGCCGGCGCAGCAGGCGCAGGCGCTGCTGGAACATCAGCCGCCGGGGCGGCTGGCGCCGGCGCTGCCGCAGCCGGCAGTTCGGTGCCGGTGGCGGGTGGCTGAACGGCCGCCTGTTCGCCGGCAGGCGGCGATGCGTCAGATTTTGCCTCAGGGGCCGGAACGGTGAGCAGTTCGGACGGCTTGCCCGGCTCTTCGACCATCGCCAGCACCTGGCCGGTGGAATTCTGGGGGAGCGAAACGACGGCGGTCTGCGGCGACACGGTCAGGACATTGCCGGTCGTCGAGCGCAGCGTGATCGTATAGTCGCCGGGTTTCAGCGGATCGTCGAGAATAATCGCAAAGGCGCCATCGGGACCGGCGACCGTCGAGCCGAGCACAGTCGAACCGTTGAGGATCTCGACCTTGGCATTGGGCGCTGCATTGCCGGCGACGACGATCGAGCCGTTGCTTTCGACGCGCACGATGTCGAAGGTCGGCACGATCGCACCTGCGGCGGCCGGCGCGGCGGGCGTCGCCGCATCGGTGGACGCGGCGGGCGCTGCTGGCAGCCGGCTCTCGGTCGCCGGAGCGGCCGGTTTCGAAGCCGGCGGCGTCAGTGCCGCGACTTCCGCCGGCGGGATGGAATTGAGATACGGGTCGAGTGCGCCCGATACGTAGGCGGTTCCCGCCGCGGCGACAGAGCCTCCGGCCGCGAACAAAAACGCCTTCAATGGATTGATTTTCATGTTTCCCTGCCCCTTAGCCACCTAATTTCGGTCTAGCCTGTTTTGCCAAAGCCGACAAGAAAAAGCCCGCCCCAGGGCTTGACCACGCCAATAGTCCCTATCACCAATCATCACATGAACACGATTCGATCTGTCTGCGTCTATTGCGGCTCGTCTCCGGGCCGTGATGAAACCTATATCAAGGCCGGACACCTGCTTGGCCGCTCGATCGCCAAGTCCGGCCTGCGTCTGATCTATGGCGGCGGCACCAAAGGTATCATGGGTGCCGTCGCTGAGGGGGCATTAAAGGCCGGCGGCAAGGTAACGGGCATCATTCCGCGTTTTCTGATCAACAAGGAGGCGACCGAAACCGCGCTTCACCGGCTCGACGAGCTCGTGATCACCGACAATATGCACGAGCGCAAACACAGGATGTTCGAGAAATCCGACGCCTTTGTGGCGTTGCCCGGCGGCATCGGCACGGTCGAGGAGATCGTCGAAATCATGACCTGGGCGCAGCTTGGCCATCACCGCAAGCCGATCGTCTTCGGTAACGTCGGAGGGTTCTGGGATCCGATGCTGACGCTGCTCGACCACATGGCAACGGAAGGCTTCATCCACACCGCGCAGCGGGTCAAGCCCCTGGTAGTCGAGGACCCGGAAGCAATCGTCGCCGCAATCATGGTGGCGGGATCGTCCGTCGATGCGCCGACGGAGGGCGTGCAGTCGGTGATTGATAAGATGTAGAGTGAATAGTGAATAGTGAATAGTGAATAGTGAATAGTGAATAGTGAAGTACGAGACCTTCCGAACCGGCGCCTGTCTATCCCCCTACTGACTACTGACTACTGACTACTGACTACTGACTACTGACTATTCACTATTCACCATTCACTCCTGCCCTACTGCCTTCCTTAAGTCTGCGATGACCGCGCGCTTGTCCTGACGCCGCCAGGCAAGATGGATTGAGACAGTGCGTTCGAACCACGGCAGATCGCGAAACACGATCTGAGGCGGCGCGGCACTGCGCAGACTGGCCTGCACCGTCGCCAGCCCAAGCCCGGCGCTGACCAGCCCCAGCGACGTCAACGGATCGGTCGTCTCATAGGCAATGTCGGGCAGGAAGCCGGCCTTCGCACAGGCGGCGACAAACTGGCTGCGATTGGTGTCGTCGGGCTGGCGCACCACCGTGATCCAGGCGCGTCCATCGAGTTGCTGCGGCCGTATGTTGGCGATATCGGCCAATGGATCACCTTCCGGCAATGCCAGCACTAGCGGCTCGCGCATGATGAGCATGGTGGCGATGTCGGGATCGTCGGCAGAAGGAGGCGTGTAAACGAGCCCCAGATCGAGCGATCGTTCACGCAGCGCTTCGATCTGCGCGGCGGAACGCTGGCCCTTCAGTTGAAGATGAAATTCGGGCCGATCGCGGCGAAACTGACGCAGCATCCGGGCGACAAGCCCGGCATGGACCGCGCCCTCGACATAGCCGATAGCGAGACGGCCGACGGTGCCGCTGGCGAGATTGCGGCCGAGCTCCTCCAGCCGCCTTGCATGGGCCAGCAACGCCCGCGCCTCGGCGAGAAAGGCGCGGCCCTCGGCATTAAGATGAACGCGCTGCCTCGCCCTTTCGAATAATGCGACGCCCAGTTGCTCCTCCAGCTGCATGATCTGACGACTGAGCGGCGACTGCGAGATATGCAGCAATTCGGCGGCACGCCCGACATTGCCGGTTTCAGCGACGGCAATGAAATAGCGGAGCTGGCGCAGGTCGAACATTGTTTGCTCCGATGCTCAAGTCTCGTGAGGTCTCAACTTTAGCCTAATCAGTCTTGGACTGTCTGGCCAGTCGAGGCGAATAGTTTCGCCATTCCAACTGCCAACGTCAGGAGATTCCGATGCAGTTCTTTGCCCTTCTTGCGCGCAACACCGAAAAGTTCGCCGACGCCGATTTTGCGCCGCTGCTGCCCGGCGAATCCGAGCAGCGCCGAACGCTCTACGCCGAGGGTGTCATGCGTCAGGTCTGGAACCGAGGCGACATTCCCGGCAGCGGCATGATGTTCGAAGCCGGCAGCGATGCCGACGTGCGCCGCCATCTCGCAACCTTGCCGCTGGTCAAGGCCGGCATGATGGACATTGCCGCCGTTGTGCCGCTGCAGCCCTATCCCGGCTTCGGGCCGAAGCGGTGAGCATCGGCGACATCGAACGGACGCGGATGGCGGCGACCAGCCTGCGCTCAACGGCGATTGGCTCGGCTGACCCGCCAGATGACATTGCCGACATCGTCGACGACGAGCAGTGCGCCGGCCTGATCGATAACAACGCCGACCGGACGGCCCATCGCCGTGCCATTCCGCCCGATGAAGCCAGTGAGCACGTCCTTCGGGAGACCGCTCGGTTTGCCAGCACGGAACGGCACAAAGATCACCTTGTAACCGCTGCGCACGCTTCTGTTCCACGAGCCGTGCTGGCCGATGAAGGCGCCGTTGCCGTAGGCCGGACCGAGCTGCGCGCCCTTGGAGAAGGTAAGTCCCAGCGAGGCCGTATGGGAACCCAGCGCATAATCGGGCTTGATCGCCCTCGCCACGAGATCGGGGCGCTGCGGCTTGACGCGTTTGTCGACGTTCTGTCCGTAGTAGCTGTAGGGCCAGCCGTAGAAAGCGCCGTCGCGAACCGAGGTCATGTAATCCGGCACGAGATCGTCGCCGATCTCGTCACGCTCGTTCACGGCGACCCAAAGCTCGCCAGTTTCAGGGTTCCAGGAGAGCCCGTTCGGGTTGCGCAGCCCCGACGCGAAGACCCGGGTGCGGCGGTTGGACAAATCCACTTCAAGGACGGCGGCGCGGTTCTTCTCCGCGGCCATGCCGTTTTCTCCAACGTTACTGTTCGAGCCGACGGTGACATAGAGCGTGCGTCCATCCGGACTTGCGATCACGTCCTTGGTCCAATGATGGTTGAGGTCTCCGGCCGGCAAGTCGATGATCTTTTCCGGCGGCGTGGTGACCTGGGTCTGGCCATTGGAGTAGGGGAAAGCGACGAGCGCGTCGGTATTGGCGACATAGAGCTTGCCTTTGGACAGCGTCATACCGAAGGGTGAATTGAGGCCTTCGGCGAATGTCCTGCGCACATCCGCAATGCCGTCGCCATTGGTGTCACGCAGGAGCGTGATGCGGTTGGCGCTTGGGGTCGCGGCGCCGGCCCGCTTCATAGCCAGTCCCATGAAGACCTTTTTCAGGCTGAAGCCTTCGTCATGCTTAGCAGGGGCATTGGTTTCGGCAACCAGCACGTCGCCGTTCGGAAGCACATGTAGCCAGCGCGGATGGTCGAGGCCGGTGGCGAAGGCGTTCACTCTCAGTCCCTTCGTCGGGGTCGGCATACCGCCGTTCTGCCAGCCTTTCGCCTCGGCGATGTTAACGGTCGGGATCAGCGTAGGCCTTGGTTTCGGTAAAGTGGGGTTGGGGCCATAGCCGGTTATTGTCCCCGTTTTCTGCGCCGGAACGCCAGCGCAGCTCACCATGAGCGCTGCCAATACGGCTATGACCAAGTTTCGCGGGAAGCCGGCATTCATCGGACGTCCTCCGCACGGATTTGCGTCGTGCTCTTTGCGTAAACGCAAGTCAACGGCTTATTATTCCAATTGCTTCGAAACAGCGGCGCTCGTGATCCGTTGCCTGCAATCTTAGCATAAGGACCAGGAATCGCGACCGATCTGCCCTCCGGCATGAATAATACGGCGCGAACGGCGTCTTATATCCGCACTTTCAATCCAAGGCGGAACTTGCGCGTGAAAGCGTGGCGGCTGCTCTGGAGGCTCGGTCGCATCAAGGAAGCGTTGTCTGCGGTGTCGCCGCTTATCGCGGCAGTCACCTAGCTCTTCGTCAGGCGGCTCGGACGGTTGTAGCGCCTGCCCTTCGCGCCGAAGAAAACATCGACCAGGAATACATCGCCAGCGCTGTCCAGATCAGGCCAAAGGCGATGGCCTGGGTGCCGCCGAACGGCTCGCCGAAGATCAGCACCGCGATCAGGAAGACGATCGTCGGTGCGATATATTGCATGATGCCGATGGTGGAGAGGCGCAGCAGCCTGGCGCCGAACGCGAACAACAGCAGCGGCACGGCGGTGACCGGTCCGCAACCGATCAGCAAGGCAGTGTCGTTCAACGAGCTGGAGACGAAATGATCCTGTCCTGTGGCGATCAGGAAGATGATGTAGCCGAGCGCCGGCACCGACAGCAGCAGCACTTCAAGCAGGAAGCCCTGGCTCGGGCCGATTGGCAGCGTTTTGCGGAAGAAGGCATAGGCGGCAAAGGAAAACGCCAGCACCAGCGACACCCAAGGCAGTTTGCCGGCGTCGATCGTCAGCACCGCGACCGCGATTGCCGCCAGCACCACCGCCGCGATCTGCAGGCGGTCGAGCCGCTCGCCGAGCAGCAGCGCGCCGACAACGACGCTAACAAGCGGGTTGATGTAGTAGCCAAGCGCGGTCTCGATGGTGCGGTCGACCGCGATCGCCCAGACATAGATGCCCCAGTTGATGGAAATCAGCGCCGCCGTCAGCACCGCCATCGAAATGATGCGCGGCGAACGGACTGCCGCTTTGAAATCGGCAGTGCGGCCTGCCCAGACCAGGACGGCGGCGGCGATCGGCACCGACCAGACGATGCGGTGGGCGATGACTTCGGCCAGCGGCAGATGCGCGACAGCCTTCATGTAGAAGGGCAGCAGCCCCCAAAGGAGGTAGGCGCCAAGCGCCAGCAGGAAGCCGCGACGAGCTTTGGTGTCGGCTTCGATTTGCAGTGCTTGGGCGGTCATGGCCCAACGCTATGCGCCAGCCGCCCTGTCAAAACCATCGCAAACTTCTGATGGATCAATGGAGTCTCGCTGATGGTTCAACACGACCACCAATGTCGAACAATTGCCGCTGCCTGCGAGAGTGAGTACCGCAGGTCTACCCCAGCACGAAACGATCTCAACGCTGAGCAGGCTTTTCCCTGAGTTCGAAAAAAACGCTATCGGGCGTGCCTTCATCGTGCCTGAAGCCCGTCAGCTCCGCCGCAAGATCGAGAGGGATTTCGAAAACGAAATCGACCTCGGGATTTTCGACATCTTCTTCGTCCTGTTTAGAAAAACACTGCTGCTTCAGCGCTTCGAATAACGCGGGGAGATCACCCGTGACATGCAAATCCCTAACGGTCTTGTCGCCGCCATGCCAGACTTTCCAGATGTTCCTTCCGTCGCGCCAGAGTTCGGCGCGTGCAAACATGACATGTTCTTCTATATGCGCGATAACGACTTCCCGATCTTGCGAGATCGCGGCCAGATATTGCTGAGGCGGGTTCGGAAAGCTGCAGGGATCAAGAATAATGATCGCCCAGTTCTTTTCGCTGGCATGGGCATTCACCCGTGCTTCGAAAATCTCCGATCGATCGCCAATCTCGCGCCCGAACAAGGCCGCAGTTTCCTTTATCCCGCAACCAAGAAAACCCAGCCAGCTTATCGAGAAGCCCATTTCCTCACTCCGCCGCGACCAGCCCGGCCATGTCTCGGTTCTTCATCAGCTTGTAGACGATCGAATCCATCAGCGCCTGGAACGAAGCGTCGATGATGTTTTCGGAGACGCCGACCGTCCACCAACGCGCGCCGGTGCCGTCATGCGATTCGATCAGCACGCGGGTGATCGCCTCGGTGCCGCCATTGAGGATACGCACCTTGAAGTCGGCCAGCTCGAGGTCGGCGATCTCGCTCTGGAATTTGCCGAGATCCTTGCGCAGCGCAATGTCGAGCGCATTGACCGGGCCATGGCCTTCGGCCACCGACATCTTCTCCTCCCCCTCGACCAGCACTTTCACGATCGCCTCTGAGACCGTCTTCAGCTGGCCATTGGCGTCGAAGCGGCGCTCGACCATGCAGCGGAACGAGGTGACCCGGAAGAATTCCGGCAGGCCGTGCAGCATCTTGCGCGCCAGAAGCTCGAAGCTGGCGTCGGCACCTTCGTAGGCGTAGCCCTCGGCCTCGCGCTCCTTGACGACGGCGATCAGCGCGTCCAGCCGGTGATAGTCCTTCGGCATGTCGATGCCGCGCCGTTTCAGCTCGGCTAGGAAATTGGCCTTGCCGCCCTGGTCCGAAACCATGACGCGGCGGCGGTTGCCGACTGTCTCGGGCGGCACATGCTCGTAGGTCGCCGGCTCCTTGGCCAGCGCCGAGGCATGGATGCCGGCCTTGGTGGCGAAAGCGGAGGCGCCAACATAGGGAGCCTGCGCTTCCGGCGCGCGGTTCAGCAACTCGTCGAAGGCGCGGGACAGGCGCGATATGCCGGTCAACGTCTCTGCCGAAATGCCTGTTGCAAAGCGGCCGGAAAAGGCCGGCTTCAATGCCAGTGTCGGCACGATCGAGATCAGGTTGGCGTTGCCGCAGCGCTCGCCTATGCCATTCAGCGTGCCCTGAATCTGGCGCACGCCGGCCTCGACGGCGACAAGCGAATTCGCCACCGCCTGGCCGGTGTCGTCATGGGCGTGGATGCCGAGATAGTCGCCCGGTATGCCGGCGGCGATCACCTTTTCGACGATGGCGCGCACCTCAGAGGGCTGCGTGCCGCCATTGGTATCGCACAGCACCACCCAGCGGGCGCCGGCATCGTAGGCCGTCCTGGCGCAGGCCAGGGCATAATCGGGGTTGGCCTTGAAGCCATCGAAGAAATGCTCGCAGTCGACCATCGCCTCCTTACCCGAACTGACGGCCGCCTCGACCGATGCCTTGATCGCCTCGAGGTTCTCCTCATTGGTGCAGCCGAGCGCGACGCGGACGTGGTAGTCCCAGCTCTTGGCGACGAAGCAGATGGCATCCGACTTCGACTGAACCAGCGCGGCGAGGCCGGGGTCATTCGAGGCCGACACTCCTGCCCGCTTGGTCATGCCGAAGGCGACGAACTTGGCATTGGCCGTGCGACGCTCGGCAAAGAACGCGGTGTCGGTTGGATTGGCGCCGGGGTAACCGCCCTCGACGTAGTCGATGCCGAACTCATCGAGCAGCTTGGCGATGGCGATCTTGTCCTCGACGGAAAAGTCGATGCCCGGCGTCTGCTGACCATCGCGCAGCGTGGTGTCGAAGAGGTAGAGGCGCTCGCGAGCCATGGTCATTTCCCGGCAAATATGTCCGTCGCGCGGATCAGCCTGTCGAGGATGCCCGGCTCCGAATAGGCATGGCCGGCGCCTTCGATCAGATGGAAATCCGCTTTCGGCCACGCCTTGTGCAGCGCCCAGGCACAGCGCGCCGGGCACGGCATGTCGTAGCGGCCGTGAATTATGGTACCTGGGATATCCTTAAGCTTCCATGCATCGCGCAGCAGCTGTCCCTCTTCCAGCCAGCCGGCATGGACGAAGTAGTGGTTCTCGATGCGGGCGAAAGCGACGGCATAGTCATCCTGGCCGAAGGGACCACTGGTTTCCGGTTCCGGCAGCAGCGTGATCGTCTCGCCCTCCCATAGGCTCCAGGCGCGAGCGGCCTCGACCCGCGCCTTAGGATCGCTGTCGACCAGCCGCTTGCGGTAGGCGGCCATCATGTCGCCGCGCTCGACCTCAGGAATCGGCGCCAGAAACCGCTCCCATTTGTCGGGGAACATCTCCGAGACGCCGAACTGGTAGTACCATTCGAGTTCGGCGCGGGTCAGTGTGTAGATGCCGCGCACGACCAGTTCGCTGACCCGCTCGGGGTGCGTCTCGGCATAGGCCAGCGCCAGCGTCGAACCCCACGAGCCGCCGAATACCAGCCATTTATCGAAGCCGCACATTTTTCGCAGGCGCTCGATGTCGGCGACCAGGTGCCAGGTGGTGTTGGCTTCGAGCGAGGCATTGGGCGTCGATTTTCCGCAGCCGCGCTGGTCGAACAGGATGACTTCATAGAGTTTCGGGTCGAACAGCCGCCGGTGGTTTGGCGAAATGGTGCCGCCCGGCCCGCCATGCAGGAATACCGCCGGCTTGGCACCCTTCGTGCCGGAGCGCTCCCAATAGACCTGATGGCCATCGCCAACGTCGAGCATGCCGGACTCGAAAGCCTCGATCTCGGGATAGAGGGTGCGGAATTCGCTGCTCATAGTTTCAGGCCTTGCTGCGGCCAGTTGGCCGTCTCGTGATCGGGATGCTGGAAGGAGATGATGGATTCCTGCCGGGCGTAGTAATCCGGATCGTCATGGATCGGTGCGTCGAAGATCGTCTCCACCCAAGGCAGCCTGGCGGCGTAGTTGACTTGGATCTGTGGCGCAAGGTCGGAGCGGTCGTCGAAGGCGCCGATGGCAATCTCAAGGGCGCCGGGCTGCCGGTAAGTCAGCGGCGTGCCGCAGCGGGCGCAAAAGCCGCGATCGATGTTGACCGACGACTGAAAGTAGCTCGGCTCCTCGCGCAGCCATTCGACGCCGTCGCTCGGCACCGTCACCAGCGCCCCGAAAAACGAGCCGAACTGCTTCTGGCACATGCGGCAATGGCAGATAGAGGGGCGGCCGAGCGCCCCGTGGATGCGGAAGCGCACGGCGCCGCATTGGCAGCCGCCGGTACGAACGGTTTCGGTCATGATCTTTCCTCCGGCGGCCATTGTTCGGTGTCGTGGTCGGGATGCTGATAGGAGATGAGATCGGCGAGATAAGGTGTCGACGAGATATCGGCCATCGTCTCCTCACCGGGCAATTCGTGGACATGATCCACATAGGGGAGCTTGGCTTCGACACCCCATTGGATCGTCGGCGCGATCTCCTCGGGATGGTCGAATGCGGCAATGGCGAGCGCCACGCCGTCGGCCGCTTCGAAGGTCAGCGGCGTGCCGCATTCGGCGCAGAAACCGCGCGAAGCCGCGTTCGACGAGCGGAAGCGTTTGGGCTCGCCCCGCGTCCAATCGAGTGTTGCGCCGCGCACCGAGACCAGCGGCAGGTAGAAATTGCCGCTCGCCTTCTGGCACATACGGCAATGGCAGACGGACGCATCGCCCAGCGCGCCTTCGACGCGGAAGCGCACCGCGCCGCACTGACAGCCGCCTGTGTAGACCGGCCTGTTGTCGAGGCTCATCGCGCACTACTCCGGAGCATGGCAGACCGCCTCGACATTGTTGCCGTCGGGATCGAAGGCGAAGGCGCCATAATAGTTCGGATGATAGTGCGGACGCAGGCCCGGCCCGCCATTGTCCTTGCCGCCGGCGGCGATCGCCGCGGCATGAAAAGCATCGACCTCGGCGCGGCTGCGCGCGGTGAAGGCGACATGCTGATGGTCCTTCGGCTTGTCCTTGCCGGCATGCAGCCAAAACACCGGCCGGTCGCGGCCGTAGCCGCCGACCTTGGCGCCGCCGGTATATTCCTGCGGCACCATGTAAAGCAGCGAGGCGCCGAGCGGCGCCATCGCCCTGTCGTAAAAAGCCTTCGACGCGTCGAAATCCGAAACGGTAATGCCGAGATGGTCGATCATCTTTTCACCTCCCAGGTGGTGATGCGTTCGCCGGTGACGGGGTCCTTGCCGTCCTTCAATTGTATGGCTTGCGCCAGCAACTCGTCGCGGATGCGGTCGGCCTCGGCCCAGTTCTTGGCGGCGATCAGCGCGAGGCGTTTGGCGATCGCCTTGGCAATGGCGTCTTCATCCACCTTGGCCGCCGCGACGTCGAAGCCGAGGAACAGCAGCGACGCCTTCAGTGAAGCGGCAGCATCATTGTCTTCGGCGGCAGCGTTGCCGCTACCAGCGTTGAAATCAACAGCATCGCCAGCCAACTGCGTCAGCAACTGGAATGCGGGATAGGTGGCGAGGTCGTCCGACAGCGCTTCGATCACATCCGCCGGCACCGGTTTTGCCGTCGGCGGCGCCAGATCGGCGGCCCGCTTCCATTTGCGCAGCGTATTCTCCGCCTCTTCCAGCTTGCGCACTGAAAAGTCAATCGGTTCGCGATAATGCGTCATCAGCATCGCCAGCCTCAGCACCTCGCCCGGCCATTTGCGGCCGCCAAAGGTCTCCGTCTCCAGCAATTCGCTGATCGAATAGAAATTGCCCAGGCTCTTGGACATCTTCTGCCCTTCGACCTGCAGGAAACCATTGTGCATCCAAACCTTGGCCATCGTTTCGGTGCCGTGGGCGCAACGCGACTGCGCGATCTCGTTCTCGTGGTGCGGAAAGATCAGGTCGAGACCACCGCCATGGATGTCGAACACCTCGCCGAGATAGGCGGCCGACATCGCCGAGCACTCGATGTGCCAGCCCGGCCGGCCCCTGCCCCACGGGCTGTCCCAGCCCGGCTCCTGGGGCGAAGACAATTTCCACAGCACGAAATCCTGCGGGTTCTTCTTGTGCGCATCGACGGCGACGCGGGCGCCGGCCTGCTGCTCGTCGAGATTGCGCTTCGACAATTGCCCGTAGTCCGGCATGGAAGCGGTGTCGAATAGGACTTCTCCAGCCGCGACATAGGCATGGCGGCGTTCGATCAAGCGTTGAATCAAGAAGATCATATCGACCTTGCCGTCGGGCCTAGGCTCGACGAACTCGGTGGCGCGCGGCTCGACCGTCGGCTCCAGGCAACCGAGTGCCGCCACGTCCTTGTGGAACTGGTCGGCGGTCTCTTCGGTGACCCGCCTGATCGCCTCGTTCAGCGATAGCTCCCCCGAGGAAATCTCGCTGCCGAAATCGCGCAGTGCGCGGGCGTTGATCTTGTCGTCGACGTCCGTGATGTTGCGCACATAGGTGACGTGCGCTTGCCCGTAGAGACGCCGCAGCAAACGGAACAGCACGTCGAAGACGATCACCGGCCGCGCATTGCCGATATGGGCGAAGTCGTAGACCGTCGGGCCGCAGACATACATGCGCACATTGCGCGGATCGATCGGGAAGAAATCTTCCTTGCTCCGCGTTAGCGTGTTGTAGAGGCGCAGGCTCTTCGATGCGTCAGACATACGTGCCTTCCCGGTGCGTTACTTTGTTTGAGCATGACCTGTTGGGATCGTGCTCTGGATGGAGCCAGTTGCGCCGAGGCGCAAATCGGGCTCCAGCCTGCTGGCCGGGCGTTTGTCCAATCTGGGAGGAGATGAGGCGAAAACGTCCAGGACCAGCGCGAGGCTAGCCGATAATGCAAATGCCACAAATGGCGAAAGACGTTTTCATGGCCGGCTTTATCGCCTTGCCCGGTGTTGCCGTCAAGTCGCTACCCTCGCCAAAAATACCGTTGGATCACAGGAAATGCGGCACTGAAACATTTTATTAAACATGTCGGCACTGTCATGAAACATTCGCCGGCTAGATCAGCAAGCGTCACGATTTGGTCGGATTCGGCCAGCAAACGCAGACACCAAGACGTTACCAGGGAAGAGAAGAATGCCTAAGCAGGAACCCAGCCGCGCCAAGCAACCGGCGCTCGCCAGCTATTACCGGGCGATCGGCCCGGCAGCAATCGTCGCAGCTCTTCTGCACACCGCGAAGAAGAAGAAGCCGGCACAGAAGATCGTCTCGCCGCGCGCTGCCTGAGAATGCCGCCGGTGAAGATTGAGGCGCTCACGGCGTCTCAGAAATAGTAGCTTTTGCTAAAGTAAAGTCATCTGACTGTCGTTCGCGCCGAACTTCTGGCGTTTGACCTTCTCGGGCTCAGGCTCGATGACGCCCTTCTCCTGAATCTCCGGCCCGATGTTGGCGACCTTGTTGACGAGGTCGGAAACCGGGATCGCTTCGAAGAAATCGGGGTGGGCGGGTATCAGCAGATCGGCCACATCGCGCGGCTCGAGGGTGCGGCAATCCAGCCAGCGAGCGAAATCCTCGGGATGGATCACCACCGGCATGCGGCCGTGGATATGAGCAATGTCGGCATTGGCATGGACGGTCAGGATGGCGCCGGTCCATTTCCGATCCGCCCGGCTCGGCATAGGTCTCGATCAGCCCGGCGAAGGCGACGAGCCCGCCATGCCTTGGGCGCACCCAATAGGGCTGCCCTCTTCTGCCGCCGGTCTGGTGCCATTCGTAGAATCCCGAAGCCGGCACCAAGGCGCGGCGATGGCGCATGGCGGCGCGAAACGAGGCCTTTTCCGCCGCCCCTTCGGCACGCGCGTTGAACAGCAGCGCGAAGTCACGCGTATCCTCGACCCAGGCCGGGATCAGGCCCCAGCGCACCAACATCGAGCGCCGGTCGGGCAGGTTCGAGCCAGGCGCCCGCGGTAATCCGGCGAGCGCCATCAACACCGGCTGCGTCGGCGCGATGTTGTAGCGGGCCGGAAACTCCTCCAATTCCGCCAGGCCGAGAAAGGCGGCGGTCTGGTCCGGAGTGGCGGTCAAGGCAAAGCGTCCGCACATGAATTCAATTCTCGAATTGGTGACATGTGAAAGTGGCGATGGAACCTGCCTTGCGCAACCGTTAAAGCTGTTCGCCGACGGCCGGTCCACAACGGACTATGCCAATCGAGCGATCGGGAGCCCATGGAAGCACGCAAGATCATTCCGGCAGTCTCGGTCTGCGTCGTGCGCGAGAACACGGTGCTGCTGGTCAAGCGGGCCAGACCGCCATCGCAGGGCTTCTATGCCTTTCCCGGCGGGAAGGTCGAAGCCGGCGAGACGCTGGAACAGGCAGCACGGCGCGAATTGCTGGAAGAGACCGGATTGCAGGCGCGCAGCTACCGGCCGCTGCGGGAAATCCACATCGACGGCAGCGGCGACGGGCATCCGGTCGACTATCAGCTGACGGTGTTTGGGGCCAACTATGCCGGCGGCGAGGCGGTGGCCAGCGACGACGCCGAAACCGCGGCCTTCTATACGCTGGCCGAAATGACAGCGATGCCGCTCGCGGATGCAGTTTTTGAAATTGCCGACGATCTGCTCGGCCCCAACAAGGACGCCGAGAACTGAGCCCGAAAATCGCCTTGCAGGCGACAAATTGTTTCAGCACAAAGCCTGATGAGCCGCACATCTCCGTTTCTCGCCGCATGCCTCGCCGTCAGTGTGGTTGTCGGCGCGCGCCCGGCAATTGCCGCCGAAGCCCCGTTCGAGCCCGGGCTGATGCGGCTGGCGGAAGTGCTCGGTTCGCTGCATTTCCTGCGCAATCTGTGCGGCGAGAAGGGCGACCAGTGGCGGGCCGAGATGGAAAAACTGATCGCATCTGAAAATCCGAACCCTGAGCGGCGCGCCCGCTTCATCGCCAGCTTCAACCGCGGCTACCGATCCTTCGGCGGCACTTATACGCAATGCACCGCGTCGGCCACGGAAGCCATCAGCCGCTACATGAAGGAAGGCGAGACGCTGTCTCGCGACATTGCATCGCGCTACGGAAACTGAGGGCGGCAGCTGCTTTCCGGCAAAGCCGCATCAAGCGGCGGCGCTGTTCGCGGCGGACGCGTTCGACACTTCTCCGCTTGCCTCGGGTGACGTCTTGGTGCAATCGTTATGTTGCACTTTTGCAACTATATTAACGAAACGTTAGCGCGCGGATGTGGAATTAACTCAAACTGAAGGTTTTCATCCCGCTCGCTGGCCTAATCGGCTAAGTTTTGAATCAGATCGAACGCAGGTTTGCAAAACGCTACGGTCTTTGTCGAAAGCGACCAAAAAAATGTCGCATTTACAAGCACTTATTTAACCTGCGTGTAAACGGACAGCCCAAGCCTGATCCGCATCTATCGGATCGCCGCTTGAAAAGGGTGGACATCGCAATGGAACATGGCGTCAACGACATCGACGCGCTGGTCAGGGAAGAAAAGCGCCTGACTGCCGTGGAAAGCCACAGCGAAGCCTGGGCAGAAGGGCTGTCGGCTGGAATCGAGCCGGAAATCATCGCCGAGGCCGCCCTCGAGACGGCATTCGGCGAGATGCTGCGCACCAATGGCGAGACCTCGGCGCTTGCCCTCCTCGATCGCATGCGTGAAAAGGTGATTGCCGGGGCCTTCGAGCCCGAAAGGCTGCGGCACTGACCTCGGTTCTTTGACGACGGCGCGCCGCTGGACATCACGTCCGGGCACATGGATGGCCCGGAACCAGGGAGTAGCAGGCGGTGAATTTTTCGATGTCAGGCAAGCCGCGCGGCCTGGTCCTCAGCATCTGGCTCACCGCTTCCTGCGCGGCGATTCCCCTTGCACTGTTTCTTGCGAGCAGTCCCGCTCACGCTCTCAGCGAGATCAAGCGCGAAGACCTGCCCTCGCCGGTCACGCCGCCACCCGACGGCGACATGTCGCCGCCCGGAAGTGCCGTGCCGATGCCCGGCCCGCTCGGCACGACGCCACCTGCAGCCAGCCAGCCGACGCCGTCCGACGAACCGGAACAACCCGAGCCGAAAGGGCCGGCGGACGATGGCGGCATGGCCAATCCGCATGTCGATCCTGACGTACCTTTGCCCGAAGTCGTCTACGACCTTACCAAGTTGCCGGAACCGGTCAGGCGCATGCACGACCTGATCGTCGAGGCCTGCAAGAGCGGCGACATCGAAAAGCTCCGGCCGCTGATCGGCAAGGGCGACACGATGACCCAATTGTCGCTGGGCGACATGGAGGGCGACCCGATCGCCTTCCTGAAGGGCCTTTCGGGCGACACGGAAGGCCAGGAAATCCTCGCCATCATGGAAGAGGTGCTCAATGCCGGCTATGTCCATGTCGATGCCGGCACGCCGCAGGATCTTTACGTCTGGCCATATTTTTTCGCCCTGCCGCTGGATAAGCTCGACGCCAGGCAACGGGTCGAACTGTTCAAGATCGTCACCGCCAGCGATTATGATAACATGAAGCAGTTCGGTGCCTACATCTTCTACCGCGTCGGCATCACGCCGACCGGGCAATGGACGTTCTTCGTCGCAGGCGATTGAGTAGGTTAGGCTGGTCTTATGTGGCAGGAGCCTCTAAGCCACCAGCGCCTCGGAAAACTCCACCGCCCTACCCTGACCTGGCGTGACGATGTCGCCTTCCCACATCACGCGCCGGCCGCGAACGATAGTGCCGATCGGCCAGCCGGTCACCTGCCTGCCGTCATAAGGCGTCCAGCCGGCCTTGGAGCCTTGCTGGGCGTTGGCGATGGTCTCGCGACGCTTCAGATCGACGATGGTCAGATCGGCATCGTAGCCGGCGGCGATGCGGCCTTTCCTGGCGATCCCGAAAATGCGCTGCGGGCCGTGGCTGGTAAGGTCGACAAAGCGCTGCAAGGTCAGTCGGCCGGCGTTGACATGGTCCAGCATGATGGGCACCAAAGTCTGCACCCCGGTCATGCCGGACGGTGACGCCGGATAAGGCTTTGCCTTCTCGGCCAGCGTGTGCGGCGCATGGTCGGAGCCGAGCACGTCGACAATGCCTTGCGCAATGCCGTGCCAGATGCCGTCGCGATGGCGCGCGGCGCGCACCGGCGGGTTCATCTGGATCAGCGTGCCCAACTGCGCATAATCATCGGCGCTCAGCGTCAGATGATGCGGCGTTGCCTCGCAAGTCACGACGTCCTTGTGCTGTTCGAGGAAAATTATCTCCTCGGCGGTCGAGATGTGCAGCACATGGATCCGGGCGCGGACCTGGCGCGCGATGCGCACCAGGCGCTCGGTGCAGCGCAATGCAGCGATCTCGTCGCGCCACACCGGATGTGAGGACGGATCGCCCTCGATGCGCTCGCCGAGCCGCTTGCGCAGCCGGAACTCGTCCTCGGAGTGAAAGGCGGCGCGGCGACGTGTGTTCTTCAGGATCGAGGCGACGCCTTCGTCGTCCTCGACCAACAGGTCGCCGGTGGACGAGCCCATGAACACCTTTATGCCGGCCGCACCCGGCAGCCGCTCGAGATCGCCGGTGTCTTTCGCATTGTCGCGGGTGCCGCCGACCCAGAAGGCAAAGTCGCAATGCATGCGACCGGTGGCACGCTGCACCTTATCGGCAAGAGCCGCCTCGCTGGTGGTCAGCGGATTGGTGTTCGGCATCTCAAAGACGGCGGTGACGCCGCCAAGCACCGCTGCCCGCGAGCCCGTCTCCAGATCTTCCTTGTGCTCCAGTCCCGGCTCGCGGAAATGCACCTGGCTATCGACGACGCCCGGCAGGATATGCAGCCCGCGGCAGTCGATCGTCTCGCCGGCCGATGCCTGGCGGAGGTCGCCGATGGCAGCGATGCGCCCACCATTGATACCGACGTCGCGAAAACCCTCGCCGTCATGGTTGACCACGGCGCCGCCTGTCAGGATGAGATCGTAGATGGGGGCCATGCGGATCCGGTCTCTTGCGGGGGGAGTGCCAGCGGCTTACGTAATGGCCGACAGTTTTGCAAGATCAGGCTCGTTTTCCCACCATGCCCTTTGCCTCGCTCGGAGATCGCGCACTCGTTTCCGTGTCTGGGCCGGATGCCGAGCACTTTTTGCAGAACATCCTGACTACCGACCTCGACGTGCTTGGCAGCAGCGAAGCAAAGCCCGGCGCCCTGCTGACGCCGCAAGGCAAGATCCTTTTCGACTTCCTGATCTCGCGAGCCGGCGAAAATGCTTTCCGCCTCGAATGCCGTGCCGAGACGGCCGACGATTTCATGCGCCGGCTGGCGCTCTACAAATTGCGCTCCAAAGTCGAAATTGCCAAGACAGATCAGCCGGTTGTGACCATCCTATGGGAAAGCGATTCAACCGCCTCGCAATTTGAATCAGCGCCGTTTGCCGATGCGCGGTTTGTCGATGCTGCCGTCAAGCGCTTCTATGATGGCGCCGCAGATGGCGGCGACCTTGCCGCATGGCAAGCCTTTCGCATCGCCCATGGCGTTGCCGAAAGCGGCAGCGACTATCAGCTCGGCGATGCGTTTCCGCATGACGTGCTGCTCGACGAGATCGGCGGCGTCGGCTTCAAGAAGGGCTGCTATGTCGGCCAGGAGGTCGTCTCGCGCATGCAGCATCGCGGCACTGCCAGGCGCCGGGTGTTGATCGTCTCGGCCGAACAGCCCCTGCCCGCTTCGGGCGCAGAGTTGACCGTTGAGGGGCGACCAGTCGGCACGCTCGGCTCGACCGCAGGCTCGACAGGTCTTGCCATTGCCCGCATCGACCGGATCAAGGCGGCGCTCGACGCCGGCCTACCGATCCTGGCTGACGACGTACCCGTGTCGCTCGCCATCCCGTCCTGGGCGAAATTCAGCTTTCCGCAGGAAGCCGTCGGCGCGGAGGAGGCCTGATGGCGGCCGATCGCGTCGGGGCGCCGCCGCGCGCCTGGCAGCGCATGCTATCCGGCCGGCGGCTCGACCTGCTCGACCCCTCGCCGCTCGACATCGAGATCTCCGATATCGCTCACGGCCTTGCCCGCGTCGCTCGCTGGAACGGCCAGACCAGAGGCGACCACGCCTTTTCGGTCGCCCAGCACTCCCTGCTGGTCGAGGCGCTTGTCGGCGAGCTGATGCCGGACGCCGAGGCCGACGCGCGGTTAGCGGCGCTGCTGCACGACGCGCCGGAATATGTCATCGGCGACATGATCTCGCCGTTCAAATCCGTGATGGGCGGCAGCTACAAGGATTGCGAGCTCAGGCTGCAGCGCGCCATCCATCTGCGCTTTTCACTGCCGGCGGAACTCGACGCCGGACTGCGCAAAGAGATCAAGCGAGCGGATCAGATCGCCGCTTATTTCGAAGCGACGCTGCTTGCGGGTTTTTCGACGGCAGAGGCGACGGAGTTCTTCGGCCGGCCGCGCGGTTTCAACGCCGAGCGCTTCGATTTCACGCCGCGCTCGGTGACCTGGGCGCAAAATGCCTTTCTCAAACGGTTTACGGCGATCGAAAAGTCGCGACGCCAGACTGCCGTTCCAGCCGGCTGAAAACGGTAAATTAACCGGCAGGGACAACAGTGCCGTGGTTAACCATGGTCCATAGGCGCGCCTCATGCCCGTTGCCGGTTTCAAGGCTGGTTCGTCCGTCCGCCGACGGGGGGCCAAAGGCGTCGGCCTGCCGCAACGGATTGAAGACGAGCTGCGCGAACAAAACGAACGTTTTTCGGCAGCGGTCGAGAACATGTCGCATGGCCTGTGCATGTTCGATGCCGATGAGCGGATGATCATCTGCAACAGGAACTACATCAGCATCTTTCGCCTCGACGCCGAAGTGGTGCGGCCCGGCATCCGGTTTTTCGATATCCTCCAACACAGCGTGGACATCGGCATCGCCTCGCAAAGCGCTGAGGAACTCTATGCCATTCGCAAGCCCTATATCGACCGGGCTAAACCTTCCACCTATGAGGAAACGCTTGCAGACGGGCGTATCGTCAACATTTCGCACCGGCCGCTGGCGTCAGGTGGTTGGGTATCGATCTACGAGGACATCACCGAGCAACGGCGCGCCGAGCAGGAGTTGAAGGAGCAGCACCGCCGTTTCGACGCGGCACTTGCCAACATGTCGCAAGGGCTTTTGATGTACGATGCTGACGGCAAGCTGATCGTGCGCAACGAACGTTTCCTGGAACTTTACCATGTCAGGCCGGTCGACTTCCCGCTTGGCATGAGCCACCGTGACGCCTTCAAGCGGCTGCTGGAACTGGGCATTTATACAAAGCTCGACCTCGACAGCGAAATCTTGCAAATCGAAGCCTGCCTGCGGGTGGGCAAAACACACGTAACGCATCGCCATCTCGCCGACGGCAGAACGCTGCTGGTTGCGCGCCGGCCGATGAGCGGCGGCGGCTGGGTCGCGACGTTCGACGACGTCACCGAGCGCAGGCGCGTGGAAGAGCGCATGACCCACCTTGCGCATCACGACACACTGACCAACCTGCCCAATCGCTCGATGCTTCGCGAACGGCTCGACCAAGCCCTGAGTGAGACGAGAGACGGATCGCTGGCGATATTCTCGCTCGACCTCGATCACTTCAAGGCGGTCAACGATACTTGGGGCCACCCCTCCGGCGACTGGCTGCTGAAATGCGTAGCCGAACGGCTGCAACGGTGCCTGCGCAATGAAACGGACGTTGTCGCCCGCTTCGGCGGCGACGAATTCGTCATCATCCAGTTCAACCTCAAAAGCCCGGGCGACGCGGAAAAACTGGCCAAACGCATCGTCGAGATCATCGGAAAGCCGTTTCGCGACAAGAGACACGACATGCGCGTCGGCATCAGTGTCGGAATCGCGCTTTTTCCGAATGACGGCAAGGATGCCGACACGCTGCTGAAAAATGCCGATATGGCGCTCTATCGGGCAAAGAGCGAAGGGCGCAACCTCTACCGCTTCTTCGAACCAGCCATGGATGCGATGGTGCGGGCACGCCGGGCACTCGAAATCGATCTCAGGGCAGCGCTGTCGCGTCGGGAATTCGAGCTGGATTTCCAGCCGATCATGAACATCGCCTCCGGCGAAATCGTCGGCGCCGAAGCCTTGATGCGGTGGCGTTCGCCGGTGCGCGGCCTGGTGCGGCCGGACGATTTCATTCCGGCCGCCGAGGAGACCGGGCTGATCGTGCCACTTGGAGAATGGGCGCTGCGAAAAGCCTGCACGAGCGCAGCGGGCTGGGCGCCTTTGCGTATTGCGGTCAATGTCTCGGCCGTGCAGATCAAAAGCGGCACCTTTGCCCGCAGCGTCATCTCGGCACTGGCGTTCTCGGGCGTGCCGGCCAACCGGCTTGAACTGGAAATCACCGAAACGGTGCTGATGGACGAGAGCGATCTGGTGCTTAAGACACTCAGGCAGCTGCGCGATCTGGGCGTCCGCATCGCGCTGGACGATTTCGGCACCGGCTATTCCTCGCTCGGCTATCTCAGGCGCTTTCCCGTCGACAAGATCAAGATCGATCGTTCCTTCATCCGCGATATCGACAGTCGCGATACCGCGGCAATCGTGCGCACCATCATCGGGCTTGGCGCACAGCTGGACATCACTGTCACCGCCGAAGGCGTCGAGACGGAAGCGCAGTTGGAGTTCCTGCGAAAGGAGGGCTGTGTCGAGGCTCAGGGCTATCTGATCGGCGTGCCATCGAAAGCGTCCGATATCGACCGGCTGCTGAGGTCGAGCGCAGCGCTTAGCAGCAGCGGCTGAGCGCAACACGGCCGGCCGAGCCAAAGCGCCTAAGGTCATCAGCGCTGAGGTTCCCTCCCGGGTCAGAGGTGCCCGCTCAATGCCTCAACCATGTCCTTGTTCGTCGCCACAGGAACAATCTCGAACGCCACCAGATCCGCCCATTCGATGACCCACCGCTGCAGAAGCGTGACGTCATCGGCCTCCACCAGCAGGAAGCAGCGGCTCATATCCGCCGCGATCCAGCTGTGGTGCACGAGAAGCGCGTCCGGCTTCAGGCGGCCCTGGTCGCGGAAGCGACGGTAGATCTCCTTGCGGTCACAGCCGCGAAAATCCTCGGTCACAAAAAACAGCATCTCTGTCCCCCACTCGGATGGTTATCGCCCCGGCCTGTCCAGCCGCTCCAGGAACCACTGGGTCAGCCGCACCCAGACCTCGTCCTTTTCGCCAGAGTCTTCCCAGCCGTGGTCGAGGTTGGGGTTATCGTTGACCTCGATGACGAAGACGCCGTCCCTGGTCTCCTTGAGGTCGACGCCGTAGAGGCCGTCGCCAATGCAACGCGCCGCGCTCACCGCCGTCTCGACGACATGGGCCGGCGCTTCCTTCAGGGTGAAGGTCTTGATGCCGCCCTGGTCGGGCTTGCCGTTGGCCTTGTGATTGACGATCTGCCAATGTTCCTTGGCCATCAGATAATGGACGGCAAACAAGGGCTGGCCGCCGAGGACGCCGACGCGCCAGTCATATTCCGTCGGAATGAATTTTTGAGCGATCAGGAGGTCGGAATCCTCCAGCCATTCGGTTGCGAGCGTCTTCAACTCGTCGAAGGTGCCGCATTTCTTGACGCCGCGCGAAAACGAGGAGTCCGGGATCTTCAGCACCAGCGGGAAGCCCAGCGTCTGCGCCGCAAGTTCCAGATCCGAAGGGCCGGCTATCATCACCGTCGGCGGCACCGGAACCTTGTTGTAGGTCATCAGCTCGTTGAGATAAACCTTGTTGGTGCAGCGGATCATCGACAGCGGATCGTCGATGACCGGCATGCCTTCCTGCTGGGCGCGGCGGGCAAAGCGGTAGGTATGATTGGAGATCGAGGTGGTCTCGCGGATGAACAGCGCGTCGTAGTTGGCGAGCTTGGCCAGATCCCGCTTGGTAATCGGCTCGATTTCGACGCCCATCTTTTCGGCGATCTTGGCCCAGTGGCGCAGCGACGAAATCTCCGACGGTGGCAGTTCCTCATGCGGATCGACCAGCGTGGCGAAAGTGTAGCGCGCCGGCGTGCGGCCCTTGGTGTCGCGCCACTCGCGGTTGGTGTAGGTCTCCAGGCACTGGAGAAAGTGCGTTTCCTCGTCCTCGGTCATCCTCGCCAAGGGATGGAAGCCGATCTTGCGGATCGAGGCCCATTCGGCGCTGTCCCTGATGTGGACCTCGAGCGCCGGGGCACGGAACCAGTCGAACAGGAGTTTGGCGAAGCGATCCCAGATCCTGGATGGTCCGATGCCGAAGAAGATGCAGACCTTCTGCGGGAAAGCGCCGCCCAGGTCCTTGCGGCACTTGTTGAGTGCGAGTTCGAGTTCCGGCAACGCGTGCTCATAGAGCTTGCGCTCCGACAGGTCGATCATCGTTTCGACAGTTGGGATGACCTTATGGCCGCGCGAACCGGCGAGCAGCGAGGCGTAATAGCCGCGGCTCTGGTAGCCGTAATTGTTCGACAGGTTGATGACCTTCGGCCGCTGACCGCGAAACAGTGCCGGATGGGCAAGGTAGTCGCGGTTGGTGATGATCTTGTGCGGCGTCGCCACTTGGTCGAGATCGTTCTGCCGGCCGGTAAGGATGACCCAGGTCATTGGCTGTCGCGCTTTCCGAGAGTGATGGCGGCGCGCAATCCGTCGCGGCCGAATTGCGCCATGTTCATGAAGATGCCGTAAGGCACGGGAATGTTGGCCGCATCGAGGATCGTCTCCTGCCGCTCGTCCTCGACCCAGGGGTCATGGATCAGGATATGATCGCCGTCGTCGCCGATGGCCAATACCCAGTGCGGGACCTTCTTGCCGAACATCAGGAAGCCGCTGATCAGGACCAGCACCAGTTTTCCCTCTGCAATCGCAGTGCGAATGTCGTCAAGCCCGAATGAGCGGTAATTCACCGGGATGCCGTAAAGTTCCGCGCGGCGGCGAAAGTCGACTTGCGCCAGCTCCATGACCCGGCGCTTATCTTCGCTGCGCACCGACTGCAGGAACAGCGCGCCGTAGAAGGAGACATAGATCTCAGCAGCAAGCCCGCTCTCATAGCCGGCGACGGCCAGCCCGAACGGCTCGCAGCCGCCAGGGCCGGACATCATGAAGACGGTCGTCGCCTCGCGCCACAGCCGGATTTCCATCACCGGATCCGGCACGAAGCCGGGGTCGAAGTTAGCCATCGCCATCATCAGGCAGCATGGTCCGCATGTGAATTCGCAAGTCTGCTGATAAAACGGCACTTCGGTGGCGACCGGAATGTCGCCGCGCAAGGTCTTTTCGTAGCGGAGCGCCGTGGCGCCATCCTCGTAGTAGTCCGGTTCGCGACCGATCTTGCGGTAGCCGCTCTGCTCATAGATCTGGATGGCGCGCGGATTGTCCTCGCGGACTTCCAAACGAAGCATCATGCGGCCGTGCTCGAAAGCAGCGGCTTCAGCCTCCTCCAGCAGCAGGCGGCCAACGCCACGGCCGCCGAAAAATGGACCGACGGCGATCGAATAGAGTCGTGCGACGCCGCTGCCCTTGCGAAACAGCACGACCGCATAGCCGGCGACGTGACCATCGTTCTCGCCAACCAGCAGTTCGGCGGTGTCGCGTTCGATCAGTTGGCGAAAGGAGCGGCGAGAAATGCGGTCGCTCGAGAAAACAGCTTTTTCGATGGCGGCGAGGTCATCGACGTCGGACGCGCGGGCCTTGCGAATCTCGGCAGGCATGCGGGCTCAGAAAACCTCGATTGGGTTGTGGAAACGGCCCTAGTCTAAACATCGGTCACACCAGCCGAAGCGCCAGCATCTAGCAAGCGCTATCGCACCTCGATTAGGGCCGAATTGTGACAGTTTTGATGGCAAGCAGGTCGCGAAAGGCTTTGAATGACCTCCCGTGTTTCGGCATCGGCGCGGCTCCAGAAAAATGAAGTCCTGTTCAGCTTTCCAAGCCTGCCACAAGCTGGCCATAGGCGCTCTTGGCCACTGCGGCCAACCGCTCGCGCGGCAGCGAGCCGACAACGGCGCAGCCATAACCCTTGTCCAGCCAGTAGACGGCCTCAGGACCGTCTTCCTCCGACCCATAGGTGCCCTTGGCCTTGGCCGCCGATTCGGCCGTGACGAAGAGCGATATGCGCTCGCCTTTATCGTCCTCGTAAAGCAGCATCGCGGCCTTGCCCTGGCCGGCAGGCAGCAGCCGGCCACCGACCAGCTGGAATCCTTGCGCCGCCAGATCCGGCGCGACGAGCTTCAAACCCACCTGGTTCGACAACCAGCTCTGCAAATGATCCCTGTCGCTTGCCGGCACTTCCACCGCGTGCCGTTTTTCGGCGGCATAGATGACGTGGGCGGCGATCGCCTCTTCGGCAAGCTGGTCCTCGGCCGTATTTTCCAGACCGACGCGGCCGATGCCGGCAAGGTAGCCGCCAGCACCGCCAATCACCAGGATGGCGGCAGCGGCGGCCGCAAGCCACCAACGCGAGCGCGACGCCGCCGCTCTGACCACCGGCGCCTCGCCGAGCATTACCCTGCTCAGCCGTACCGGCACGGGTTCGCTCAGCACGCCGTTGAAGGCTGCGCGCAACGCTGCCCGGTCGGCGGCGTAGCGTGCGCTCTTGGTCTTCATCTCGGCATTGGCCTCGAGCCATGCCTCATAGGCCGTCCGCTCATCGCCCGGCAACTCGCCATCGAGAGCCATGTGGATGTCGCGTTCGGAGAAATCGCGCCGGCTCATTTCTCGACGATCCTTATAGACCGGCGGCGCGCGGCATCATCCAGCAGCGTGCGCAGTTCCTCACGCCCACGCGCGATGCGCGACATCAAAGTGCCGGCGGGGACGCCAAGGATGTTGGCGGCTTCGGCATAGGAAAACCCTTCGATGGCGACCATCACAAGTGCCGCGCGGCGGTCCGGGCTGATCGCCTGCAGCGCGTCGACGATCTCGCGCGAGGCGATGCTCTCGACCTGCTCGGCGGGTGCTGCCTGCGCCTCACTCGCCTCGAGCGGCAGCATCGCTGCCTCACCGCGCCGGTTCACCTTGCGCATCTGGTCGATGAACAAATGATGCATGATCGTAAACAGCCACCTCCTGGGGCTTTCTCCTGTCTGCCAATTGTCGAGCCGCACAAGTGCCCGCTCGAGACAATCCTGGACGAGATCGTCGGCGGAATCGCGGTCGCGCAACAGCGAGCGTGCATAGCGGCGCAGACGCGGTATTTCACCAAGGATTGCTGCCTTCTTTTCGTCCATGACCGCTGGTTCTGGAGCCCTGTCCGCAGTGATTGAACGCGCCTTCGCGGCGCGGCGCAAGCGGCCAGCGCGAAGCGGTCGGCCGCCCCGGTCACCCAAGCAACTGAATAACGCTGCCGGTGACAGGTTTATTCCCGGCGGGCATCCGATTGTCGAAACGCCGGTTTAGGCGCCAGATCCGTCTGAAGAAAATCGTCGCCCTTGTAGAGCAACGGAAGATCGAGGGCCTTTGCACAGGCGTAGGCGAAGCAGTCGCCAAGATTGAGATCGGCCGGATGACCAACCGCCTTGCCGTAGCGGATGCTCGCGTCGATGGCGCGCGCGCCGATGTCCTCGTCGATAGGCACATTGCGGGCGCTGATTTCGACAATGAACGAATCGACCAGATCGCGCGCCGCGGCGAGCATTTCGGGCGTCGGCTTTTTGGAAACGGCGTTTATGCGCCCAAGGGCAAGTGTCGCCTCGAGCCGAACAAGTGCGGAAATATGCAGCGGACTGCCGGCACCCGAGATTCGCTTGAGCAATTCCGCCCACCCCGGTTCCTTGGCGAGAATGGCGACGATGACCGACGCATCGACGAACATCAGTCTTCCCACATCTCGTCGGTGAATGCCTTCATGTCGAAGGTGGGATCGGACGGCCCCAACGCAGCATACTTGGCCTGTAGCACCGCAATTCTGTCGCGCAGGGGCTTGCGGGCGCGGTTGCGCTCGAGCTCGTGCAAAAGCGCGGTCCGCACTGCTTCCGTCTTGCTCGGGGCGTTCGTCTCACGCTGCAGTTTTGTGGCTAGCGCATCCACCTCGTCGTCGCGAATATAGAGGGGCAAATTGAATATCTCCTCTGGAATATTCATATATTCCATCTTGAATATTCATGCAACCCTTTACGTCTCTTTCGCCGCACGTGTCAGCAGCCTCTGATAAAACAAGCCGATGCCGATGAGCACCGCGCCGAGGCCGATGAAGGACAGCGCCCGCAACACGCCTTCCAGCTCCGACATGTCAAAGATGAAGACTTTGAGCACGGCGACCGAGATCAGCGCCGCCGACGCTATGCGCAGCGCCTGCGACTTCAGCCAGACACCGGTGGTGAGCAGCACCACGCCGATGATCAGCCACAGTGCCGAATAAGTATAGGTCTCGAGCTGGCCGAGGCCGCTCCACAGCCCGATGAACTCACCCTTGAACAGGCGCCTGACTGAAAGCGTGGCATAGGCAAAGGCGAGCAGCGCCGCCACCACCGCCAGCATCGCCGCATACCATTGCGGCCGCTTGTCACGGGCATAGAGCGCCAGTGCGCCTGCCGCAACCGCCGGCAAGAGGTAGGCAAGGAACAGAAGGTTGAACGCCGGAATGCTGCCGGTCGATTCATCCGTCAGCAAGGGGTTCAGCGCCAGAAAATGCTGGACGACGATGAAGGCGACCGAGACCACGCCCGCTGCGATCGAGCCGTAGCGCAGCACCGAACTTGGCGAGCGCATGTCGATGGCGACCAGGATGGCACCGGCACCGATGGCGATCAGCGTGTAGATCGCCTGTTCGGCGAGCGTCGCGGCAGCCGTGTCGATGACGCCTCCATGCATGGCATGGCGCACCAGCATGGCGACGGTGAGCAGAGCAAACAGCGCGGCGCCGGCCTCCATGGCGAGGCGCGGCCGGCCATTGGTGGTGCGGGCTAGCTGCCAGGCGGCAAAGCCGAAGGCGAGCGCCGGCCCGCCATATCCAATCAGCAGCCAGTTGAACACCGGTGTTTTCGACAGGAACTCGGCGCCGACGATGGTCGGGTCGAAGGCGACACGGCCGAGCACTGCAATCACCGCACCGACCGAAATCCAGCCAAGCGCCGGATAGGTACGCCAGCGCGTTGCCAGCGCCGGCACGACGGCGGCTGCTCCGAGCAGGATAGTTGTCCAGCCGGAGCCAAAGGCCATGTGCAACATCAGCAGGCCGGCAATCGCCGCGCCGCCGAGCGCGAAGGAGACGGCAGCGCCGCCGGTCAGCGGCGGCGCTTCGCCGCGCGCTATCCATTCGCCGCCGGCGACGAAGACTCCGACCAAAACGGCTGCGACCGCCGCATAGGCAAGGTCACGGTCGAGATTGCCGAAGGTCAGCCAGAGCGCCAGTAGGATGACCAGTGGCGCGACAGCGCTCCAGGCCGCCCATGTGGCGGCGCGCAGCCAGCCAGGGGCCGCAAAACGGCGCGCTGCCCAGAAGCCGGCGCCGATGAAGACCAGGCCGAGAGCGATACCGACCCTGAGCATCAAGGCATCGGACGCCACAACCGGCAAGCCGTCGACACCGAGAGCGCCGCCCGAAAAATCGGCAGCGATCGTGGTCGGCGGGATGATGCCGAGATAGACCAGCACCGTCGCCAGTCCGGCGGCGTGCAGCAATGCAAGCGCCCGCGGCCGGTAGAGCGCCACCGCCACCAGGGATGCGATAAGGGCAGCACCCGGCAATGCACCGCGGATGGCGACGAAGGCCGGATCGACGAACAGGGCCAGCGCCGAGAGGCCGACGAAGAAGCCCGGCGTGATCGACGGCCAGTCGAAGCCGCTGCCGGATTCCGCTTCGCTGCGACGGCCGAGCCAGACGAAGGCGAGCACGGCCAGTGTCACCACGTCGATGAAGAGAATGACGGAAAGCTTCGCCCCCGGCGCGTCGGTCATGTAGAAGATGGTCCAGATGCCCGTGGCGACGAAGGCAGCCGCCATCAAAAGCTTCCAGTCGCGGATGCGGGCGATGACGCCGGCGGCGGCAAGCACGATCGCCAGATAGCCGAACAGCGCCCATGGATTGGGCGCCTGCGAGGCGACCAGCATCGGCGTCACCATGGCGCCGAGCAGGCCGACGCCGGCCAGCGCCTGACCGTGGACCAGGCTTGCCGCGATCGTCGCCACCCCGATGGCGCCGAGCAGCGTGAAAGCGAGCGCCGGGCCGATGAAGCCGTAAATGCTGTACGCGGCGTAGACGGTGCCGAACAGGATGAAGGCGCCGGCCGCCGTCAGGATCGCCGGGATATAGGCACCGGCAGCACCTTGCACCGGCACCTTGAAGCCGGTGCGCCGGATGAACTCGCCGCCGGCGACCAGCACCAGCCCGAGTGCCGCCGCCATGGCAAGCCGCACGCGTGGCCCGAAAATGCCGGCCTCGATGGTGTAGCGGATCAGGAATAGGCCGCCCAGCGCCAACGCGATGCCGCCAACCCATACCGCCCAGCGAGTACCGAGAGCCGTTTCGACGTCGGACTGGCGGGCGGCTTTCGCCGCTGCCGCCGGTTGCGCCGAGTCCGGCGCGGACGACGCCGTGGTATCGGCGTTCCAGGGTCCGGATGTCCCCTCCCCGATACCGGCTTCGGCCTCTGTTGCCGATGCCGCGGCCGTCGGCGATGAGGCTATGTCGGCAGCAACCGTAACCGGGGCTGCGGCATCCGCCGGTTTGCTGTCGTTTGCAGCTGGTTCCTTGGCTTGCGGCGGCAGGACAGGCGCGCCCGAAAGCACAAGGCTGCGCAACGCGCCAAGCTCGCGCTCGATCAGGCCGATGCGGCTCTGTTGGCGTGAAATGATGACGAACAGCGCGATGACGGCGACGAGGCCAATCAGGCTTTCAAACATGGCGGTTCCCCCAAACCAGGCCAGTTGTCACTGACATTCAGCCTTCAGTGACATTCAAATGCGGCGGCCAAACGGCCGGTCCATTCAACGTGCCGCCAGATTGGCCGCCGGAAAGATCGAGCATGTTTCGGTGCCGAATGCCAGCAGCTTGCCATTGGCATCCTTCAGTGCCGCTTCCGAAACCGCCAGCGTGCGGCCCTTGTGCACCACTTTGCCTTCGCACACCACCTCGCCGGTCCTTGGCGTGATCGGCCGCGTCAAATTCACCTTGAACTCCGCCGTCGTATAGGCCTCGCCCCTGGCGAGCAGCGTCTGCACCGCGCAGCCCAAGGCCGAATCCAGCAGCGTCGCGGCCCAACCACCATGCACGCCGCCAAGCGGATTGAGGTGGCGCTCGTTCGGCACACCGCGAAACACCGCGCGTCCTTCCGACACTTCGACAAGGGCGAAATTGAGCTGGAAAGAGATCGGCGGCGCCGGATATTTGTTGTCGATGATACGCTGGAGCAATTCCAGACCGGTGTATTCGAGGATGTCGTCGTGCGGAATGGTGCCGAGGCCGAGCGGCGAAACCCGGCCGGGATAAAGTTCCACTTCGCTCATCTGGTGGTTTCCCCAGCGGCGGTTTCTCCGGCGTTCGCCTTGGGTGCATGATGCCTGCGCAAGGCGGCAAGAAACCCGGCGCGGGCGCCAGGCGGCTCGATGCCGCGCGGCTCATAGACATGGCGGGTAAAAAAGAAGCCGGTCAGCCGGAAGGCATCCTCGATCGCCGCCGGATCGGCGCGCAGGCCCGAACCACGCTGCAGGAAGGCAGGCAGCGCCAGCATCTTGTCGCGCCACGGCGCGCCCGCCGCCCGCGACACGGCGCGGCCGGATTTCGGCGAGACGTAGGCAAGGTCCTGCCTGGTGCCAGTCGCCGCACACTGGCTGAGATCAAGGCCGAAACCGAGTTCGTCGAGAACCAGCAGCTCGAAGCGGGCCACCAGCTCGCCGGCGGCATCGGCATCGTCGAGATGGGCGATCATCACCGCAAGCGTCTCATAGAGAGCGCCATGGGCGTCGCGCTCTGGCAGCAGGCGCAGATGCGCGGCCATCGTCTGCAGGCCGTAGATTGCAACGGCTGTGTCCATCAGCCGGGCGGCATTCATCTCGATGGCCTCAGCCTGGAAGGTGCCCAGATGCTCGTCGAGCCGCGCCCGCCATAGCAGCTCGACGCGGTTGCCTGGTTGCAAGACCGGCTGCTGCTTGCGCGAACGGCCGCCGCGCACAAGGCCGAGATGGCGGCCATGCGCACGTGTCATCACCTCGAGAATGGCGCTGGTTTCGCCATGCTTGCGGGTGCCGAGAATGATTCCCTCGTCGCGCCATTCCATGACGAGAGCTTGTCACCGGTTGGATGGCGAAATCAAGATCAGCGGCCTATCCACCGGAAACGAAACGGCCCGTAGCGATACACCACGGGCCGTTTGCAGATATTCAGCTCGATCAGAACGAACGCTGGAAGCGGAAGATACCACCGATTGCGTCGGCATCGTCGGCATCGAAATTGTCGAAATAATCGAGTTCGGCGGTGATCGTGTAGCCAGGAACGATCGTGTAGGCGACGTTGGCCGCCACGGCGAAATCTTTTTCGTCGGTATAGGAGACCTGAGCATTCAAAGAGGTCTTCTTGTTGACGGCATAGCTGCCGCCGCCCCAGACGGCAAAGTTGCCGATCCATGGCTTATAGAAGTTGACGGCGCCGTGATCGTCGCTGCCGTAGCCCGCCATCACGAACAGGGTCAGGTCAGTAATCGGCTTGACGTCGAGGCGAACTTTGCCGGCCCATTCTTCCCACGCGCTGTTATAGGCGCCCACCGCGGTGATCGCACCCCAGTCGCCCTTGTATTTCACCCCGCCGACGACAAACGGAACGTAGCTGTCGATCGACTGGCTAGATGTTTGATCTCAGGCTTTAATGGCGCACCATTGTCGTCCGAATCAAAGGACGCGCTATGGGACAGATTCTACACGGCCGCGCCACGACGACAGAGGCGGTCCG
>NZ_JAMYUP010000026.1:0-78884 GCF_040323155.1 Mesorhizobium sp. M0060
TCAAGGGTCTCACACCCTATGAGTTCATCTGCAAAATTTGGGCAAAAGAGCCCGAACGGTTCCGACTCGATCCCACCCATCAAACGCCGGGACTAAACACCTAATCAGTCCCATGGCGCAGCGCCAGCGCCGCCGCCACCGGCCCGAGCACGGCGAGGAACAGGGTCAGCGCGGCAAGAATGACGAAAGGTTGCAGAAACGGATCGGGATCCGCCACCGCGCCATAGCTTGCCGATACGCCGAAGATCAGCACCGGAATGGTCAGCGGCAGCACCAGCACCGAGATCAGCAGCCCGCCGCGCGGCAACGCCACCGCTACCGCTGCACCGGCAGCACCGATGAAGGTGATCGCCGGCGTGCCGACCAGAAGCGTCAGCGCCGTGGCGCCGATGCCGACCGGCTCCATGTTCATGAACAGGCCGAGCAAGGGAGCGGCGATGACCAGCGGCAGCACGCTTCCCGCCCAATGCGCCAGGCATTTCATCAGCACGGTCAGGGCCAGCATGTGCCGGTCGTTGCCAAGCACCAGAAGATCGAGCGAGCCGTCCTCGCGGTCGGCTTGGAACAGCCGGTCGAGGCCGAGCAAGCAGGCAAGCAAGGCGGCGATCCACAGGATCGCCGGGCCGATGCGGGCCAGTAGCTTCAGGTCGGGACCGACGCCGAAGGGGATGGTCGCGATGACGGCGAGGAAGAAAATCACGCCGGTCAGCGCCCCGCCACCGGCGCGGACACTCAGGCGGATATCGCGCAGGAAGAGGGACCACATTACCATGCGGTCCCGATGCATGAGTGAAAGCCAAGCAAAGGATGGAGTTCCGTCGCGCCCCCCTCTGTCCTGCCCTCTTTGCCACCACTTGGCATCTCCCCCACAAGGGGGGAGATCGGCCGTCGCCAGGTCTTTCGCCAATCGCCAACGTCACAAGGATGGGTGGAGCGCCGAAGCTGCCAATCTCCCCCCTTGTGGGGGAGATTTCCGGCAGGACAGAGGGGGGCGCCGTGGAGCACCGACATCAAACGGTCTCCCCCATCACCAAAGCCTTTGCCCCGTCCAGCCCAAGCGGCAGATGCGTGGCTGCTACAACGATCCCTCCGCCCTCCAGATGCTTCCGCATCAGCATAGCGAATCGCTCCTCCGAAGCCTTGTCCAGCCCTGCCGTCGGCTCGTCGAGCAGCCACAATGGCCGATGGCTGACCAGCAGTTTTGCGATGGCGGCGCGGCGGCGTTGGCCGGTCGAGAGATAGCCGAACGGCAGATGGCCGATGCCGCCCAGGCCGACGGTTTCCAGCGCCTCTTCAACATCCGCAGAACCTGCGCCCGAAAAATCGCGCCAGAAGCGCATGTTTTCCGTAATGCTCAGCGCCGTCTTCATCGCGTTGAGATGGCCGAGATAGTGGCAGGCCGAGGCGACCGACGGAAAGTCTTCGTCACCGCTTTCGATCCGCACACGGCCTGCCGCCACCGGCAACAGTCCGGCGATGATCCTGAGCAGCGTCGATTTGCCGGCGCCGTTCGGCCCGGTGACGACCAGCGCCTGGCCTTCCCCCAGCGCGAATTCGATGCCGGAAAAGACCGTCTCGCCGCCGCGTTCGCCGCCCAGATTTTCGGCGATCAGCCGCATCCGTTCCCCTTCGCGAAAGTTCAAGCGCGGCTTCGGTGCACCGCAGCAAAAATGGCAATTCCGTGTCTAGAACTATTCCAGAAAATTCTCTATATCCGCATTATCCGTGCCAGCGGTCGGCACGGGAACCGAATTTGCGCCGAACCAGCGCGCGTGCCGCCTTGAACGGCCCGGACGCTTGGGAACGGATAGCGGAAATGGCCGTACCCGCACCTTTGCGCGTGATTTGCATGCCACTGGCGTCCGTTCCCTCCCGGCAACCGACAGTTAGGGATCGCACGTGTCCAAATCACTCGACAGCTTCAATTGCCGCCGCACGCTGACCGCCGGCGGCACCGAGTACATCTACTATGATCTTGTCGAGGCCGAAAAGAACGGCCTCGCCGGCATTGCCCAATTGCCCTATTCGATGAAGGTGCTGCTGGAGAATCTGCTGCGCAACGAGGACGGCCGTTCCGTCACCAAGGAGAGCATCCAGGCGGTCGCCGGCTGGCTGACCGACAGGGGCACCGCCGGCGTCGAGATCGCCTATCGCCCGGCCCGCGTGCTGATGCAGGACTTCACCGGCGTTCCGGCCGTGGTCGACCTCGCCGCCATGCGCGACGCCATGGCTTCGCTCGGCGGTGATCCGCAGAAGATCAATCCGCTGGTCCCGGTAGATCTGGTCATCGACCACTCGGTCATCGTCGATGAATTCGGCACACCGATGGCCTTCGCCCGCAATGTCGAGCTTGAATATCAGCGCAACGAGGAGCGCTACAAATTCTTGAAATGGGGTCAGCAGGCCTTCCGCAGTTTCCGCGTCGTGCCGCCCGGCACCGGCATCTGCCACCAGGTCAATCTCGAATATCTCGGCCAGGTGGTGTGGACCAATAGCGAGGACGGCGAGACCACCGCCTATCCCGATACCTGCGTCGGCACCGATTCGCACACCACCATGATCAACGGCCTTGGCGTGCTCGGCTGGGGCGTCGGCGGCATCGAGGCCGAGGCCGCGATGCTCGGCCAGCCCGTCTCCATGCTGTTGCCCGAAGTCATCGGCTTCCGCCTCACCGGCAGGCTGAAAGAAGGCGTCACCGCCACCGACCTCGTGCTCACCGTCACTCAGATGCTGCGCAAGAAGGGCGTCGTCGGCAAGTTCGTCGAATTCTTCGGTCCGGGCCTGTCCAACATGACGCTGGCCGACCGCGCCACCATCGGCAACATGGCGCCGGAATATGGCGCCACCTGCGGCTTCTTCCCGGTCGACAGCGAAACCATCCGCTACCTCACCATGTCCGGCCGCGACGAAGGCCGCATCGCGCTAGTCGAGGCTTATTCCAAGGCGCAAGGCCTATGGCGCGACGCCGGCTCGGCCGATCCCGTCTTCACCGACCTGCTTGAGCTCGATCTTGGCAGTGTCGTCCCGTCGATGGCCGGCCCCAAGCGGCCGGAAGGCCGGGTCGCGCTGGAAGGCATTCCGGCCGGCTTCGCCAAGGCCATGGAGACCGAATACAAGAAGGCCGCCGAGATCGACAGGCGCTACGCCGTCGAGGGCACGGACTACGACCTTGGCCATGGCGATGTCGTCATTGCCGCCATCACCTCCTGCACCAACACCTCGAATCCCAGCGTGCTGATCGGCGCCGGGCTCCTGGCGCGCAACGCCAACCGGCTCGGCCTCAAGCAGAAACCCTGGGTCAAGACCTCGCTGGCGCCGGGCAGCCAGGTCGTCGCCGAATATCTCGAGAAATCCGGCCTGCAGAAGGAGCTCGACCAGATCGGCTTCAACCTGGTCGGCTTCGGCTGCACCACCTGTATCGGCAATTCCGGTCCGCTGCCGGCGCCGATCTCGAAGGTCATCAACGACAAAGGTCTGATTGCTGCCGCGGTGCTTTCCGGCAACCGCAATTTCGAAGGCCGTGTCTCGCCCGACGTGCAGGCAAACTACCTCGCCTCGCCGCCGCTGGTCGTTGCCCATGCGCTGGCCGGAACCGTGACCAAGGATCTGACCACCGAGCCGCTCGGCGAGGATCGCAACGGCAATCCGGTCTATCTCAAGGATATCTGGCCGAGTTCCGTCGAGATCCAGGAATTCATCGAGAAGAACGTCACGCGCGAATTGTTCGCCCGCAAATATGCCGACGTCTTCAAGGGCGACGAATACTGGCAAAACGTCAAGGCGCCGGTGGGCCAGACCTATGCCTGGGACGACAATTCGACCTATGTGCAGAACCCGCCCTATTTCGCCGGCATGACGTCGGGCTTCGGCCGGATCGGCGATATCAAGGGCGCGCGCGTGCTCGGCCTGTTCGGCGACAAGATCACCACCGACCACATTTCGCCGGCCGGTTCGATCAAGGCGGCCTCGCCGGCCGGCAAGTATCTCACCGAGCACGGCGTCGGCGTCGCCGATTTCAACCAGTACGGCACGCGGCGCGGCAACCATGAAGTGATGATGCGCGGCACCTTCGCCAACATCCGTATCCGCAACCATATGCTGGGCGAGAACGGCCGTGAGGGTGGCTACACAATCCATTACCCGTCGAAGGAAGAGGAATCGATCTACGACGCCGCCATGCACTATAAGAAGGAAGGCGTGCCGCTGGTCATCTTCGCCGGCGTCGAATACGGCAACGGCTCGTCGCGCGACTGGGCGGCCAAGGGCACCAATTTGCTGGGCGTCCGCGCCGTCATCGCCCAGTCCTTCGAACGCATCCACCGCTCCAACCTGGTCGGCATGGGCGTCATCCCCTTCGTCTTCGAGGAAGGCACCTCGTGGGCGTCGCTCAACCTCAAGGGCGACGAACTGGTCGAGATCGACGGACTGAGCAGCATCAAGCCGCGGCAGAAGATGATCGCCAGGGTCACCTATGGCGACGGCAGCGTGAAAGAGGTTCCGATCATCTGCCGCATCGATACGCTGGACGAGCTCGACTACTTCAAGAACGGCGGCATCCTGCAATACGTGCTGCGCGACCTGGCAGCCTAGATCCCGCCAGCTGTCGGAAAGTGCCGAACCGCCGGAGCCAAGCTCCGGCGGTTTCTATTTATACGCGGCTTTAGGCGCACCAAACCGCGCTGTTGCCGCCAATAGCACGCCGAGCATCAGCCCGTTGAGAATGTGCCACAGGAAATGCGTGCCGAGCGGGAAGCTGCCGCAGACCAGCGGATCGATCATCCGGCAGATGACCGACACCGCGAAGATCGCCGAACCGGCCAGATTGTACCAGCCGGCGCGATTGCCGCTGGCCGCGACCATGGCGCCGAAGAAGGCGAGCGCCAGAAATGGCGGCAGATAGCCGGTCGTCCCGTTCGACGCTTGGCGCAGCCAGTCCGGCACGGCAAAGGTCACCAGCCCGGCAACGGCGTAAAAGGCGACGAAGATGACGATCGCCTTGCCCCATTTCATGCCGAGAAAACGTCGCAGATTGAACAGCGTGTAGGCCAGCGTGAACCCTGCAATCGGCAGCACGTCGGCCAGGATCATTCCCCTTGTGGCAAAGGTGTGGAACAGCGACGAGCCGACGCCGATCGCCACCACCCACCAGGCCAGCACTTCGGCGAAGGCACCGGTGCCGCGCTTGCGCACCTGCCAGACACCCCACAGCCCGGCGGCAAAAAAAGCCAGATTGCTCAGCGCATTGAGCGGTTCGGCCCAGAATTCCGGCCCCGTCCGTTCGCAATAGAGGTCGACCGGCGCCAGGAGAGATTGCCACATGCTGATTGCCGCCCGAATCGCTTCTATCGTGAAGTGCAACTCCACCTATTGCGCCCTTGCCAGCGGTTGCAACGGCAAAGTTTCACCGCAACGTGACTTCCCGTTGACTGCCGCTTCTGCCACATATTTCGACAATCAGAACAAAGCCGGCATCACCGGCGGGATCGGAACGGCCATGTCATCTCGAAGACCATTGCGGCTTGCGGCCCTTGCGCTGGCCATCTCGGCGTTTGCCGGAAGTGCCTTTGCCGAGCAAACCGACAAGCCATTAGGCGTCGTCGAGCTCTTCACCAGCCAGGGATGTAATTCCTGTCCGCCGGCCGACGAATTCTTCGCCGAGCTCGCCGCCAAGGAGAACATCGTCGCGCTCGCTTATCATGTCGACTATTGGGATTACCTCGGCTGGCAGGACACGCTGAGCCGCAAGGAAAATACCGAGCGGCAATATGAGTATATGCGCGCCTTCGGCAGCCGTTCCGTCTACACCCCGCAAGCCGTCATAAACGGCCGCAGCCATGTCAACGGCGCCAGCCGCAAGGAAGTCGACGGCGCGCTGGCCCGCATGGAGAGGGTCGGCGAAGGCATGCGGGTCGGCATCAAGGTCAGCCGGACCAGCGATCGCGTCATGATCGATGCCGGCGACGCCGTGACCGGCCCCGCCGACGCGCATGTCGTGATCGTCTATTTCAACCCGCCGCAGACGATAAAGATCGGCAAGGGTGAAAACAACGGCCGCAGCATGACCTACTGGAACGCCGTTTCCAGCATCCAGACCGCCGGCATGTGGCACGGCAAGGCGCAGCGCTACGAACTGCCAATGAGCGAGATCGCCAAGAAGGGCGGCTGCGCCGTGCTGCTGCAGTCGGTCGGCAAGGACGGCTTGCCCGGGCCGATCCTGGGCGCAGCCTTTATCCGCAAGCCTTGAACTGAACGTCGCGCCGCCCCTCATCCGCCTGCCGGCACCTTCTCCCGTATAGCGACGGGGAGAAGGGACTGGCCGCAATCTTGGCGCCCATTCTACAACGTTGGCAGTTGGCGAAACCATTCCATGATGGCGTCTTTCTCCCCGTCACTATACGGGGAGAAATGCCCGGCAGGGCAATGAGGGGCGGCGCCGACCGACGTTGTTAAATGACGACATCAAGTGAAGCAGTCGACGCACCCGGCAGCGCGACACGTTGGGGACCGATCCAGCCCTCCAATAAAAAACCGGCGTCAGCTTGCTTCTGACGCCGGTCATTTAGGTTTTGGGATCGTCGCACCCGATTTCTCCAAGGAAAAACCGAGGTTGGTTCGATCCGACGCAGACCCGTGGGCGGGGGGCTTGGGGTTTACGAGCCGGTGCCGGACCGAACCGTCTCAGGCAACGCCGGTAAATTCGTCGGACATTGGGGCATGAGCACGGATAAAAAAAGGCAGGATTGTGGCAAAGCATCACCAATTCCAACAGGCGTTTCGCAAACGTGACTGGACGCTGCAGAAACGGCGCGGCGCTGCCCTTGCCCGGCCGGGCCTTGCAATTCGGCGACGAAAGCGCCAACTTTGGTCGGCGTATGATTCATTGCGAGGATCCAGGCATGACTGATCGCAGCAGCGGGACGGAGGATGGGGACGCATCCGCAATATTGATCCCGCTGCACGAGGCAAGACGCGAACGCCTCGACCAGCCGGTGCGGTTCGACCGGCGCGAACTGGACCAGATACTCAGGCTCTATGGCCGTATGGTCGCCGCCAATGAATGGCGCGACTATGCCATCGATCACCTCGCCGACCGCGCCGTTTTTTCCGTCTTCCGCCGCACCAGTGAAGTGCCGCTTTTCCAGATCGTCAAGGATCCGAAGCTGGCGCGCCGGCAAGGCGCATTCGCCGTCATCGCCGCCGGCGGGCGCATCCTCAAGCGCGGCCAGGAACTCGGCCGGGTGCTTGGCGTGTTCGACCGAACGCTGACGCTGGTCGACGCGTAACCCCTTATTTTTGTTTGCGGAACTTCCGCTCGGGCAGCGATTGCGGATCGGGCGGGATCGACGCCCCGCCATTGATCGGCAACTGCATGAAAACCGTGTCCAGCCAGCGTCCGTGCTTGTAGCCGGAGCCTTCCAGGCGGCCGGTATCGCGAAAGCCGAGTTTCTCATGCAGCCGCACTGAGGCGCTGTCGGGCCGGCCGTCGCCGATCACCGCGATGATCTGGCGAAAACCCGCCGCCTTGGCCGCCTCGATCAGCCCTTGCATCAGCTTGAGCCCGACGCCCTGCCCCTTGGCGTCGGGCGCGACATAGACGGAATCCTCGACGACGAAGCGATACGCCGGGCGCGGCCGGAAGGCCCCGGCATAGGCGTAGCCGAGCACGGCGCCGGCCTTCTCCGCCACCAGATAGGGAAAGCCGCCGGCCATCAGAGTGTCGAAGCGCATGCCCATCTCGGCGCGGCTCGGCGGTTCGAGTTCGTAGCTCGCCCTGCCGTTTATCACCGCGTCGGCATAGATTTCGGTGATCCGGTCGAGGTCGGCCGGTGTCGCGGCCCGTATCGTGATGCTGCTCATAATTTATGCACGTCAACCACCTGTCGGCCATTTCATCAAAGACCGAGACAAAAGAAAAGGGCGGCCGTTGGGCCGCCCTTTCCAAACTCGCTGGTCCAATCAGACCATGATCCCGAAAAGTGGAAATCGGTTTTCGGAAAAGATCATGGTCAACAAAGAACGCCGTATTAGCGACGGTCGCCCATAAACTGCAGCAGGAACATGAACAGGTTGATGAAGTCGAGATAGAGCCTCAGTGCGCCCATGATCGCCTTGCGGCCGGCGACATCAGTCTCGTCGCCCTCGAAATACATCTCCTTGATGTTCTGCGTGTCGTAGGCGGTGAGGCCTGCGAAGATCAGCACGCCGACCGCCGAAACGGCGAAGGAAAGCGCCGACGACTGCAGGAAGATGTTGATCACCATCGCGATGATCAGACCGACCAGGCCCATGACCAGGAACGAACCGAATGCGGAAAGGTCGCGCTTGGTCGTGTAGCCGTAGAGCGACAGCCCGCCAAAGGCGGCGGCGGTGGCGAAGAAGGTCTGCGAGATACTGGCGGTGGTGTAGACCAGGAAGATTGACGACAGAGACAGACCGACGAGCCCGGCATAGACCCAGAACGTCGTCTGCGCTGCCGAAACGCTCATCGACTGAACACGGAACGACAGGAACATCACCGCTGCCAGCGGGGCAAAGATCACCAGCCATTTAAGCGGCGAGCCAAAGATCGCGTAGCCGAAGGAGGTCAGCATCTCGCCGCTTGGCAATGTCGCGACGGCCGAGGCCGGATCGCTGGTGGTGGCCAGCATGATTGTGCCGACTGCGGCAAGGCCGGTGATGAGAAGACCAAGCCCCATCAGATTGTAGACCTTGATCATGTAGGCGCGCAGGCCCTGGTCGATGGCAGCATCGACGCCGGCGCCGGGCACGGCGCGCGTCTGATAATTGCGAACGGGATCAGCCATGGAAATCCTCATATTGCTTCTGCCCCGTCCGGTGTCAGGTCCATTTGAACCCAGGCGCCGCTGGCGGGGCTCCAGCATGCCTGCGCCGAAATATGATGGTTCTTGGCGTAAAGGACAAGACCGTAACCGGACGTAATGCTCCCGTGAAGTGCCGGAGATCCGGTTTTATTGGCCTTCCCGGCCGAAACATTAACGAGATTTAATCAAAACCGGCTCTCGCTCAAAGATTTCGCAGCACCGGTGCCGCCTTGTGACCGAGCACCCGCCACGTGCCGGCAAGGCCGATGCCGACCGTGACCACCAGCGAAAAGCCGATGGTCGCCACCGCTACCTCGGGCATGAAATGCGATGGCAGCGTCATAATGCGCGCAACGACGAACCATGCAGCCACACCGCCCGCCGCCAGCGCAAAGATCGCCGTGGCAAGGCCGATCAGCATATATTCCAGCGAAAAGGCCGCGATCAGCGTTTTCCTGGTCGCACCCAGCGTCTTCAGCACCACCGCGTCGTGGATGCGGGCACGGTTGCCGGCGGCAAGCGCCCCGGCCAGCACCAGCACCGAGGCGATCAGCGCCACGCCCGCCGCCGCCCTGATCGCGGTGCCGAGCTGTGCCACCAGCCGGTTGACGACGTCGAGCGCGTCCTTGACCCTGACTGTCGTCACCGCGGGAAAGGCCCGGGTAACGGCGTTGAGAAGACGGGCATCGTCGGCTGCCGACGCGTCTTTCTCGGTCAGCGTCGCCAACCAGCCATGCGGCGCCCCGGCGAATGTGCTGGGCGAAAACACCATGACGAAATTGATGCCCATGGTTTCCCATTCGACCTGGCGGAAATTGGCGATCTTCGCCGTGATGTTGCGGCCGAGCACGTTGACGGTGATGGTATCGCCGAGCTTCAGCCCGATCTCTTTGCCTTCTTCGGCGGAAAACGAGACCAGCGGCTCGCCGGCATAGTTCTCCGGCCACCAGCTGCCCTCGATCAGCGTCGCATTCTCCGGCAGCTTTGCGTCATAGGTCAGGCCGCGATCGCCGCGCAGCACCCAGGCGCCCTCGGCCGGAACCTTGACCTTATCGACATCGACGCCGTTGAGCGCCATCACCCGGCCGCGCAGCATCGGCACCTTGATCAGCCTACCCTGCGGCGCTTCTTTGCCGATCAGCGCGGAGAAAGCATCGACGTCGCCGCTCTGGATATCGACGAAGAAGAAGTTCGGCGCCCGCTCCGGCAGGCTGCCGGAAATCTGCCGCCTCAGATTGCCGTCGATCAGCGCCAGCGTCACCAGGAGCGTCAGCCCGAGGCCAAGCGACAGCACCACGGATGGCGTCAAGGCGCCAGGCCGATGGATGTTGCCGATGGCGAGCCTGAGCGCCGTTGAACGCACGCGCGGGCTTTTCTTCGCCGCCCACTGCACCAGCGTACCGACGACACGCAGCACCAGGAACGACAAAACCGTGGCGCCGACGAAGATCGAGGCGATGCGGCGGTCACCGGAAAACAGGACCGCCAGCGCCGCCAGCAGCAGCGCGATGCCGAATGCCGCGGCGATATAGATCGGGCGGGGAAAACCGCGGCCCTCAAAACCCATTTCGCGAAACAGCGCAGTCGCCGGCACGTCGCGGGCACGACCGAGCGGCAGCAAGGCGAAAGCCAGCGTCACCAGCAGCCCGAACAGCGCTGCCATGCCGAGCGCGCCGGGATAGAACCCACCTTCTGCCGGCACCGGAATGACCGACCGGAGTGCCGCGCTCGCCGCGAACGGCATCAGCGCGCCAAGCACAAGGCCCAGCGCGATGCCGAGGGCGGCGATCATCAGGATCTGCACCAGGTAGACGGCAAAGACGAACCCGCCCGAAGCCCCCAGGCTCTTGAAGGTAGCGATGACGCCGCGCTTGCCGTCGAGATAGGCACGTACCGCATTGGCCACACCGACGCCACCGACCACCAGCGCCGTCAGCCCGACCAGCGTCAGGAATTGCGAGAACCGCTCGATGTTCGAGGACAGCGCTGGCGCCGCGTTGCTGCGCGTGCGGATCGACCAGCCGGCCTGCGGAAATTGTTTTGCAGCCTGCTCCTGGATCGCCTTGATCTGTGCCTCGCCGGTGCCATTGGGCAGACGGACCTTGAAGGCGTTCTCGACCAGGCTGCCCGGCTGGATCAGACCGGAAGCCGCAAGCCCGTCGGTCGACACCATCAGCCGCGGTGCAAAGCCGAAGCCGTCCGACACCGCATCCGGCTCGTTGACCAGCCTGGCGCGCAGTTCGAACGTCGCACTGCCCAGTTTCAGCCGGTCGCCGATGCGAAGGTTCAGCCGCTCGAACAAAAGGTCTGGCGCAGCGGCGCCGAAGACGCCGGATTTTTCGCCGAACAAATCCTCTCTCGACAGCACCGGCTCGGTCTCCAGCGCGCCATAGAGCGGATAGGCGCCGTCGACCGCCTTGGCCTCGACCAGCGCCTGGTCGGAACCGTCCTCGAGCCTGGCCATCGAACGCATGTTGGCGCTGTGCGAAACCGTGCCCAGCCGGTCCATGAAGCTGCGTTCGGCTCTGGTCGCGTCGCGCTGGTTGAGCTGGAAGCGCAGATCGCCGCCGAGCAGCGTCTGGCCCTGGTTGGCAACACCGGCGGAAATCGCCTGCGCCACCGAATTGACGCCGCCGATTGCCGCGACGCCGAGCGCGATACAGGCAAGGAAAATCAGGAAGCCGGACAGCCCGCCGCGCATTTCGCGCAGCGAAAACCGGAAGGCGAGCCTCAGCGTTTGCGACAGCGGCATCAGGCTGTCACCTTGCCGGCCTTGGAAGCCGGCTCGGGCGCGTCCTCGATCCGTCCCGACCGCATCGACACCTGGCGCGAGCAGCGCGCCGCGAGCACCGGGTCATGCGTGACCAGCACCAGCGTCATGCCGCGTTCGGCCGCCTTGGCGAACAGCAGGTCGGCGACGTGCCGACCCGTCGCCTGGTCGAGATTGCCGGTCGGCTCGTCGGCGATCAGCATGCGCGGCGACGGCGCCAGCGCCCGGGCGATCGCCACGCGCTGTTGCTCGCCGCCAGACAATTCGCCGGGATAATGGGTGACGCGATCGCTGAGACCGACCGCCGCCAGCTCGCGCGCCGCCACACCGAACGGATCGGCATGGCCGGCAAGCTCCAGCGGGACGGCGACGTTTTCCAGCGCCGTCATGTTGGGGATGAGATGGAAAGACTGGAAGACGATGCCGATATTTCGTCCCCGAAACGATGCGATCCGGTCTTCGCTTTTGCCGTTGAGCAGCTCGCCGGCAATTCGTACCGTTCCCGAATCGACCCTTTCAAGCCCTGCCAAAACCATCAGCAATGTCGACTTTCCCGAACCTGAAGGTCCAACGATCCCTGTCGCTTCGCCGCTCGCTACATCGAGGCTGACGCCCTTCAGCACATGGACCGAGGATGCACCTTCGCCGAGCGTCAGCGATACGTCTTTCAGCGAAATGACGGCTTCTTCCAAAATCAAATCGTCCTATATGGGGAGTGAGGGCTAGAGCATCCGATGCTCGACAAAGATGGAACCTGCCTTCGCCAACAGATGTTCCTGGTCATATGGGGCCTGCCGCATGGCTTTCAAACACACCTTTGCCGCAGCCTTCGCCCTTTTCCTTGCGATTTTCGGCGCCATTTCGTCGGCGCGCGCCGAGCCCTTCACCATCGTCGGCTTCGGCGATAGCCTGATGGCGGGTTTTGGCCTCGGGCCAGGCCAGGGCTTCACCGACAGGCTGCAGGCGGTGCTTCGCGCCAAGGGCTACGATGTCACGGTCGCTAATGCCGGCGTCTCCGGCGATACGACGAGCGGCGGCCTGTCGCGGCTCGACTGGTCGGTGCCGGACGGCACGCAGCTGGTCATCCTGGAGCTCGGTGCCAACGACATGCTGCGCGGCGTTTCGCCCGCCATTGCGGAGAAGAACCTGGACGCCATGCTGGCAAAACTGAAGCAGCGCAAGATCGCCGTGTTGGTGGCCGGCATGCGCGCGGCGCCCAATCTCGGCGCCGATTACCAGAACGCCTTCGACGCGATCTTTCCGAGACTGGCTGAAAAATACGACGTGCCGCTCTATCCTTTCTTTCTCGAAGGCATTGCCGGCCAATCCGTCCTGCAGCTCGAGGACGGCCTTCATCCAAACGCCCGAGGCGTCGACCGCATCGTTGAGGGTATCCTGCCTGGCGTGGAGAAAGCCATCGATGCGGTACGGGGCAGTTCCTGAGGCAAGGCCCTTGCTGAGGCAGGACCCGGCCGCGACACATTCCGCAAGGGAAGCTTTTAGGCAGGCCTGCGACCAACAAACCCCTTGCCCCGTTTGACTATCGATGATTCGCTAGGGCAAGAGTTCGATTCGAGGACAGGAGGCTTCCCATGCCGCGTCTTTTTACCGCCCTCGAAATACCGCGTGATGCCGCTCTTTCGCTGTCGCTGCTCAGGGGCGGCCTGCCCGGAGCCCGCTGGATCGACGTCGAGAATTACCATTTGACGTTGCGCTTCATCGGCGATGTGGAAGGCCACGTCGCCGACGAGATCGCCAATGCGCTTGACCGTGTTCACCGCCCGTCCTTCCCGCTGACGCTGTCCGGCGTCGGCGCCTTCGGCCAGAAGAAGCCACACGCGGTGTGGGCCGGGGTCGCGGCTTCGCCCGATCTTTCCGCACTGCAGGCCGAAATCGAGCGCATCTGCCAGCGGCTCGGCATCCCGGCCGACCCGCGCAAGTTCATGCCGCATGTGACCTTGGCCCGACTGCGCAGTTCGAGCCCGCTCGACGTTGCCCAGTACCTGTCGGCGCGCGGCAATTTTTCGACGCTGCCGTTCCGGGTCGGCCGTTTCGTGCTGATGTCGTCGCGCGACTCGGTCGGCGGCGGGCCCTACATCGTCGAGGAGGCGTGGCCGCTTTCGGGTGCCGACAGCCGGGCCGCCAGCCGTTTGGTCGACGCCCCCGACGCTTCGCGGATCATGCGGTAGACGGATGGCCAGGGAAAAACTTGCAAAAGAGGCGATCAGCGCCGAACTTGCCGGCCTCGACGGCTGGTCGCTGGCCAAGGATGGTGGTTCGATCAGCCGCACCTTCACCTTCAAGAATTTCTCCGAAGCCTTCGCCTTCATGACCCGCGTCGCCCTGGCGGCGGAGAAGATGGACCACCATCCCGACTGGTCGAACGTCTACAAGACGGTAAACGTGACCCTCAACACGCATGACGCCGGCGGCCTGACCGCGCTGGATTTCGAACTGGCCAGAAAGATGAACCGCTATTTCGGCGGCTGACACCTGCCAGCACCTTGCAGCCGGGTTCGGCTTTCACCACATTTTGCATTGCCGTCGTGCGTGAAGCCACGCAGCGGCGGCAAGGAGAGGTTGATGGCGCAAAAATCCGGTTTTGATTTCTTCGGCCTCGGCAGCAAGCCGGGCAATGAGAGCGAAGTGCGCGAAAAGTTCTGGCGCACGGCGAAGAAGGCTGCCCGGCAGATCCCGTTCATGGAAGAGGTGGTCGCCGCCTATTACTGCGCCATGGACAAGAAGACGCCGCTGCGCGCCAAGGGCACATTGCTGGCTGCGCTCGGCTATTTCGTGCTGCCGACGGACGTCATCCCCGATTTCATCTTTGGGCTTGGCTTCACCGACGACATCGCCGTGCTGACCGCCGCGATCACAACCGTCAGCGCCCACATCACGCCCGCACACCGGCTCGCTGCCAAACAGGCGATCGCCGACAAGAGCTGAGCCGGTGCGGCGCAAAAAATGGCGCGAGAACCGACTTTTCCGGCCGTCAAACCCACCGCCGCACCCGCGCCTTGTAGGCGCGATAGGCATCTCCGAACTTCCGCTCGAGATAGCGCTCTTCCGGCGCGATGACGCCGGTATTGATCACCCGCAGCAGCGGGACCACGAGCGCAATAGCCCAAAGACTTCCGGCCGCGACGCCGAGGCCCAGATAGACGAGGGTCGCTCCCAGATAGAACGGGTTCCTGGTCCGCCGATAGATACCGTCGACGACCAGCGCCGTCGTCGGCAAGGTCGGTGGTATGTTGGTGCCAGCGGCCTGAAAGCGGCCCGCCGCCATAAAGATGAACACGAAGCCGCACACCGCGAGCACGGCGCCGGCCAGATAGCGGGCGAGCGCCTGCCCGGCCATGACCGGGAGCGGAACGAGCACCTCGAGGACGGCTGCCGCCACCAGGAAGCAGAGAAAGATCAAAGGCGGCAGCGCAATGACCCCAGCCACGTCGGGCGCGCCCGATCCGCCCGCCGCCTCCCCGGCATCCGACCGGGGCACCGCGCCACCGGCCACCGTCCGCATGGCGACACGAATGCCGAACACAATCGCCAGGACGGCTGTGCCGCCCGCCAGGATCAGGACTGTCTCGGAAATGGCCATGGCCAAATCTCCCGTAGCCGCCAAGGAGGGGTCCCTGGCCGAGCGCCGTGGAGGCGAACGTAGACATGATACCGTCTGGAGGAAAATTCGTCACGTACCTCAGAAAAGCCGGGATGGCTGCAAGACCTAGCTGCTTGAAAAGTCAAACTCTTGCCGTTTTCGTGGCCTCCAAGTCGCGGCAGGGACATTGCGACAGCCGCTTTTTCGAGCGGCAGCGCGAAGACGGCGGCGGTTTCTGGCGTGAACATCCTTTTGTCAGGGAAAATTCACCGTTTGGTAACCCAGATTAAATCAAAATGAAGCGACGGGCAGGACGCCGAGCCGGCCTGCCGCCGCACCAGTTGGAATACGGGAAAAGCGATGCGCGGATTGATTGCTATAGTTTCCAGCCTGGCCCTGGTGGCCTTGACGGCGCCTGCGCTGGCGCAGTCGGCAACCAAGATCGGCCAGCACAATGCCTGGGGCACTTACAGTTACCAGGCATCGGGCGGCGGCAAGGTCTGCTATGTCTTGACCGTGCCGACCGACAAGCAGCCGCCGACGCTCGATCATGGCGACATGTTCTTCTTCGTCAGCCAGCGGCCGGGGCAGCAGGTGTCCTACGAGCCGCAATTCATCGCCGGCTATACCTTCCAGGAAGGTTCCAAGGCCACCGTCACCATCGACAAGAAGTCTTTTTCCATGTTCACGCGCGGCAAGTCGGCCTGGGTCGAGAACGCCGCCGAGGAGCCGGTGCTGATCGCCGCGATGAAGACCGGAACCGATATGAAGGTGTCGGCCAAGTCCGGCCGCGGCAACACCACCACCTACGTTTTTTCGCTGAAGGGCATTTCGGCGGCGCTGGCCTCAATCGCCAAGTGTAAGTAGGCAGGGCGCGATCGGAGGCAGGCTTGAACCGGCCTCTATTTAACGCCGGCGCTGCCCCTCACCTGCCTGCCGGCATCCTCTCCCCGTAAACGGGGCGAGGGACGCTCCCTTCGATGATTTCGCCAATCGCCGGCGTTGCAAGCATGGCGCTGGCGCTGCGGCCGGCCTCTTTCTCCCCGTTCACCGGGAGAAATGCCCGGCAGGGCAATGAGGGGCGGCGCCGAGATCGACAATTGGTCGCCCAGCGCAAATCGGAAAAGCCAGTTTGGTCTCAAGCCTCGCGCACGCTGCATGACTCCGCCGCCAAGCTGTGCTATGCGCCGCGCTTCATTTCGGGCACGATGCTGTAATCGGCCGCAAATCGCTTATATTGGCGCAACAATGACCCTTTCATTCGATCTTACCGCCGAAGGCGCTCGTGACGCGTTGCGCACCCGCACGCTGCCCGAAAAGCCGTCGCTGATTGGCTTGACGCGCGCCGAACTCGGTGCCGCCCTCGTCGCCGCCGGCATCGTGCCGGAGCGCCAGGCAAAAATGCGCGCCCAGCAGCTCTGGCATTGGATCTATGTGCGCGGCGTTTCCAATTTTGCCGGCATGTTCAACATCTCCAAGGATCTGCGCGCCGAGCTCGACAAGCATTTCACCGTTGCCAGGCCCGAGATCGTCGAGGAGCAGATTTCCTCCGACGGCACGCGCAAATGGCTGTTCCGCTTTCCGCCGCGCGGCGCCGGCCGGCCGGTCGAGATCGAGACCGTCTACATTCCGGAAGAGGGCCGCGGCACGCTCTGCATCTCCTCGCAGGTCGGCTGCACGCTGACCTGCTCCTTCTGCCACACCGGCACGCAGAAGCTGGTGCGCAACCTGACCGCCGAGGAAATCCTCGCCCAGCTTTTGACCGCCCGCGACCGGCTCGGCGATTTCCCCGACCGCGATACGCCCGACGGCGCCATCGTTCCGGCCGAGGGCCGCAAAGTGTCCAATGTCGTCATGATGGGCATGGGCGAGCCGCTCTACAATTTCGAGGCGGTGAAGAAGGCGCTGCTGATCGCATCCGACGGCGACGGGCTTTCCCTGTCGAAGAGGCGCATCACCTTGTCGACCTCGGGCGTCGTGCCCGAGATCTTCCGCACCGGTGAGGAGATCGGCGTCATGCTGGCGATCTCGCTGCACGCCACCAATGACGATCTGCGCGACCTTTTGGTGCCGATCAACAAGAAGTATCCGCTGAAGGAGCTGATCGAAGCCTGCCGCGCCTATCCCGGCCTGTCCAACGCCAAGCGGATCACCTTCGAATATGTGATGCTGAAGGACGTCAACGACTCGATCGAGGACGCCAAGGGGCTGATCAAGCTGCTCAAGGGCATCCCGGCCAAGATCAATTTGATCCCGTTCAATCCGTGGCCTGGCACCAACTATCAGTGCTCGGACTGGGAGACGATCGAGAAATTCGCCGACTACATCAACAATGCCGGCTACGCCTCACCGATCCGCACGCCGCGGGGCCGCGACATTCTCGCCGCCTGCGGCCAGCTCAAGTCGGACTCCGAGCGCATGCGCAGGGTCGACCGGCTGGCGCTGGAAGCGATGATGATCGCGGGGCACGGCGAGGCGTGAATCGCGTCGTCGCCTATCTGATTCGCTTCGCCGTCATCCTTGTCGGCTACATCGTCGCCTCGCTGGCCGCCAGCGCCTTCCTCAACATCATGTTCCTCGCGTCGCTCGGCTACACGCCAGAGCAGGCGCAGCCGGCGGCGACTGCCTCGCTGTATTTCTCGATCCCCTTCGTCGCGCTGTTCGTCGCCTATTTCGCCTTCATGCCGGCGGCCATCGCCATCCTCGTCTCCGAAATCCTCGGCCGACGCGACTGGCTGTTCTATGCGCTGGGGGGCGCGGCGGTGGCGGCGGTCTTCCTCGGCTTCGTCCACCAGACGGCCGACGCCAATTTCGAGGTTACCAACACAAGCGTCATGCTGGCGGTGATCGGCTGCGGCATGGTCGGTGGCATTTTCTACTGGCTGAGCGCCGGGCGCTCGGCCGGAAGCTGGCGCCAAGCCGGAACGTCCGGGAATGCGCCTATTTCGCCTGGGCCGTCAGGATCTTGAGCGCGAAGGCCGAAAACACCCCGGCAAACAGATAGTCGACGACACGCGTCACGCGCGGGCTGGCCTTCATCGCCGCCGAGAATTTTTCCGCCGCCAGCACCATCGGCGCCGTCACCGGGATCGACAGCACGACGAACATCGCGCCGAGGAAGAACAGTTTTCCCGGCGCGTCGGGATCGTGCGCGGAGACAAACTGCGGCAGGAAGGTCATGAAGAACAGGATGATCTTCGGGTTGAGCAGGTTGACGCCGAGCCCCGCGGCCCAGCTGCGAACCAGCGAAATCTTCGGCCCGCTCTTCTTCTCCGGCGAAAACGCCGACCCTTTTGTGATCGCCTGCCAGGCCAGGAAGACCAGATAGCCGGCGCCGAAAATCTTCAGCACGAAGAACGCCATCGGCGAGGCCACGATCAGCGCCGAGACGCCGACCACCACCAACGTGGTGTGGATCAGCGTGCCGCACAATGCGCCGGCCATCGAGGCAAAGCCGGTGGCGCGGCCCTGGCTCAGCGTGCGCGACACGAACAGCGTCATGTCCGGTCCAGGCGTGATCGCCAGGATCACCGTGGCGATGGCGAACTGGATCAGGGTTGCATTGTCGGGAATAAATGACATGAGCCAGCTCTGGGCAGTAAGACGCGCAGCCTATAGCGCAGGCGCCTTGCCGGCGCCAGCTTCTGGTCGCCACAGCGTCTGGTCCAGTGCCTGCGGCGACCAGGCGCCTGTTCCTCCCTTGCGCTAGCTGGAAACGCCGTGATACTCGCCCGCGAAGCCCACCGCGTGGAACCGCCCAAATGTCCCAAAACATGTCGAAAGCAAAAGCCGTCAAGAAGGTCGTGCTCGCCTATTCCGGCGGCCTCGACACCTCCATCATCCTGAAATGGCTGCAGACCGAGCTCGGCGCCGAAGTCGTCACCTTCACCGCCGATCTCGGCCAGGGCGGCGAATTGGAGCCGGCGCGGCGCAAGGCCGAGATGATGGGCATCAAGGACATCCGCATCGTCGATGTGCGCGAGGAGTTCGTTGCCGACTTCGTCTTCCCGATGTTCCGCGCCAATGCCGTGTATGAAGGCACCTATCTGCTCGGCACCTCGATCGCCCGGCCGCTGATCTCGAAACATCTTGTCGAGATCGCCAGGGAGACCGGCGCCGACGCGATCGCGCATGGCGCCACCGGCAAGGGTAACGACCAGGTGCGTTTCGAACTTTCGGCCTATGCGCTGAACCCCGACATCAAGGTCATCGCGCCATGGCGCGACTGGTCGTTCAAGTCGCGCACCGATCTCATCAACTTCGCCGAGCAGCATCAGATCCCGGTGCCGAAGGACAAAAAGGGCGATGCACCGTTCTCGGTCGACGCCAACCTGCTGCATTCGTCTTCCGAGGGCAAGGTGCTGGAAGACCCATGGAGCGAGCCACCGGAATTCGTCCACCAGCGCACCATCTCGCCGATGGATGCACCGGATGAGGTCACCGAGGTCGAGATCGAATTCCTGAAGGGCGACCCGGTTGCGCTCAATGGCAAAAAACTGTCGCCGGCGACGATGCTGGCAGCGCTGAACGATCTCGGCCGCGATAACGGCATCGGCCGGCTCGACCTGGTCGAGAACCGCTTCGTCGGCATGAAATCGCGCGGCGTCTACGAGACCCCCGGCGGCACCATCCTGATATCAGCCCACCGGGCGATCGAATCGATCACGCTCGACCGGGGAGCTGCCCACCTCAAGGACGAGTTCATGCCGCGCTATGCCGAGCTGATCTACAACGGCTTCTGGTTCGCGCCCGAGCGGCTGATGCTGCAGGCGATGATCGACAAGAGCCAGGAAGACGTCGAAGGCACGGTGCGGCTGAAGCTCTACAAGGGCAACGTCATGGTCACCGGCCGCAAGTCGAAGAAGACGCTCTATTCCGATGCGCTGGTCACGTTCGAGGACGACCGCGGCGCCTACGACCAGAAGGACGCCGAAGGTTTCATCCGCCTGAACGCGCTGAGGCTGCGGACGCTGGCCGCGCGCAACCGCAAGGGTTGATATTCCAACAGGCCCGTTCCCCTCAATGCTTAGACGAGTTAGGAACCGGGTGAAGACGCCGGGTTTTATTTGGCGTCTCTAATATAATAGAGGCCGCGCTCTCAGATCGTTTCCTGTTTGACCTTTCGATGGTTTGATCTTACTTGTCCTGCGGGTCGGAGGGCTTTGACAGTGAAAAACAGAATTTTTCTTCTGCTTGGGGCGGTGGCCGTCCTTACCGGGTGTCAATCCACGCAAGCCCCGTCGGAGCAAACATCCAAATTCCGTACCTGCAAAAGTTTTGACGGCCCCTTCCAGATTCCCACTTCCCAGCAATGCCCGTTGAGCGGCTACGCGCAGGGTTCCGGAGTCCCGGTAGTCATCGAGGGCAAGCCAAAGGCGGCTACCCCGGCACCGTGACGCTCAAGTTCCGTACCTGCAACGGTGTTGACGGCACCTTCCAGGCTCTCAGAAATGCCCATTGAGCGGCTACGCGCATTATTGAGAGTGATGTGCCCAGGCGCTTGGCCACTCTTGGAACCGGTCTCCTGCCCGCGTTGGCTGTCCTGGCGCACTTGGCTGTCGCCAAAGCCACCGATTATGACCCCGCCTCCCTCGACCTTCCCGCGCTGATCGAGTGCAGGGCTGACGTTCCGACCTATAATGGTTTTGCCCTATGCGCCCGCAAAACTCGGCTGGAAGGATGTTCCTGCCGGCAATCCTTTCCTTAGGCAATTCGAGCTGCCGGCCACGGTCGGCGTGTTCGGGCGTGAAACGGCATCCGTCGTCCTTACCGCGACCGGGCCGATGGCGGTGTTTGACGATGTTTCCGCGCCGGAGCTCGCCCGCGAGCTCGGCATCTCACCCGAAGTCGCGACGGCGGGAAAATTCCTCGGCGAGAAGATGCTCGTCGAAAGCGGCCAGGAAGCCGACGGCATGACATTTTCCACGCGCATTGCCCTCAATGTCTCAACCGTCGATTCACATCCCGGCAAGGTGCTCGCCGGTTGCTCCTACGCGCTCGACGTGAAATAGAAAGCCCGGCGCATGGCCGGGCTTTCTATCGAACAGAGATTTCTATCAGTCAGCATCGATCGCTGTGGCGATGCGGACGATGGCCTGCTGATAGACGCTCGCGGAATTCCAGCCGGCAATTGCGCCGATATTCGATTGCGCGCTCGCGCCGGCCTGCCAACCATGACCCTTGAGGAAGTTGGCGGTGGAAGCCAACGCCGTGGCCTTGTCGCGCAGATTTTTGTTGCCGACTCCATAGCTCAAAACATTTCCGGGCAGGAACTGGGTGTGGCCAATCTCGCCATGCGCGGCACCGACCGACGAAGCGCTCAACGCTCCGCGATCAACCAGCTTCAGGGCCGCAATGGCATGCGGGTAGAAGAACTCTGGACGGCGGCAATCATAGGCCAGCGTTAAAATAGCAGAGACCGTATTCTGGTTGCCCATGGCGGAACCGAAGCCGGTCTCCATACCCCAGATGGCGAGCAACACGCCCGGCGATACGCCGTAGGTCCGTTCGATCTTGTCGAACAGCGCCGCATTCGCCTTCTTCAGCGCACGGCCCCTGGCAATGATCGCGGACGCGCCACGGCGCTTCATGAAAGCTTCCACCGAGCCGCTGAAAGCCTTATGGATGGCGCGGTCGACGGCGATCGTCTTTGTTGCGTAGGTTGCGCGATCCAGAGCGGCTAGACCCTTCGAGCCTACACCGTCGGCCCTCGCCTCCGCGGCAAACTCCGGCTTCCACGCATCGAAGCCGGCGCTGTTTTTGCCACAGCTGGCCGCCGCCTGCGCGCCCGTCGCCAACGCAAGCACCGCCACCACCGTAGCCGTTACAAACATCTTCCCCTTGGCAAGAAATGCCATGCTGCTCTCCTGATTGCCTGAATCACGTTCCCAATTGCGAACTTGCCAGCGAAACACCTGCTTGTCACTGTCCCGGCGCTGCGCCGATGCACTCAATACAGCAGGAACTTCAAATCCACCACACTGGCGGATGCCCGGGAATTTGCCTACGATCAAGTAATTATTGTGGCGGGGACAGAACAAGCATGGAAGACGTTGATGTCGTGATCATCGGCGCCGGCTCGGCTGGACTTTCGGCTGCCAAGACCCTGCGTGCCGCCGGTTTTTCCTTCAAATTGTTAGAAGCGATGAACCGCATCGGCGGCCGCGCCTGGACCAGCGACCAGCATTTCGGCGTGCCGTTCGACATCGGCTGCGCCTGGCTGCATGCCGCAGACCGCAATCCCTACTTTCCCGAGGCGAAAGCCGCCGCCTGGACACTTCATCACCACGACATGAATGTCGATCATCTCTACTACCGCGAGCGAAAGGCAAGCGAAGCCGAAGAGGCCGCGATGAAGGTGGCCGACACAAGGCTGTTCGAACTGGTGGCGGCGCATCAGGTGAGGGAAGGTGACGATGACCGTCTGTCGGCATTGCTCGCCAAGGGACACGCGCCGCGCGCCGCCGCAACCTTCGCCGGGCCGATGGATTTCGGCGCCGACGAGGACGAGATATCGATCCGCGACTTTCAGGCCGCCGCCGATCTCGATCCGAACTATTTCACCAAGGAAGGCTTCGGTACGCTGGTTGCCCGCTTCGGCGCCGATGTGCCGGTGGAACTGTCGACGCCGGTGCGCAAGATCCTCTGGGATGTGCCCGGCGTCGCCTGTGTGACGGACCGCGGCACCATCCGCGCCAAGGCGGTCATCGTCACCGCCTCGCCGGCAGTGCTCGCCTTCGAGGAGATTGCGTTCTCGCCGGTACTCCCCGATGCGCATTTCGCCGCCTTCTTCGACCTGCCGATGGGCATGCTGACCAAGCTGCCTGTCGAAATATCCGGCACAAGGCTCGGCTTGGAGCCGTTCGACGATTTGCTGATCGAGCGGCTGGCCCGGCACGACATCTACTTCCTTTGCTTTCCCTTCGACCTCGATCTGATGGTCGGTTTCGTCGGCGGCGATTTCGCCTGGGAGATGTCGGCGGCGGGCGAGGCGGCCGGCATCGACTTCGTCGTCGACCGGCTCTGCGGCATCTTTGGCGGCGACGTGCGAAAACATGTCGGACGCGCGATAATGACAAATTGGGGCGCAGAGCGGTTCGTGCGCGGCGCCTACGCGACGGCGCGACCCGGCCGTTCGCAGGCGCGCGCCACGCTGATGCAGCCGGTGGCGGAAAAGATCTTCTTCGCCGGCGAGCATTTGGCCGGTCCGCTGATGCAGACTTGCGGCGGCGCCAGACTATCGGGCGAGGCAGTGGCCAGGGAGGTGGTCACACTCCTTGCGGCAAAATAGCGTCAACCGGCGGGAACGCGGGCAGGTGACAGGCGTTTGGCGTTCTCCTGCTCGCATCGTCCTCCGCATTCCGAATGGATTTGAGACGCCAATGAAGCTTTTCGACTGCCCGCATTGCGGCCACCGTCTTTATTTCGAGAACGCGCAATGCCTGAACTGCGCCAGCCTCGTGCTCTATAATGCCGAGGATGCGCGCTTTGTGCTGTCCGGCGCCAACGTCTTCCACTGCACCAATGCCGACGAATGCGCCTGCAACTGGATGGCGGAGCCTGGCCAACCCTTCTGTCGCGCCTGCGTGCTGAACCAGTTGATCCCAGATCTGTCGGTCGACGGCAACCGCCGCCGCTGGATCCGTGTCGAGGCGGCAAAGAAGCGTGCCGTCTATTCGCTGCTCGCCTTCGGTCTGCCGGTCACACCCAAGCAGAACCCCGGCGACGAGATCGGCCTCGCTTTCGACTTTCTTGCCGATCCGATCGGTGGCGGTCCCGGCGGTGAGCGCATCCTGACCGGCCATGACAACGGCCGGATCACGCTCAATGTCGCCGAGGCGGACTCGGCCGAGCGCGAGCGGCGGCGCGTCGAGATGGGTGAGAACTACCGCACGCTGCTCGGCCATTTCCGCCATGAGCTCGGCCATTATTACTGGGACCGCCTGATCCGCGACGATCCGCAAAAGCTTGCCGGCTTTCGCGCTTTATTCGGCGACGACCGTGCCGACTATGAACAGGCGTTGAAGGCCTATTATGCCGATGGCGCGCCACCCGACTGGCAGCAGCGCCATATCTCGGCCTATGCGACGTCGCACCCATGGGAGGACTGGGCCGAGACCTGGGCGCATCACATGCATATCACGGACACGCTGGAGATGGTGCATGCTCTGAATTTACCGCTCGGCCGGCTGGAGACCGTTGAAGCCAACGAGCTGTCGCGTGCTGACACCGGCGGCGAGCAGCAGCCGGCACCATCGGAACCCGCCGCCAGGCCAGAGCCTTTCGAGAATATCCTCGCGCGCTGGCTGGTGCTGTCGGAAGCTTCCAACTCGATCAACCGCTGCATGGGCCTGCCCGACCTGTATCCCTTCGTAATCTCGGACGTGGCGGCGCAAAAACTTGCTTTTGTTCACGAGCTTTTGACCGACCTGCCGAAAATTATTGGAACAAATCGTGAGCCGGCGGAGGCTTTTTAGCCGGAACGCATGCGGCTTTGCTTCGTTTTCGGTCCCGAGGGACTGTGCAAACGGAGAGAAGATCATGAAACGCATATTGTTTCCGGCGGTGGCCGGCGCGCTCACAGCGATGTCGGGCTCTGCTTTGGCCGACACCGCCGTCTCGGCCATCACCGATCTCAATGTACGCGCCGGCCCCGGCCCGCAATATCCGGTTATCGGCGTGCTCGCCGCCGGCCAGTCTGCGACGCTCGATGGCTGCATTGCCAATAGCAAATGGTGCACCATCGCCGAAGCCAACGGCCAGGGCTGGGTCTATTCCGACTATGTGACGGCGGATTTCGGCGGCAGCCGCGTGGTCCTGACGCAGCGTCCGGCCAGCGCCGACATTGCCGTCGTGACAGCGCCCGCCGATAGCGTCGAATATTCCGACAACTATACCGGAGCAATCGTTGCCGGCGAGGCGATCGAGCCCATCCGGCGACCGCCGGCCGAGGTTCGCACGTATGTCGAAACGAATCGACTCGATCCGGTCTATCTCGAGGGCGAGGTGGTTACCGGCGCGACCTTGCCCGACACCGTCGAGCTGCGCGAGATTCCGGACTATAATTACCGCTACGTCTATGTGAACGGCCAGCCGGCGCTGGTCGATCCGGACACAAGGCGCATCATGTACGTCGTGCGCTGACGTCGCCAACAGAGCGGTCGCCCTGTAGTGGCGGCCGCTCAGACTCCCGACATTGCCACAGCCGGCATTGCTGCTGCAAAACCGGTTTTCACTTTTGCGTCCGATGCTCTAGACCATGCGAGCCGAAGCACCAGCCAGCGAGCCCGCGTGACCATCGATCCAACTGCCTTCCAACAGTACCGGCACACCGCCAACAACAAGACCACCCTGCCTCGCCTCCTGCTCGGGACGGCGATCGTCGTCCTGTTCTGGGTCGCAACAACCGTCGCCGTGCTGTTCGGCGGCACCTATGCCTTTACCGTCTGGCAGGCGTCGTCAGGCACCTCCCCGCCAGCTGGAGGGGCGGTGCAGGATTTCATGGCATCGCCCGCGGGCATCCTCGCGGCGCTGGCTTCCTTTGCCGGAATCTGGCTCGGCCTTTGGGCTGCCATGCGCTGGATCCATCGCGAGAAGCTGACGGCCCTGATCGGCATCAGCCGGCGCATTTCGTGGTCGGGGTTCCTGAAAGGGTTGGCCGCGGTGCTGATCACTTCGCTGCTTTCCGAGATCCTGCTTTATGGCCTGCAGCCCGATATTGCGCGCGGTACGATCGGCCTGTCGTCCTGGCTTTTGTTCCTGATCCCGATCGCTGCATTGACCTTTCTGCAGACCTCGTCGGAGGAGATGCTGTTCCGCGGCTATCTGCTCAGGGGTCTGGCGAGCCGGTTCCAAAATCCATTTATCTGGGCGCTGCTGCCGGGACTGCTGTTCACCTCCCTGCATTGGAGCCCGAGCTCGACGACCGCCATCAACGCCTGCGTGCTGGCCTCGATCGCCGCCTTTGCACTGTTGCTGACGCTTCTGGTCTATGCCACCGGCAATCTGGGTGCTGGCTTCGGCGCCCATCTCGGCAACAATCTGACCGGCTTCTTGCTGATTTCGCATCAGCAAAGCTATAATTCCTTCGCCCTGTTCAACGCCAAGCCGCTCGAAGCCGCCGGCTGGACGGCTTTAGACGCCGTCCTCATCGCCGCGATCGGCATCGTCAGCAGCCTGTTGACCGTTCTGCTGCTTTTGCATCCGCGCTCACCGCTGAAAGTGGAACCGGATATGACGCGCGCCGGCGGCGTGCGCTGATGCGCGTTGCCTGGTCGCCCTGAGCATATCTGGCACAACGCTGACCAAAGCTTGACTCTGCGGCCGATTTCCTGTCTACACGCCGCAAATTCCGCGACGAGTATTCCTCCGAGCAAACCGACCGGGACGCCGAAACCTCTTTGAGGTGAAGTGCTGTAAATCGATCCCGGAGGCCAACACCCGGCAGCGCTGTGCGCCCCCGGGTGCTTTTTGGCTTTGGGCTTTTGCCCGGACCGGCTTTTGCTTGGACAGTCGGCGCGAACGCATTACCTCTCGGGCATCATCCGGGTGCCAGGGAAAAGGAAAAAGAATGTTTGAATCGCTACAGGAACGCACAAGAGGCGTGGAGGGCCGCAGGCCCGACGGGGATCAGCATGAATCCAAGGCGCTCTCGCACGGCGGTTTGACCAATGTTTGAGTCCCTGCAAGAGCGCCTTGGTTCGATCCTGAACGGCCTCACCGGCCGCGGCGCGCTGTCGGAGGCGGATGTCTCGGCGGCGCTGCGCGAGGTGCGCCGTGCGCTGCTCGAGGCCGACGTGGCGTTGGAAGTGGTGCGTTCCTTCACCGACAAGGTGCGCGAGAAGGCCGTCGGCGCCGCCGTGGTCAAGTCGATCAAGCCCGGCCAGATGGTCGTCAAGATCGTCCATGACGAGCTGGTCGAGATGCTCGGCGCCGAGGGCGTCGCCATCGACCTCAATGCACCGGCTCCGGTCGTCATCATGATGGTCGGCCTGCAGGGCTCCGGCAAGACGACGACCTCGGCCAAGATCGCCAAGCGCCTGGCCGAGCGCCAGAACAAGAAGGTCTTGATGGCATCGCTCGACACGCGGCGTCCCGCCGCGCAGGAGCAGCTCCGTCAACTCGGCGAGCAGGTCAAGGTCGCCACGCTGCCGATCGTCGCCGGCCAGACGCCGGTCGATATCGCCCGCCGCGCCGTGCAGGCGGCAAAGCTCGGCGGCCATGACGTCGTCATCCTCGATACCGCCGGCCGCACCCATATTGACGAGCCGCTGATGATCGAGATGGCCGACATCAAGAAGGTGTCGTCGCCGCACGAGATCCTGCTGGTCGCCGATTCGCTGACCGGCCAGGACGCCGTCAATCTGGCGAAAAGCTTCGATGAGCGCGTCGGCATCACCGGCCTCGTGCTGACCCGTATGGACGGCGACGGCCGCGGTGGCGCAGCACTCTCGATGCGCGCCGTCACCGGCAAGCCGATCAAGCTGATCGGCACCGGCGAAAAAATGGACGGGCTGGAGGAATTCCACCCCAAGCGCATCGCCGACCGCATCCTCGGCATGGGCGACATCGTCAGCCTCGTCGAAAAGGCGGCCGAGAACATTGACGCCGAGCAGGCGGCGGCGATGGCCAGGAAGATGCAGTCGGGCAAGTTCGACCTGAACGACCTCGCCGGCCAGCTTCAGCAAATGTCGAAAATGGGCGGCATGGGCGGCATCATGGGCATGATGCCTGGCATGGGCAAGATGAAGGACCAGATGGCCGCCGCCGGTCTCGACGACAAGATGTTCGGCCGCCAGCTCGCCATCATCTCGTCGATGACCAAGGCCGAGCGCGCCAATCCCGATATTCTGAAGCACTCGCGCAAGAAGCGCATCGCCGCCGGCTCCGGCACCGACGCGGCCGAAATCAACAAGCTGTTGAAGATGCATCGCGGCATGGCCGACATGATGAAGGCGATGGGCGGCAAGGGCAAAGGCGGCGGCCTGATGCGCGGCATGATGGGCGGGCTTGCTTCCAAGATGGGGCTCGGTGGCATGATGCCGGGCGGCCCCGGCGGCATGATGGGCGGCGGCATGCCGGACCTCTCCAAGATGGATCCCAAGCAGCTCGAAGCCTTGCAGAAGCAGGCACAGGCGGCCGGGCTCGGCGGCATGAAGGGCCTTCCCGGCGGCTTTCCCGGTGGCGGTGGTCTGCCTGGGCTGCCCGGCGGCATGAAGCTTCCTGGTTTGCCGGGATCTGGCGGCGGCCTACCCGGCCTCGGCAAGAAGAAATGAGGGCGCCATGAACGAAGAAAAGGACATGGCCGACGCGCGTGCGGCGCTAGTCAATTATCGCGCCTCGATCGACAACATCGACGCGGCGCTGATCCACATGCTGGCCGAGCGCTTCCGCTGCACCAAAGCGGTCGGCGTGCTGAAGGCGGAACATGGGCTGCCGCCGGCCGATCCGGCACGCGAGCAGGAGCAGATCGCCCGCCTTCGCCAACTGGCGAAGGACGCCCATCTCGACCCGGATTTCGCGGAGAAATTCCTGAACTTCGTCGTCCGCGAAGTGATCCGCCATCACGAGCAGATCGCCGCTTCCAACGGCGTGACGAAAACCGGCTGAGGACCAGCCACCAACCGATCAACCAAATCAGAGCTTTTTAGGAGAAAAGAAATGCCACTGAAAATCCGACTGGCCCGTGCGGGCTCGAAGAAGCGTCCCTATTACCACGTCGTCGTCGCCGATGCCCGTTCGCCGCGCGACGGCCGTTTCATCGAGTCGCTCGGCTCGTGGAACCCGCTGCTGCCCAAGGACGGCGAACGCGTCAAGGTCGACGCCGAGCGCGTCAAGCATTGGCTGTCGCACGGCGCCCAGCCGACCGACCGTGTGCTGCGCTTCCTCGACGAAGCCGGCATCGCCAAGCGCGAAGCCCGCTCCAACCCGAAGAAGGCCGAGCCCGGCAAAAAGACGCAGGAGCGCGCAGCGCTGCTGAAGAAGGCGCAGGAAGATGCCGCCGCCGCTGTTGCCGCCGCAACCGCCGCCCCGGCCGAGGCGGAAGCCGCCAGCGCCGAATAATTCATCCATCCCCAGTCGCAGAACGGCGGGCCTCTGCCCGCCGTTTTGCTGTTGCCAGTTGATCCGTATGACGCGGCCCGATCAATATCCTTGTGGGCAGCTCGCAATGTACACACGACCGTCGCGGCCGCGATAACGGCACTGGCCGCTTTCGCTGGCACGGCCGATCAGCGCACCGGCCAAAGCGCCGGCCGCGCCGCCGATCACCGCGCCCTGGGTCGGGTTGCCGGCCACTGCGGCGCCGACCGCCGCACCGCCCAGGCCGCCGACTGCCGCGCCTTGCTCAGTACGGGAGCAGGCACCGAGCGGTACCAGCAGGGCCATCAAGATCATCACCTTTTTCATTGTCGTTCCTCTCCAACAGGGTACCGTCCTCGCCGCTGCACCCCCTAACTCGCAACCTGGCGATTTGATCCAATGAAGAAGGTCGGCGGCAGACCAAGCGGGTCTCGTGTGATCAAGTGGCCCGCAAAATCATCGCCGCAAAACGCGGGTTCTCGGCAGGGTGATCCGCACAATATCCGGGAGGCATGGCATGGCCGGCGAAACCGATTTGAAGACGCTGCTGGCCGGAATGCAACCGGAGCTGACAGCCGGTGTCTATGTCTTTGCCAGCTTGCCGCCCGGTGCGCCTATTCCCGGCGAGCTTCATCCGCTGATGCTGCTTTACGAGCACGAGGGCTCGACGCTGATCGTGCCTGAGGACGAGGCCAAAGCCGCCGGCCTGCAACCAACATTCCGCTGCCGGATGCTGACGCTGAACGTCCATTCGTCGCTGGAAGCGGTCGGCTTCCTCGCCGCCATCACCGCGCGGCTGGCTACCGCCGGCATGGGCGTCAATCCGGTCTCGGCCTTCTACCACGACTATCTGTTCGTGCCCGCCGACCGGGCGGAGGAGGCGCTGGCGATGTTGGAGAAGCTGGCGGAGGAGAGCCCGCTGTGACGCCCGCACCTGCTGTTTACTTCAGATGCCGGTGCCGCCCGTCATCCCCCTGCCGGGACCTTCTCCTCATGAGCGGGGAGAAGGGAGCTATCGGCCGAAGGCCGAGCCCGCGACTGCGGGCCGCCGGCTTTCCGGCGCTCCCGCGAAGGGCCGGCCGCGAAGCGGCGGTGCGGCCCGTGAGCGAAACTAAACCGGCCGAAGGCCGAGCCAGTGAGCGAAAACTATGCCGCCTTCTTCTTCGGCTGGATCAGCCCGCGCTCGACCAGCAGCTCCGCGATCTGCACCGCATTGAGCGCCGCGCCCTTGCGCAGATTGTCGGAGACAATCCACATCGACAATCCGTTGTCGATGGTCGAATCCTCACGGATGCGCGAGATGAAGGTGGCGTCCTCGCCGGCCGAGTCCAGCGGCGTGATGTAGCCGCCGTCCTCGCGCTTGTCGATCACCTGGCAGCCCGGCGCCTCGCGCAGGATCTCGCGCGCTTCATCGGCGGTGATCGGCTTTTCGAACTCGATATTGACCGCTTCCGAATGGCCGATGAACACCGGCACCCGCACGCAGGTCGCCGTCAGCTTGATCTTGGGGTCGAGCATCTTCTTGGTCTCGGCCACCATCTTCCACTCTTCCTTGGTGAAGCCGTCGTCGAGGAAGACGTCGATGTGCGGGATGACGTTGAAGGCGATACGCTTGGTGAATTTCTTGACGTCGACCTGGTCGGCGACGAACACGGCCCGCGTCTGCGTGAACAATTCGTCCATGCCTTCCTTGCCGGCGCCGGAGACCGACTGGTAGGTGGCGACGACGACGCGCTTGATGGTGGCGAAGTCGTGCAACGGCTTCAGTGCCACAACCAGCTGCGCCGTCGAGCAGTTCGGGTTGGCAATGATGTTCTTGCGTGTGAACAGCGAAATCGCGTCCGGGTTCACTTCCGGAACGATCAGCGGCACGTCCTGGTCGTAGCGGAAGGCCGACGAATTGTCGATGACGACGCAGCCCTGCTTGCCGATCTTCGGCGACCATTCCTTGGAGACGTTGCCGCCGGCCGACATGATGCAGATGTCGGTGTCGGAAAAATCATACTGGTCGAGCGTCCGGACCTTCAGCGTGCGGTCGCCGAACGACACTTCCGTGCCCTGGCTGCGCCGCGAGGCCAGCGCCACCACCTCGCTCACCGGAAAGCCGCGCTCTTCCAGTATGTTGAGCATTTCCCGGCCCACATTGCCCGTGGCACCGACGATCGCAACCTTGAAACTCATCGAAAATCTCCTGTCCCTCTCCGCTCGGTTTCTGGAGAAACCCGCGGCCGATGCGGGTTTCAACCCCCGGGCCGGACCCGGGAGAGGGTGGTTAGGCCAAGGGAATCAGACCGTTTTGGTGGTCGTTTTACCGGTTTTTTTGACCAAGAACGTGGTTTTGCTGGAACGGAAAGACGCGCTAAGGCGTCCAGCCCAATGGTTCGCATTGGGGCCGGGGATATCGAAGGCAAGGAGCGCCATCAAAAGGCCGCGCATCGAAAAACCATTCCCGTTCGGTGCCGGCTTTTACGCAGTTTGCGTCAAGAGTCAATCGCAACCAGGCGGACCACTGCCCTGTACAATGGCCACGGCACGAAGTACGAACGGGCATCGTCTGGCTCGTGGCGCCCGTGCGTGGCGCATGCCGACATTTGACCCGTCGCCGGGTATTGAGAATCCGAATTCCGAAAGAGTGAGATGTCCAACTTCGAAGCTATTGTTCCCGCGCTGGCAAAGGCGCTGGAAAAACGCGGCTATGTCGAGCTGACACCGGTGCAAAAGGCCGTTCTCGAACTTGACCAGGCCGATGCGCTGGTTTCAGCCCAGACCGGCTCCGGCAAGACCGTCGCTTTCGGCCTGGCTTTGGCGCCGACGCTTCTCGATGGTGCCGAGCGCTTTTCCCACGCCGCGGCGCCCCTGGCGCTGGCCGTCGCACCGACGCGGGAGCTGGCGCTGCAGGTGACGCGCGAGCTGGAATGGCTCTACGAGCTGACCGGGGCCACGGTGGCGTCCTGCGTCGGCGGCATGGACATGCGCACCGAACGGCGCACGCTGGAGCGCGGCGCCCATATCGTCGTCGGCACGCCCGGCCGCCTGCGCGACCACATCACCCGCAATTCGCTCGACATGTCGGCGCTCAAGGCAGTTGTGCTCGACGAGGCCGATGAGATGCTCGATCTCGGCTTTCGCGAGGACCTCGAATTCATCCTCGACGCCGCCCCTGCCGAGCGCCGCACGCTGATGTTTTCCGCCACAGTGCCACGCTCTATCGCCACCCTCGCAAAGGGCTACCAGCGCGACGCCGTACGCATCTCGGCTTCCGGCGAGGAGAAGCAGCATCTCGACATCGAGTACCGGGCGCTGAGCGTTGCCCAGGCCGACCGGGAGAACGCCATCATCAACGTGCTGCGCTTTTACGAGGCAAAGAACGCGCTTGTGTTCTGCAACACCCGTGCTGCCGTCAATCACCTGACGGCGCGCTTCAACAACCGCAACTTTTCCGTGGTGGCGCTTTCGGGCGAGCTGAGCCAGAACGAGCGCAGCCATGCGCTGCAAGCGATGCGCGACGGCCGCGCCAAGGTCTGCATCGCCACCGACGTCGCAGCGCGCGGTATCGACCTGCCCAATCTCGAGCTGGTGATCCATGCCGACCTGCCGACCAACCCGGAGACGCTTCTGCACCGGAGCGGACGCACGGGCCGGGCGGGACGCAAAGGCGTCAGCGCGCTGATCGTGCCCAACAGCGCCCGCAAGCGCACCGAACGGCTGCTGCAAAGTGCCGGTCTGGCGGCGACTTGGGCGAGCCCGCCCTCGGCCGACGACGTGATACGCCGCGACGACGAGCGCATTCTCGCGGATCCGGCCTTCGGCGAGCCCATGAAGGAGGACGAGCGCGGCTTCATCCAGGCGCTTCTCGACCAGCACGGGCCAGAACAGATCGCCGCCGCCTTCGTGCGGATGTGCCGCTCCAGCCGTTCGGCGCCCGAGGATCTTCTCGACGTGGCGCCGTTCACGCCGTCGGGCGAAAAATTTGCGCGCCGGGACGAGGCACCGAGCCGCCGCGACGATTTCGGCGACAGCGTCTGGTTCTCGCTGTCGGTCGGACGCCGGCAGAATGCCGAGCCGCGCTGGCTGATCCCGATGCTGTGCCGGACGGGCGGCATCTCCAAGCGCGAGATCGGCGCCATCAAGATGCAGGCGGAAGAAACTTTCGTGCAGATCGCAGCGGACTGGGCCGAGCGTTTCCTGGCGGCGATCGGCCCCGACCGCAAGCTGCAGGGCAATATTGCGGTCAGGCGACTGGACGGCACGCCCGATTTGTCGCGGGCCGGCTATCAGGAGCCACGGCCCGACAAGAAGCCGCATCGCGGCAAGCGCACGTTCGATCAAAACGCGCCCAAATTCGAGAAGCGCGCTCCATCGGCCGACCAGCGCCCGGCATTCGAGGCAAAGCCCTGGGCCGGGAAATCGGCCAAGGCGAAGTTCGAAGGCGGACCGGCGAAACACAAGAAATCGAAGAAACGGCCGGGGTAAATGGCCGGCACCCTCCATTTCGCGCAGGCCCCTTGCGGTCTGCCGCAACTTTGCACAGTCTGGGGCGGGGCAATGGGGTGGCAGGACATGCGCGGCGAAGTTCTTCACTATGACGAGGACCAGGCCTTCGGTTTCATTACCGGAGCCGACGGCAACCGCTACAGCTTCGCGCGAGAGGACTTGCGCCGCGAAGCATCGGTTGCCGGAGGCACGCCCGTCGAATTCGAGCCGGCTGGCGGACGGGCACGCGATGTTTTTTCGATCCGCGCCCAACCTGCCAGTGCACCCACCGACGCCCCCGCTGCAACCGCCGCCCCAACTCAGGCCGGCAATGCGCCCGCGGCACGTCAGCCGCAACATTTCGGCCGCTCCGCTGACAACAGTCCCGCCGGATCCACCGGCCTGTGGAGCTATTTCTGGCTGGGCCTGACCGGGAATTATTTCAACTTCGCCGGCCGTGCCCGCCGCAAGGAATATTGGGGCTATTGCTTGTTCTGGACGATCGCGCTGATCGTGGCGATAGGACTCGGCGTCTTCACCGACGACGCCATGGGCAATCTCGACAACAGTGAATTGCCGGCAGTGACGGTCGGCCTCTTTGGCCTCTTCCTGCTGGCAACAGCCCTGCCGTGGTTCGGCCTCAACGTGCGTCGCCTGCACGATATCGGCCTGACCGGCTGGCTCTTCCTGCTTTTCCTGATCCCGACCTTCGGCACCGTGATCATCCTGATCTTTGCGCTGATCCCGACCCAGCCGCGCGAAAACCAGTGGGGTCCGGTGCCGGCGGGTGTCCAAATTTAACCGCGGGAGTGCCGCCGCATCCTCAGTCGTCGCCCAGCGGACGTCGACCGCCACAGGCTCAGCCCAGGAATTTGGCGATGATCGCGTCGCCCATCTCGGTGGTGCCGACCTCGGTCATCCCCTCGGACAAAATATCCCTGGTGCGCAAGCCCTGGTCGAGCACGGCGGCGATCGCGCCTTCCAGGCGGTCGGCTTCGGCCACCATGCCGAAGGAATAGCGCATGCACATGGCGAAGGAGGCGATCATGGCGATCGGGTTGGCGATGCCCTTGCCTGATATATCGGGCGCCGAGCCGTGCACCGGCTCATAGAGCGCCTTGCGCTTTTTCGTCCTGGCATCGGGGGCGCCGAGCGAGGCCGAAGGCAGCATGCCGATCGAGCCGGTCAGCATGGCGGCGATGTCGGACAGCATGTCGCCGAACAGATTGTCGGTGACGATGACGTCGAACTGCTTGGGCCAGCGCACCAGCTGCATGCCGCCGGCATCGGCGAGCATATGGTCGAGCTTGACGTCGGCATAGCGCGCCTTGTGGGTTTGCGTAACGACCTCGTTCCACAATACGCCTGATTTCATCACATTGCGCTTTTCCATCGAGGTGACGTGGTTCTTGCGCGTGCGTGCCAATTCGAAGGCAACGCCCGAAATGCGTTCGATTTCGAACGTATCGTAGACCTGGGTGTCGATGCCGCGCTTCTGGCCGTTGCCGAGATCGATGATCTGCTTCGGCTCACCGAAATAGACACCGCCGGTGAGCTCGCGCACGATGAGAATATCGAGGCCCTCGACGACTTCCTGCTTGAGCGAGGAGGACGCCGCCAGCGCCGGATAGCAGATAGCGGGTCTGAGATTGGCGAACAGCTCCATGTCCTTGCGCAGGCGCAAAAGACCTGCCTCCGGGCGCACCTCGTAAGGCACCGCATCCCATTTCGGCCCGCCGACGGCGCCGAACAGCACCGCGTCCGCGGCCATCGCCTTGGCCATGTCGGTATCGGAAATCGCCGCGCCATGCGCGTCATAGGCGCAGCCGCCGACAAGGCCCTCATCGGTGACGAAATCACTGCCGAACTTGTCGTTCATGGCGGAAATCAGCTTCTTCACCTCGGCCATCGCCTCGGGGCCGATGCCGTCGCCGGCAAGCAGGAGAAGATTTTTCGAAGCCATGAGAACCGTCCCAATCGTTTAGCGCATGAACGCGGCCTTGCTAAACGCCAAGCGGCCGACGCGCAAGCCTACGGTTCAGAGCATCGGACCCAAAAGTGGAAACCGGTTTTGGGAAAATCCCATGCTCAAGACAAAAACGCCTATAGATGCGAAAGGATGTTGACCAGCCTGCCGAACGGGTCGCGCACGAAGAAGCGCCGCACGCCCCAGGGCTCGTCCGCCGGACCGTATTCGACGGCGAAGCCGGCCTTCCTCATGCTTTCAAGTGCAGCGTCGACATCGTCGACCTCGATCGACAGGTCAGGCACCGGCGTGCCGGAGCCGCCCTCGACGGCAAAGCTGACCTGGACGTTCATTTTTTCTTGCGAGCCGTAGGTCGTGATCCAGCCGTGGTCCATGAGCACGTCGAGACCAAGCACATCCTGATAGAAGCGTTTTCCCGCTGCGATGTCAGGCGTTTCGATGTTGGCAACAATACGCCGGACTTTCATGACCGCGCTCCAACCGTACGCCGCAGCGCCGTCACCTCGATCTCGATCTTCATCTCCGGCTTGTTGAGCTGACACACGATCATCGTCGCCGCCGGCCTGATCTCGCCGAAGATCTCGCCGAGGATCGGGAACACCACATCGACGAAAGCCGCATCGGTGATGTAGTAATGCGCCCGCACCACGTCGGCCATCTCGAAGCCGCCATCCCCGAGCGCCTTGGCGATCGTCGCCAGGCAATTGCGCGTCTGCGCCTCGACCGTCTCCGGCATCGACATGATCGCATAGTCGTAGCCGGTCGTTCCGGACACGAAACACCAGTCGCCCTGCACCACCGCGCGCGAATAGCCGGCGGTCTTCTCGAAGGGCGAGCCGGTGGAGATCAGTTTTCGCATGGCTTCCTCACGATCGTAGCGGCTATCTTGCAGGGAATGAGCCGATCAGGCCATGGGCCAGACGCTGTGGATGGGCTGTGCAACCATTGATGATGGCGGGACAGCACCTGCCGGGGCAGAGGGGGGTGGGAAGAAACTCGGCGGTGCAGAATTCTGGTCCGCCGCCTTCCTGGCGAAGGCCAGGGTATGGATCATCGTCCATGGTGACGAAGACGTGGTGGCAATCGCCGCGCCAAGCGCCTAATTCGCCGAACGCAGTTCCTTGTCCAGCGCTTCCTTGATCTCCGCCGGCCAGGTACTCACCGCCGGCCAGGCGTCCGGCTCTGGCTTGTCGCCGCGCCGGGCGAAATAGAGCTTGTGCTTGGCCGGGTCGACGGCCATGAAGCCGTCATTGCCGCCGCAATCGTGCGGCACGCAGCCACTGGCGAAAAAGGCGCCCGACGCGGTTTTCTCCGTGCCGCCGCCGACCAGCAGGCTGGTTGCCATGTCGGGCATATCCTTGCTGAGCAGCGTCTCGGCCAGCCTGTAGACCGCTTCGTTATGGAAGGCGTCGACGATGTTGTCGTATTTCGATGGATCGATGTCTTTCCAGTCGGTGCCCGGCTCCGGCATGTAGGTGAGATTGCCGGAATTCGTCAGCCCGTCCGTCGGCGACCATCGCAGCGCCGGCTTGGAATCGCCGGGCAAAAGATAGGGTACGAAATAGATGGCGCTGTCGGACACCGCGGCCGGCGGCGCACCGCATTCGTCTTGCTCGACCGTGGTGCTCTGGATGGTACCGCCTTCCGGTTTCCAGACGATCACCTTGGCGGGGCCGCACTGGTTGCCGCCGTCGCCGACATCGACCAGCGCCACGTTGACCCCGCCGACCTTGACGACCTTATCGAAGAACACGTCGTAATTGCTGGCCAGCGGCTTGCCGTCATAGGCCAGCGCCTTCTCGCCATACTCCTCCTGCTGGGTGATGGTCAGCTGCCCACCCTCGAACGGGATCGGTCCTTGGCTGTCATCGTCGGTTAGGGCCGCATTGCTCGACGCGCCCTGGTCGGCGGCCCCGCCGGACGCATCGTCAGCCGGCACGAGCACCATGTCGGTCTGTGCATGCGCGCCAGCCACCGGCATCAGAATCCACGCCAGCGCGCAGGCGCCGGCAACAAGCGAACGTGTCATGACTGTCCTCCGCCACCAAGCCGGCCTGCAGCGGCTGGGCTATCCCGTTCAGATCGTACCGCTCAGGCCCAGGGCCGCAGCTCGGCATTCCTCTTCTCGAACGAGGCGATGGCGCCGGCCTTCTCCATGGTCAGGCCGATATCGTCGAGCCCGTTGAGCAGGCAGTGGCGCTTGAACTCATCGAGGTCGAACTTGACCACGCCGCCGTCCGGCCCGCGGATTTCCTTGGCCTCGAGATCGATCGACAGCGTCGCGTTGGAGCCGCGCGAGGCATCGTCCATCAGCTTCTCCAGGTCTTCCGGGCTGACGGTGATCGGCAGGATGCCGTTCTTGAAGCAGTTGTTGTAGAAAATGTCGGCGAACGAGGTCGAGATGACGCAGCGTATGCCGAAATCGAGCAGCGCCCACGGCGCATGCTCGCGGCTCGAGCCGCAGCCGAAATTGTCGCCGGCGACCAGGATCTGCGCCTTGCGGTAGGCCGGCTTGTTGAGCACGAAGTCCGGGTTTTCCGAACCGTCGTCCTTGTAGCGCATTTCGGCGAACAGCCCGCTGCCGAGCCCGGTGCGCTTGATCGTCTTGAGATAATCCTTGGGAATGATCATGTCGGTGTCGACATTGACGATCGGCATCGGCGCGGCGACGCCAGTGAGCTTGGTGAATTTTTCCATGGTCCTTGCCCGTCTTCTTCTCGTTGCGGGGAATTTGCTTGCGCCCGGTTTACACAAAGCCGCGGGCAAATAAAAGGCGGCTGTTTTTGGACCTTCGTCGTCCATCGAAACACAAGATCGGCACAAAACAGCTTCAAAACCACCGGCCCATGGTGCACTTTTGTCGGCATGACAACACGATCCAAGGTCCTCTACGCCAGCGAACCGGGCCTCGGCACAGCCGAGTTCCGCCGCGTTCTGGTGGAATCCGGCCTCGGCGCGAACCGCCCCGTCGATGACGAATCCCGTTTGAGGGCGATGCTTGCCCGTGCCGGTCTGGTGTTGACCGCGCGCCTCGATGCGCCTGGCAAGCCACTGGTTGGTGTCGCTCGCGGCGTCACCGACTTTTCCTGGGTCTGCTATATCTCCGAGCTCGCTGTTTCCGTATCGGCGCAAGGGCTGGGCATCGGCAAGGGCCTGATGGATGAGGCACGCCGGCAACTCGGGCCTTCCGTTGCCATAAGCCTGCTTTCCATGCCCGACGCCGTCGGCTTTTATGAACGCATCGGCATGACGCGCATGCCGGACGCATTCTGGTTCGGCCGTGAGCGCTGACGGCTGCCGGCAGGCCAGAGGGGGTGGGCGGGAACTCGACAGAACGGCTTATTTCTGAGCGGCTTGCCCGCTTCAAATCACGTTCAACTCCCGAAACGCCCGTCCTTCGGCGACCCGGCTATACCCAAACGCCGAGCAATCCACCGTGCGATAGCCGCCATGCACCAGAAGCTCGGCCAGCGCCTTGCCGACCGCCGGCGCCTGCTGCAGGCCGTGACCGGAAAAACCGTTGGCGAAGAGGAAATTCCCGACCTCGGGATGCGGGCCGATCACCGCGTTCTGGTCGAGCGTGTTGTAGTCGTAATGGCCGACCCAGGCCCGCGTCGGCTTGATCGCCTCGAAGGCCGGAATGCGGGTCGCCAGCACCGGCCAGATCACCTCCTCGAACAGCGGCCAGTCGGGCTCGAAATCGCCGGGGTCGGCTGGTCCTTCGCCCTCTTCCGGCTCGGCGCCGCCGGTGATGTAGACCGAGCCTTCCGGCCGGACATAGATGCCGCTCGGGTCGACCAGCAGCGGCATGTCGTCATATTTCTCGCGCGCCTCGAAGACGAAGACGTTGCGCTTGCGCGGCTCCACCGGCAGTGTCAGCCCGGCCATTGCGGCCACCTTGCCGGCATTCGGCCCGGCGGCGTTGACGACGGTGCCGGCCTCGAGCCGTTCGCCATTGTCGAGAGTCACACCGGTGATGCGCTCGCCTCGCCGCTCAATACCGGTCACCGACGCTGTGATGAAGTCGATGTTCTTCGTCCGTAGCGCCTTGCGGAACAGCATCAGCATCGCGTGCGCGTCGAACCAGCCTTCGCCGCTGCGGCCGTAGGCCCCGGCAGTGATGCCCTCGGCCGACAGCCAGGGAAACCGGCGGACGAGCGCCTCCGCATCCTCGAGCACGATGTCCGCGCCCTCGGCCATCTGCGCCTCGTGGTTGGCCCGCAGAATCGGCAGCCCGTTTTCGCCGGCAAGGATGAGATAACCACCTTCGCGAAAGCCGATATCGGCGTCCGCGCCAAACTCTTCCCTGAGTCGCCGGAACAGTTTCAGTGTGAACTGCGACAGCCGGATGTTTTCCGGGATCGAAAACTGCTGGCGGATGGAGGCACAGGACAGCGTGGTCGCCGCATGGGAAAATTGCGGGTCGCGCTCGATAAGCACAATCGAGCCCGAAAACCCTTCCTCGCGCAGGTAATAGGCGATCGAGGAGCCGACGATGGCTCCGCCGATGATGACGATGTCGTAGCGCACTTTTTTCGCCCTTCCGGTCTGAATCGCCGAGTCACGTCGGCAGGATGATCTCGAAGCGCGTGCCGCTCGCCGAGTCAACCAGCCGGATCGTGCCATCATGCGCTTTCAGGAGGGCCAGCACGATGCCGAGGCCCATGCCGGTGCCGCCGGAATCGCGCCGCGTGGTGAAGAACGGCTCGAAGATGCGCGCCCGGTTGCTGGGCGAAATGCCGGCGCCGTCGTCGTCCACCAGAATGGCGGCCTTGCCGTCCGCGCTTGCTGCCGTGACCGAAACCAGCGTCGCGCCGTGCCGCGCCGAATTGTCGATGAGATTGGCCAGCACGATCGCGGCGTTTTCGGCCGACATGCGCAGACCGATCTCGGCGCCCGCCTCGAGGCGCACCGCCAGCCTGTCGTCGGCCGGGAGAAGCGCCAGCGCAGCAGTGAGCGACGTGCTTTCGCCGCTGGGCTCGAGATTTTCGGCGCGCGCCAGGTCGAGCAAGCGGCGAACCAGGAGGTTAAGCCGGCCGGCATCGGTGACGATGTTGTTGGAAAAGCGCCGCCGCTCGGCCTCGTCCATCGCGCCGCCCGAATCGCGCAGCAGTTCGGCGGCTCCCTGGATCGCCGTCAGCGGCGATTTGAGTTCGTGGGAGACGTGGGTGGCGAAGGTCTGGATGCCGTCGGAGCGTGCGTGCAGCTTTTCGGCCATGTCTAGGAAGGCGGCGGAGAGCGCAGCCATCTCGCGCGTGCCGTGGTGATCGAGCGGCCTGATCGCCTCACGGTCGCCGGCGGCGATGCGCTTCGTGCGCTCGATCAGCGCATAGATCGGCCGGCTGACGGTGCGCAGGAAAACAAGCCCGATGAGCAGCGTGCCGCCAAGGATGGCGATTGCCGCCAGCGCCACCTTGCCGCGCTCGCCATGGAGATGCTTGACGATGTTGTTCGGCGTCCGCGACAGATAGACCACGCCGGCGACCTTGCCGGAGACCGCAACCGGTATGGCGACGAAGACGCGAACCTTGGTGCCGCGGCTGACCGAATAGAGCGGCGGCGACGGCTGGTCGGGAACCCGCAGCCTGAGCGCGCTGGCATAACGGCCGGCAAGCGCTGCGCGAATCTCGTCGACAGCGGCGAGCGACAGGCCGGCCTCCTCACGGCCGGCAATGACCACGCCTCCGGGGTCGAGCAGCCTAAACCCGGCCAGCGTGGTTTTCTGCGTCTCGGCAAGAATGCCCGAAAGGCGTGCGCCGATCGCTGCGAAGGCAGGATCGACGCTGGCCGCAGTGGCCGCGGGCCGGGTCGGCAGGATCCTGTCGGACGCAAGGTCGAGGCGCGGTTCGATCGGCTGGTAGGGAGAAGCCCGATCGCTGGCACCGGGTGAAGGCATGGGTGCGCCGAGCTTTTCCGGGGCAAGACCGGCGCCACGGACCTGTTGCGCATAGATCGCGGCAAGGGCTGCACCTTGCGCGATCAGCTCGGCCTCGGTCTGGCGGATCAGCTGGTTCTCGTAGAGCCGGAAGAAAAACAGGCCGGCTAGCGGCAGCGCCATCACCATGATCAGGATGGCGATGACGACCGTGGCGAGGTGAGGCCGCCATTTCTGCGGGATCACCCCCCGCATCGGCCGAGCCGGAAGCCGACGCCATGCACGGTCTCGATCGCATCGACGCAGCCGACCGCCACCAGCTTGGCGCGGATATTGCGGATATGGCTGTCGACGGTGCGGTCGGCGACGTGGATGTTGGCGGCATAGGCATTGGCCATCACCATGTCGCGGCCGAGCACATGCGCCGGCCGCGCCAAAAACCCTTTCAGGATCGCGAATTCGATGCCTGTCAGCACCAGCGGCTTGCCGTCGAAGCTGGCTGAATGGCTTGCCGGCACCAAGGCCAGTCTGCCATGCGAGAATTGCCGATCGTCGGCTGGTTCGGGCGCAGGCCGGGCGCGGCGCAGGATGACGTTGACGCGGGCGACCAGCTCGCGCGGGCTGAACGGCTTGGTGACATAGTCGTCGCCGCCCATTTCCAGCCCGAGGATGCGGTCGATCTCTTCATCCCGCGCGGACAGGAACAGCACCGGCACGTCGGATGTGTGGCGAAGCCGCCGGCACACTTCCAGCCCGTCCATTTCCGGCATGCCGATGTCGAGCACGACGAGATCGGGCGCGCGGCATTCGATCGCTCGCAGGGCAGCGCCGCCGTCCGGCACCGCCACCGTTTTCATGCCGGCCTTTTCAAGCGCGAAGCAGATGATTTCGCGGATATGCGGATCGTCGTCGGCGACAAGGATGTTATGCGGCATCAAATCAGCTGCCCGGCATGAAGGGTTCGGACATCGGAGGAACCACGAACGGGCCACGCCTGTCGAGGGTGCGGTTGAGCCGCCAGTCACGAAAGCTCCAGGCGCGCCAGTTTTCCTGGCCGGCGCGGAAGCGTGCTTCGTCCTGTGCATACCAGCCGGCGAGTTCGCGAGTGCACGGATCACCGGCGGAAACCGTCCTGCTCTGGTGCTGGACGAAGCGATCGAGCGCCGGCAAGGCGCCGGAGCCGAGCGAGCGCAGATACCAGACGTCGAGCTGGGTGCCCTGGCCGGTCATTTCGAAGGAATGCTCGACATTGTAATTGGCGATCAGTGCTGCAAAGTTGATGAACGAGCAGGCATAGAGCGTCGCCGATAGCGTCAGAAGATTGGCGGAAAGCAGCCATTCGTTGGATTTTCCGAGTGCTATGCGGGCGATGATCAGAACAAGGCCCGCCGCCACCAGCCCCATCCAGACGAAGGCGGCGACACGCCAATAGGTCAGCGCATAGATGCCGATATAGAGATCGAGCCGCAGGATCGACGAGATGACGAGAACGATGTTCTGCGCCACCCAGACATAGACCAGCTGGCGGATGAGCGGATCGCCGGAGGTCGCACTTCCCGGCCGCAGCGCCGCCAGCACGAAGCCGGCGGCCAACAGCGCCGTGACGATCAGCGGGTAGGCGCCGCGATGCGCGTAGGCGGCATAGGTCAGCCCGTCGGGAAGCGCGATGCCGCCCCACAGATAGGTGGCGTCGAGTACGCTCTGCACGGCGAACAGGATGTTGAAGACGACGAGCGCGCGAAGGATGGCGGCTTTGCCGAAGACGATGTCTTCGATGGCTGTGGTGGTCCTGGTGGTTGGCGTCAGCGATGCGCCGGCAGGCAGTGCCATGCGGGGAATACGCCGGAGAAAGCGCGGCAGGCGCGGCCGCAGAAAAGCCCAGACGCCGACGAGCACGAACAGCCAGAAGGCGAGACGCGGCAACTGGATGAGGTTGAGCAGGGCGAAGAGATCAATCAGCGAGAACCAATATTCGATGATCGGATTGGCGGCGCCGAACAGCGCGAGAAACACTGCGCCGAGCGTCAGCGGCATGACCCAGACGGCGATCGTCGCGAAACGGATGCGGCCTTTGCCGAGCCGCTGTGCCGCTTTGCGCCAGCAGAAGAAATCCTGGACGAACCGAAAGGGCGTTGCGAGCAGGAAAAACGCGAGTTGGCCGGCAATGCGGGCAAGCCCATGCCGCAATCGCCCTCCCAGCGAAAGCGCGAAGATGGCTAGCGCCGCCAGCGCGATGGAAACGGACAAAGCACTGACATTTTCTACGAGCGGCAGCAGGGCCACAAGCAGGACAACGGGCTTGAACCAGAACCTGCCATCGCTGAAGACCCCGAGAGGATGGACAGCCATGCTCGCTGCGGCAATCGCAACGCCGAACAGGAAAAGCGTGATGCCGGCCGGTTGGCCATAGAGGGAAAAATCGGCCAGTGCGACGAGCAGGACGGCAACGCCGAAGCGGCTGCAATAGCTCGGCGCTGCCGTGAGGAACGCTGTCATGATCGGGCCTTCTCGGCGACTTTGATGCGGCCGGAATATCTGGGCAGGGCTTTGCGGACGAAGGGGAGGAGGCTTGCCGAAGCCGAGGGCGGATCGACGAGCCACCAGCCCTCGCTGCGAAGCCGGTATGGCAGGGACCAACGAAGTTTCTCGCGCTCTTGCATGCCGCTTTTTGCCAGGTCGACATGTGTCCGGCGGGGCGGAGACGAGGAGATTTTCCGAAATTGCGTGCAGTTTTTATGCACGGCTTGCCTCGGCCGGCTGCAGGCGGCATAGATCGGAGATGACCACCGAAAGCTACCGCCCGCGCCGCTCGGTGCTTTACGTCCCGGCCTCGAACGACAAGGCGTTGGCCAAGATCCCGTCGCTGGCCTGCGATGCCGTCGTCATCGATCTCGAGGACGCCGTCGCCTCGGCCGATAAACTTTCCGCGCGAGAAAAACTCGCGGCGATTTTCGCCGGCCGTTCCAGCCGGCGTTGCGAGATGGTCGTGCGCATCAATGCGCTGTCGAGCGAATGGGGCGCCGACGATCTGCTGGCCGCGGCAAAATGCCAGCCCGACGCCATCTTGCTGCCCAAGGTCGACACGCCGCGCGACATCCTCGAGGCCGGCGACGTGCTCGACGACAATTTTGCGCCGGACGAGGTCAAGCTATGGGCGATGATCGAGACGCCCAAGGCGCTGCTCAACATCGGGCCGATCGCCGAGCTCGGCCGCGATCCGGCCTCCCGTTTGGTCTGTTTCGTTGCCGGAACGAATGACCTGGTCAAGGACACCGGCATACTCGCCACGCCCGACCGGCGCTATCTCGTGCCGTGGCTGATGCAGATGGTGCTGGCGGCGCGCGCCGGCGGCCTCGACCTGCTGGACGGTGTCTTCAATGATTTTCGCGAAATGGACGGGTTTGCGCGCGAGTGCACGGAAGCGGCCGCCATGGGCTTCGACGGCAAGTCGCTGATCCATCCGGCCCAGATCGAGGCCGCGAACCGCGCCTTTGCGCCGTCGCCTGAAGCGATGGCCGAGGCACGCGCGGTCAAGGAAGCCTTCGCGCTTGCCGGAAATGCCGGCGAGGCGGTGATTGCGCTGAACGGAAAAATGGTCGAACGGCTGCATTTGGCGCAGGCCGAAAAACTGCTGGCGAAGGCCGCCGTCATCGGGGCATGATTGGCACTTACGACAGGAATGAAAAATGAAACTCTACCGCTTTTTGTCCGGCCCGGACGATGCCAGCTTCTGCCACAAGGTGACGGCGGCGCTGAACAAGGGCTGGCACCTGTTCGGCTCGCCGACCTATGCCTATGACAAGGAAGCCAAGACCATGCGCTGCGGCCAGGCCGTGGTGAAGGACATCGAGGGCCAGGAATACGGCCCCGACACCAAGCTCAGCGACTGGTAGGGTTCGGCTCTATCCTGTGGGCGCTATGGCCCACTGCCCTAGCTTCAGGTTGAGTTTGCCCATCGCCCGTTCCAGGCCGTTGGCGCCGCCCCTTACCTGCCTACCGGCATCCTCTCCCCGTATAGTGACGGGGAGAGGGGTGCTCTCATCGGCGATTTCGCCAATCACCAACGTTGTAGAACAGCGCCGAGGCTGCGGCCAGCTTCTTTCTCCCCGTCACTATACGGGGAGAAATGCCCGGCAGGGCAATGAGGGGCGGCGTCAACATCGACAATTGATCGTCTCTAACGGACCGGCCGGTCGAATTGGCCGATCGTCATGCCCATTTGATGCCCCCTATTCAGCCGCTTCCTCGATCTTCTCCATATCATCGTCCGACAGGCCGAAATGGTGGCCGATCTCGTGGATCAGCACATGGGTGACGATGTCGCCCAGCGTTTCCTCGTTCTCGGCCCAGTAGTCGAGGATAGCGCGACGGTAGAGCGTGATGCGGTTCGGCCCCTCGCCGGTCTGCGGATTCCAGCGCTCGGCGATGCCGCGCCCCTCGAACAGGCCGAGCAGGTCGAACGGCGTTTCCAGCGACAGGTCGTCCATGATCTCGTCGGTCGGGAATTCGGCGATCTGGATGACGATCTCGCCGGTCAGCTTGCGAAATTCCTCCGGCAGATGGGCATAAGCCTCCAGCGCCAGGAACTCCATTTCCTCCATCGACGGCGAAAGCTGGTCGTGCCAGATGCGGGTTTGGTAGATGCGAGCCATGCGTTGTCCTTTGATCCCGGCATATAGGCTTTCAGGCCGGACTCGGCAAATGGCCGGGCTGGAGCGCCCGTGTCATGTTCCCACTACAGGAATAAATTCCCCATGACTCCGCTTGACTCTTTGGCCGCCCTCTGGAATCTATAGGAACATAACAGGAACAATTGTGAGTGGAAGCTGACCGTCATGGCGACAAGCGCCGTGGCGCGGGAGACTGTTTTTGCCCTGCGCCGCCAGATCGCGAAGATCGAAGGGACCTTGCCCGAGCGCCTGGAGGCGCCGGCCGGTTCGTCGTTTGATGCGGATGTCAGCCCCCAGACTCTGACATTCCCTCGGGATCTGACGCCCCCTCGGAATCTAACTATTGTCCGGCGCGGCCTCGCCGTGGCTTCGCAGGATGCGTTTTTGCGCACCGGTGCCGAGCGCCTCGATGCTGCGCTCAGCGGCGGCCTGCCAAAGGCGGCGCTGAGCGAGTTTCATAGTGCCGCGACCCGCGATGCCGGGGCCGTCGCCGGCTTTGTCCTGTCGCTCGTCAGCCTGATCCTCAGCCAGGGACCGCGATTGCCGGTGCTGTGGATCGGCACATCAGAGATTTTCCGCGAGGCCGGCTTCCCCTACGCCAGGGGGCTTCACGCCTTCTTCGGCATCGAGCCGGAGCAATTGCTGTTTTCCGAGGCGCCAAGGCTCCTCGATGCGTTGTGGGTCGCCGAGGAGGCTGCCCGGATGACGGCGCTTGCCGCGGTCATCCTCGAAATCCGCGGCAACCCGCAGCGGCTTGACCTCACCGCGACGCGGCGGCTGCACGCCCGGGCGCAGAGTGCGGGCCGGCCGCTGTTCCTGCTGCGCCAGGCCGGCGAGCCCGAGCCGACGGCAGCGCCCGTCCGCCTCGTCCTGTCGGCGGCACCCGCGGCAGCGCGCGAGACAATCGCCGGGCCGCTCGCCGGCTCGATCGGCCGACCCGCCTTCACCGTTACCATCGGCAAGAGCCGCACGGCCTTGCCCGGACAATTCACACTGGAGTGGAACCCCGATGAACGCCTATTCGAAGAAAGACGGGGCGAGCAAGGAAGAGCTCAGGAATGGGCAAAGAATCCTGTCCCTGTGGTTTCCGCATCTCGCCGCCGAGAGGATCCTGCGGCAGCGTCTGGGGCGGTCCTGGCGTTCCCGGCCGTCGGATCACCTGCCGCTGGTGATCAGCCATCGCGACAGGAACGCCCAGCGCATCGCCGCCCTCGACGAACGGGCTGAGGCGCTCAATCTGAAGCGCGGCATGGGCATAGCCGACGCACGCGCCATGCATCCGTCGATCGACATAGTGGAGGCCGATCCGGAGGCCGACCGGCGCCTGCTCGAAGGCCTCGCCGACTGGTGCGACCGCTACACGCCGCTGGTGGCGCTCGATGGAACCGATGGCCTCTATCTCGACGTCACCGGCTGCACCCATCTTTTCGGCGGCGAACGCTCGATGCTGGACGACATCCTGTCGCGCTTTTTCCATCAGGGCTTCGATGTCCGCGCCGGGCTTGCCGCCACACCAGGTGCTGCCTGGGCGGCGGCGCGGTTTTCCGGCGACCGCATCGTCGCCGATGGCGAGGAGGAAGCGCTTCTCGCGCCGTTGCCGCTGGCGGCGCTGCGCATCGACCCGGAGGTCCGCGCCAGCCTTGAAAGCGTCGGCCTGCGCACGGCGGGCGCCGTCATGGCAGCACCGCGCGCGCCGCTTGCCCGCCGCTTCGGCGCATCGCTGCTTTTGCGCCTCGACCAGGCGCTCGGCCGCCTCGACGAGGCGGTGTCGCCGCGCCTGCCGGTCGCACCGCTTTCGGTCGAACGCCATCTTGCCGAGCCGATCATGCTGACCGAGGACATCGAGCGGCTGACAGGCATGCTGGCGGCAACGTTGAAGAGGGATCTCGAACGCCGCGGCGAGGGCGCAAGGCGGCTGGCGCTGCTGCTCTTTCGTGTCGATGGCGGCGTCAGCCGCATCGCCGTCGGCACCTCGCGGCCCTTGCGCGAGCCGCTGCTGATCCAGAAATTGTTCCACGAAAGGCTTGCCGCGCTCGAACAGGATATCGACGCCGGCTATGGCTTCGATCTCGTGCGCCTCTCGGTGCTGACCGCCGCCGCCTTCGACATGCAGCAGGCCGACCTTGCCGGCGAAACGAGCGACGACGGCGCCGATATCGCGCTTTTTGCCGACCGCATTCGCGCCCGGCTCGGTGAAGGCGCGGTCTTAAAACCGGTCGCCGTCGAGAGCCATCTGCCGGAGCGCGCCGTCGCCACCATTCCCTTCGCGGAAGCGCCGCAAAGAACTTCGCCGCCGAAGCAGCCGGGCAAGGCGAAGGACGTCCCCACGACTGTCTTCCAGCCGGAACGGCCGATCCGGCTTTTCCGTTCGCCCGAACCGATCGAGGTGCCGGCCACCGAAATGCCGGAAGGTCCGCCTTTGAACTTCCGCTGGCGCCGCGCGCTCTACCGTGTCGCGCGCGCCGAAGGGCCGGAGCGCATCGCGCCTGAATGGTGGCGAGAGGCGGCGGGACAGCACGATGCGCCGACCCGGGATTATTTCCGCATCGAGGATGCCGACGGCCGCCGTTACTGGCTCTACCGCCAGGGCCTCTACGGCGCCTCTCAAGTCCCGCCGCGCTGGTTCATGCATGGGATCTTTGCATGAATGCGCTGACGGCCATTCCCTATGCCGAATTCGGCATCCAGTCGAACTTCTCGTTCCTGCGCGGCGCCTCGAAACCGGAGGAACTGGTGGTCGCGGCAAAGTTCCTGGGATTTTCGGCGATCGGCCTCGCCGACCGCAACACGGTGGCGGGCGTCGTGCGTGCCTGGCAGCAGGCCAAGGTGGAGGGTTTTTCCTATCATCCCGGCTGCCGTCTGGTTTTTTGCGACGGCACGCCGGACATCCTCGCCTATCCGCAAAACCGCAAGGGCTGGGGCCATCTCTGCCGCATGCTGACGCAAGCCAATTTGCGCGACGAAAACGAAAAAGGGGCAACGCTCCTCAAACAGAGCGATCTTCTCGAATGGGGCGATCTCTTGTCGCTAGCCATCCTGCCGGATCTATCGACGGGTGCGGATGGCTTCGACTTGCTTAGCCGGCTCAGGGATCGCTTCGGAGAAACCCTGCGGCTTGCGGTTTCGCCGGATTACCGCGGCAACGACCGCTTTCGGGTCGAGCAGGCGGCGGCAATGGCCGAGCTGGCCGGCATCCCCTTGATGGCGACCAACGACGTTCTCTACCATACGTCGGAGCGGCGCCCGCTGCAGGACGTGCTGACGGCGATCCGCCTCAATATGCCCGTCGCCGAGGTGGGGCTGGAACTGAACGCCAATGCCGAACGTCATTTGAAGCCGCCAATGGAGATGGCGCGGCTTTTCCGCCGGCACCCGCGAGCGCTGGCGGAAACGCTGCGCTTTGCCGGGGAACTGAGCTTCTCGCTCAGCGACCTGCAATACAACTATCCCGACGAGCCGACGGAATCGGGCCTCGGGCCGCAGGCCGAGCTGGAAAGGCTGGCCAGGGAGGGAGCGGTCATCCGCTACCCCTCAGGCGTGCCCGCTTCTGTGACGCAGCGCATCGAGGAGGAGCTCGCCTTGATCGAGCGCCTGAACTATGCGCGCTATTTTCTGACCGTCTACGATATCGTCAAATTCGCCCGCAGCCAGAACATACTCTGCCAGGGGCGCGGCTCCGCGGCTAACTCGGTGGTCTGCTATTGCATCGGCATCACCGAGGTGGGACCCGAGAGGATCGCTACGCTTTTCGAGCGCTTCATTTCCGAGGAAAGAAACGAACCGCCCGACATCGACGTCGATTTCGAGCATGAAAAGCGCGAGGAGGTCATCCAGTACATCTATTCCAAATACAGCGCCAAGCGCACCGCACTGGCCGCTGCCGTCGTCAGCTACCGGGGCCGCTCGGCTATGCGCGAAGTGGCGAAGGCGATGGGCCTGTCGGATGACGTCCGGAGCGCGTTGTCCAGCTCGATATGGGGCTGGTCGACCTCGGAACTCGGTGAAAAGGAAACAAAAGCCGGCGGCCTCGATCAGACCGATCCATCGACAAGGCATGTGATCGAATGCGCCAACGAGATCATGGGCTTTCCCCGTCATTTGTCGCAGCATGTCGGCGGTTTCGTCATCACCCGGGACCGGCTCGACGAGATCGTGCCCATCGTCAAGACGGCGATGGACGAGCGCAAGATGGTCGAGTGGGACAAGGACGACCTCGACGCGGTGAAAATCCTTAAAGTCGACGTTCTCGCGCTCGGCATGTTGACCTGCCTGCAGCGCGCCTTCACGCTGCTCCAGGATCATTATCCGGAGGCGCGGGACGAGTATGGCCAACCCTATGTGTTGGCCACCCTCCCTGCCGAGGACAAACATGTCTACGACATGATCTGCCGTGCCGACACGATCGGCGTCTTCCAGATCGAATCCCGCGCCCAGATGTCGATGCTGCCGCGGCTGCGGCCGAAAAATTTTTACGATCTCGTCATCGAGGTGGCGATCGTGCGACCCGGTCCAATCCAGGGCGACATGGTCCACCCCTATCTGCGCCGCCGCCAGGGCAAGGAAAAGCCCGAATACCCAAAGCCGGAACTGGAAGAAATACTCGGCAGGACGCTGGGCGTGCCGCTGTTCCAGGAGCAGGCGATGAAGATTGCCATCGTCGCCGGCGGCTTCAGGCCGGGCGAGGCCGATGAGTTGCGCCGCGCCATGGCGACGTTCAAGCGCACCGGCACGATCGGCAATTACCGCAAGAGAATGGTCGACGGCATGGTCGCCAAGGGCTACGAAAGGGACTTCGCCGAGCGCTGCTTCAAGCAGATCGAAGGCTTTGGCGAATACGGCTTTCCCGAAAGCCATGCCGCCTCCTTCGCCCTGCTGGTCTATGCCTCCTGCTGGTTCAAGACCTTCTATCCCGACGTGTTCTGCGCCGCGATCCTGAATTCCCAGCCGATGGGTTTTTACCAGCCGGCTCAGCTTGTCCGCGACGCGCATGATCATGGCGTCGAAATCCGCGAGGTCGACGTCAACTTTTCCGGTTGGGATTGCGCATTGGAGAAATCGCCTTTCGACCCGGCCCGCATCCTCGACCGCCATGCCCAGATGCGCGGCGTCATACGGACCAGCCATGCGGTCAGGCTTGGTTTTCGCCAGGTCAAGGGCCTGTCGAAGGAGCGCATGGAGACCTTTGTGCTGAGACGCGGCGACGGCTACGCATCCGTGCGTGACGTCTGGCTGCGCTCGGGCCTCAACGTCGACGAGATCGAGAAACTGGCGCAGGCCGATGCTTTCCGCTCGCTTGGATTGAACCGCCGCGACGCTCTATGGGCGGTCCGCGCGCTCGACGGCAAGAGTGCCGCCGAAAGGCTGCCGCTGTTCGACCAGCCGGCGATCCGCTTGCGCGATCTTGAGCCTGCAACCAGGCTCCCGACAATGCCGCTCGGCGAGCATGTCGTCCACGACTACCGCTCGCTCGGCCTGTCGCTGAAGGCGCACCCGGTCGCCTTCCTGCGTCAAAGGCTGGATCGTTCCGGCGTCACGCCCAATGCACGGCTCGGCCAGGTGCGGGACGGCCGCCGCGTTTCGGTCGCCGGCCTCGTGCTGGTGCGGCAGCGGCCGGGCAATGGCAAGGCGATTTTCCTGACGCTGGAGGACGAGAACGCGGTCGCCAATATCATTTTCTGGGAAAGAACCTTCAACCGCTTCCGTCCCATTGTCATGGGCGCGCGTCTCATCCGCGTCACCGGCAAGCTGCAATCGGAATCGGACGTCATCCATATCGTCGCCGAGAAGGTCGAGGACCTAACGCCGTGGCTGTCCGTGCTGCTTGAGGAAAAGTCCGACGCACATGTCGTGCAAAACGACCGGCAGGATGTCGCGACGTTATCGGGGAAGGCGGAAGGGGTCATGCCCAAGGGGCGCAATTTTCAATAGAGCATGGCGCTGCGGCTCTTGCGAAATGTCGGCGGGACAGCGCCCCCCTCTACCCTGCCGGGCATCTCCCCCACAAGGGGGGGAGATCGGCAGCTTCGTCGTCCCGCCCTCTTTCAGCATTGGAGATTGGCGAAAGCCGAGGCGACATCCAATCTCCCCCCTTGTGGGGGAGATGTCCAGCAGGACAGAGGGGGGCGCGAAGGATCGCTGCAGAGCGGCCTTTATTCTGAGCCACCCAGGCGCGGCGGTGGCGGCATGGCATCGTCTATGGCGATGACGCGCGCCTCCGATGGCAGCATGATTGGAATGCCGTCCCGCACCGGATAGGCAAGCTTTGCCACCCGCGAGATAAGCTCGCCGCGCTCCGGATCCCAAGCAAGCGGCCCCTTGGTCAGCGGGCAGGCCAGCAATTCCAGCAGCTTGGGGTCGACCTTGGCGTTCTTTCCGTCACGCCCATCCGCCATTCGATCCGTCCTTCTCTAGGGCAAATTGCTTCAGGTTCGAACTCGTCCCTCACCCGCCGGGCGTCGGTGCCGCCCCTCACCTTTACCCTCTCCCCGTGAAGAACGGGGAGAGGGGGATCGCCAGCGTTGCAGCCAGCCCCTTTTCCCCGTCCTGCACGGGGAGAAGATGCCGGCAGGCAGATAAGGGGCGGCGCAAACGCTCAGCTATTGGTCTAAAGCGATTGCCCTGTATCCTTCCACTCAACCTACTGCAAACTCGAACCAAAATCCTCATTGTCGCGCGCCAGCGCTATTTCGGTGATGGCGATCAGCGTTTCGGCCCGCACCCTCAGATCGGCCGCTTCGAGCAGCGCCTGTTTCTCGGCCGGCCCGTAGGGCGCCATCATCGACAGCGCGTTGACCAGCATGGCGTTTTCGGCGCGGCTGACGCTTTCCCAGTCGGCCTCCAGATCGTTGGCCTGCAGATAGGCGCGAAACGCTTTGAGCAGCGCCGGCCGGTCGATTTCGGCTTCCGCCTGCTCCTCGTCGAGGTCGGTGAGAAAGGGCGCCAACCGGCACTGGCGAAACGGCGTCTTGACGGTGAGTTCCTGGACAATGCGGAACCGGCACACGCCTTGCAGCGAAATCAGGTAACGGCCGTCGCCGCTCTCGGACAGCGCAATGATGCGCCCGGCGCAGCCGACATTGCAGAGCTCCGGCTCGCCGTCGAGACGCAGCGCACCGTCGAGGCTGGGCTGGATCATACCGATCAGCCGCGGCCCGGCGATCGCCTCGTCGACCATCTGCAGATAGCGCGGCTCGAAGATGTTGAGCGGCATGCGGCCTCCCGGCAGCAGCAATGCGCCCTCAAGCGGAAAAATCGGCATGGTCGACGGCAGATCCGCAGCGAGCCGGTAATGCGCGTTTCCCGCCTGCACCTCAATCCTCCGATCGCTTCGTCAGGAAGCGCACCAAATCCGTCTCCTCCCGGCCGGCACACGGCGCGACACTGGAAACCCGAGATCGAATGCCGTCCGAAAACCTAATCTGGCGCAGCCGCCGCCGACCGCAAGCCCGCGCGACAAAACAGTCTGCGCCGGCTCAGGAAAACAGCAGCGACGACAGTTTGCGCCGTGCCGACAGCGTTGCCTCGTCGGTCATGCCCCATGCCTCAAAAAGCTGCAGCAACTGGGTTCTGGCGCCGTCATCGTTCCACGAGCGGTCGGCCTTGATGATCGCCAGCAGATTGTCGGCCGCCGCCGTGCGATCGCCCTTGGCATTCTGGATCATGGCAAGCTCGAACCGCGCCTGGTGATCGCCAGGATTTTCGGCCAGCCGCCGTTCCAGTTCCGCCGGATTGCCGAGTGCCGCGGCTTGCGCGGCGAGCGCCATCTTGGCGCGCAGCGCGGCGAGCTGGGGCGCATCCTTCTTTGCTTCCGGCGCCCGTGCAAGAACCGCCTCGGCACCGTCGGCATCGCCGGCCTCGAACAGCAGATCGCCCAGCCCGGCGATCGCCTCGATCGTCTCCGGCGCCTGTTCCAGGATGGCATCGTAAATGTCGGCCGCAGTCTGCACATCACCGGCGTCGCGCGCTTCTGCGGCCGCGGCCAGCGCTTCGGCCACTTGCGGCGCACCACCATCCTTGCCGCCGACCTTCTGGATGAATTGCGTGATCTGGCTCTCGGGAATGGCGCCCATGAAGCCGTCGACCGGCTGGCCGTCTTTGAAGGCAATGACCGCCGGAATCGACTGGATGCCGAGCTGGCCGGCAATCGAAGGATGGTCGTCGATGTTCATCTTGACCAGCTTGACCTTGCCGCCGGCGGCTTTCACCGCCTTTTCCAGCAGCGGGGTCAATTGCTTGCAGGGGCCGCACCATGGCGCCCAGAAATCGACCAGCACCGGTTGGCGGCGCGATTCCTGGATCACGTCGGCGGCAAAAGCGGCGGTCGTCGTGTCCTTGATGACATCGGCCGGCGCCTCTGCAAGCGCCACCTTCTCACGCGCGGCATCGGTGCCGCCATATTGCACGGTGGTGGCATACTGACCGCCATTGCTGCCAAATGGGCCGCCAAAGGGGTTGTTGTCGCTCATCTCGTCGCCCTTTCGGTTGCGCCGCCGGCCAAGGGACAGGCGCAACATTCTTCTTCAGAACCCGGTTTCAGTCACCCATGTGGCGATCATGCCGAGACTTTCAAGATAACAGCATCATGTCCGGTTGCCTCGACGAATTTGACCAGGTCCGCGGCCGCGATGGAAGTCGTCGCCTCATTGGTCAGCGGGTGGGCATTGACCACGGCATGGCTCATCAGATCCTCATCGAGAACGACCTTGACCCTTTGCTCTGTGTCGTTGATCAGCCCGAAAACGGTGACTGCGCCCGGGACGATCCCGAGAAGCTCCATCAGCATCTCCGGCCGGCCGAAAGACACTCGGCCGGCGGCGCCGATCAGATGGTGGATCTGCTTGAAATCGACGATCGCCTCCTCGCCGACGCTGACCAGGAAGAAATTGTCCTTCTTGTCCTTGAGGAACAGGTTCTTGGTGTGGCCGCCGGCGATCTCGCCACGCAGTGCCTGCGAATCGGCGACCGTGAACAGCGGCGGATGCCGCCGCGTCGACACCTCGATCCCGAGTTCGGCAAGAAAGGCGAAAAGGTCGGCTTCGGTTTTCGGCATAGGTCTTCTCTGATGGCCCGCTTCCAACGGCTTGTTCGGCTTACGCCGTTTACGGCCAATGATGCGGCCAAGACAAGCCCGTCGCGCAGCGCGGGAGTGATTGCCTTGCGGCGTCTCGCAGGACGGCTTGTCCGCATTGCCGGCGAAGCAAAAGCCTGCGAATTCCCTGTTGCAATCACCGCGCTCTTCAGCCATATAGGCGCGGCTTGCGGCCCAAAAGCCGCGCGAGCGGGTGTAGCTCAGGGGTAGAGCACAACCTTGCCAAGGTTGGGGTCGAGCGTTCGAATCGCTTCACCCGCTCCAATTTCTCTCAAGGGAAATCAAGCAGTTGCGAACAGGCCGGATCCCCTTCCGGCCTTTTTCGTTTCTGCGCGCGCCACCAGCGCCAAATCGCCAGGCACCGCGGCGCAACTTCATTTGCCGCCAGATTCATTCGCAGTCCGCTCAGGTGCTTTTGAGCGTTCCGTTCATCCCATTCGGGTAGAAGCCGCCCTTGCTGACGCCGGCTTGGTCGGTCAGATAGACGATCCGAAGCACTTCTTGCGGCGTCCTCGTGAAGGCGATCGCATCCGCGGTCGATGGAACGATATTGGCTTTACCATCCACTCGGATGCCTTGGTCCTTGTCCTCCGGTCCATCGATCTTGTCGCGGGCGTCGGAAACCGCATTGGCGGCCTTCCAGGCATCCTCGCCCATTCGGTAAAGCGACGATCGCGCCATTCCCATGTGGTAAGCCTCGACGGCCAGGATGCCGGCGGCGGCGGCCTGGAAATCCTTGTTCTTCAGAAGGGGCGCGGCGCCAGCATAGGCAGTAACGCCGACGTCCTCGAACAGCATGCCGCCGAGCACGAAGTTCATCTGGTTGCCGAAAGGATCGAAGTCCGCCCCGAGCCCCGCGGCCTTGGCGACCGCGGCCCGCATCGAAATCGATCGACGGCCGGTCGACGGCTTCGCTTCCAAGCGTCTTGCGATAGAACCTGACATGAGCCAGTTCGTTTTCCGCGACTTCCTGCATGAATTGACGGATGGCAGGCGTGTCAAAGCTAACCTGTTTGCCGCCGACGACAGCGCCGGCCTTGGGACCAGCATCCGGGTCGTCAATCCCTTTTCCGGTTGTGCCGCGCAGGTAATATTCGGCTTCCATATATTCGAGATTGAGAGCGAACCGGAAAATGTCTTCGTCTTTGACCTCATCCTGCGCATAGGCGCGGGAAATCGGGGCAAAGCGGGCGGCCGAAGCGAGCGTGGCTCCCAGGCCAAACTGCAATGCGCGGCGGCGCGAAACACGAAATGAAGGCGTGACGCGGATCATGGCTTCCTCCCAAAAGCCCGCCGGCATCAGACATTTGGCACCTCAAAAGTGGGCCTGCGTTCCCAACTTCACGAAGGGTGGAATGTTCCTCAATCCCTGCAACTTAGATGATCTCGCCGATGCCGAGCAGCGATCGCAACCGAATGTCAGCCGACGCAGACTGCGCCGCAGCGGCGCTGGACATCTGCCAGCAGCAAAAATCCGGTCGCTGCGGTCGCGCGAAGTACGCTGTCGATAGAATTCAGGACTTTTGCGTGTCGTCCTCGGACCAAGGTCCGTCTTGCAGAATGCTGTATTTGACCGAAGCTTGTTAAATAGCGGGCGTCCACTTTGGAAAGTCCTCACGTTTCTCATCTGGACCCCATCCTGGCGGGAGGGCGACTCGAAGGAGGAATTATGAAAACGCGAACCACTCTATTCGCAACGGTAGCCGCTCTCGCATTCGTCGCGTCTCCGGTCCTCGCTGCTCCCGGCGGCAATGGCAATGGCAACGGCAATGGCGGCAGCAACGGCAACGGCGGAAACTCGGCCGGGGCAGGATCGCAGGGACACGGAGCCGCCACTTCAGCCGCGGCCAAGGATAAGTCGACGACCGGAGTTGCTCATGCGATGGCGGTCGTTGCGACGACCCCCGCCTCCCCGCAGGCCACCCTGTCCCTGCAGGCAGCGCTGGATGCCTTCCTGGCAAGAAAGGCGGCTGCGGCGGCCGATACTGCCGACGACACCTCCGACGAAGCTGAATAAGGGCTCGAAGCAGACACTTGTCGTTGAAAGGCCGCGGTTCGCCGCGGCCCTTTTTCGTTCCTGGCATGCGAACTGTCAGGGGCGCCCCTTAGGTTGACCGGTGAACAGCGCTTCCCGAAGAAAGCTGCTCCACAGCGGCGCTGAAGCTACGCTTGGAGTAATTCCAGGAAAAGTGTGAAACGGTTTTCCGTCCGGAATTGCGTCACCGATATGCGTATGCCCAGAATGATCCAGTCAACAAGAGCGATCAAAATGGACATGCCGATGGCGGTGAGACGCAGGGTAGATGCCATTACCGGAAAAGAACTCGTTGGAGGCGAAGGCGCTAGTAAAGAGGCGCAGGCAGCGAGCAAAGCCCGCGAGGCGGAAGCTCAGAAAAACCGTAACTTTGCCATCGATCCGCGCGATAAGAAGTCGCAAAAAAATGCTTTTGTTGCTGGCGCGGCCGGGGGAGCAACGGGTACAGTTGAGGGGGGTCGCCAGCCTATCACGTCAGGCTAGTAAATTTACAAATTTCGTTGCCATAGACATAGATGGATTGCCCATTCAACAGGTACGGAGCATGTTTTTCTAAATGCGAAGCATTACAGATCTCAGTATTGCAGGCCGCTTGATAGGTTTTGGAGAGAATTAATGCGATACTTAAAGGTGATGTCTAATTTAAATCAGGATGATGTTCCTGTTACGACGTTTCACGAAGTAGATGACGACGACTTTGAGAGCAGAAAAATCGAGATATACCCAGACTCCACCATCGAGATGGCTAGCTATGGCATGCAGACAAAAGAATCGGGACTATCACCGGAAAAATTTGAGGCAATAGATGAAATCAATGCGCTACAGGGGTTTGATGCGGCGGAGATGGCAAAGGAAGAATTTGAAAGACAATGGGATTTAGCATCGAATTATATTCGCAATAAATAGATTTACGAATTGAGGTGACAGTGGAATTATGGCGAGAGTGCACCAATTGGCCGCTATCGTCACCATAGACGTCCGCCACCCTCCGCTTCGGCGTCGCGCAGATGAGGGAACCCATGACCGGCTTTGTCGACCGAGAACGCGCAACAGACCTGATGCAGCGCACCGATATCGAGGCATTGGTGCTTTGCGAGCCCGAGGCGTTCCAATATGCCACCGGCGCCTGGATCGGTCCAGCCGGGCTGTTCCGGCGGGCCGGCGCCGGTTTCGTGGTCATCCCCAAGCGAATCGACCTGCCGATCGGCGTCGTGGCGGCGGATTTCCAGGCTGCCCAGCTCCGGGCGGCGCCGGACGCCGTCCTGCGCACGCATCCGATCTGGATCGAATCCGCGTCACTTGAGCCAGCGACGTCCGGCCGTCCCGTTGCGGAGCGCATCGAGGCCGGCCTGGTTGGCCACGCGCCCGGTTTTTCACGTCCGGCGACCTTCGAGCTTGCCCGCTCCGTACGCGAGCTGAAGATGATCCTAGCCGAATTCGGGCTGGAGCGTGCGACGCTCGGCATCGACCTGGATTTTGTCTCGGCCAGCAATTTTTCGGCGATGCAGGCGATGCTGCCGACCTCTACCATCGTCAACGGTTCGCCGGTCCTCGACAGGCTGCGGGCGATCAAGTCGCAGAGCGAGATCGACCTCCTGCAGCAGGGCATCTTTCTGTCGGAGGCCGGCCTGTCGCGGCTGCAGCAGCATGCAGCGGCCGGCATGCGTCAGTCGGATCTGGTCGCGCTCTACCGGCAAGGCGTCGCCGACGCGGCCGCCGGGTCATCGCAGCAAATCTCGACAGCGGAATACGTCACGCTGGGCGCTCGCCCCAAAAGCGCCGATGCGGTCGCCGCCGCCGGCGATCCGCTCAAGGCCGACATGGTGTGCAGCGTGAACGGCTATGCATCGGACATGTCGCGGAATTTCACCTTCGGGCCGCCATCGCCAGAACAGGCCGAATTGCATGCGATAGCTGAACGCGCCTTCGCCGACGGGCTTGCCGCGCTGTTGCCGGGAAAGCCGCTCGCCGGCGTGCATCGCGTCGCCAGCGAAAGCCTGGCGCGCCAGGGGCTCCGTTCCTATCGCCGCGGTCATTTCGGCCACAGCGTCGGCCATTCCGTGTTTTCCGAGCAATGGCCGTTCATCTCGGCCGACAGCGATGTCGAGATAGAAGCCGGCATGGTGCTGGCATTCGAGATCCCGCTCTACATCGACGGTCTCGCCAGCTTCAATCTCGAGGACCAGTTCCTGATCACCGCCAGCGGGCCGCTGCCGATGAACCGCCTGCCGAGGAGCCTAAATATTATCGGCTGAGATTATCGGCTGAATCCAGCCGACTCACCTGGCGCCCGCCACGCCCCTGCGGAAATCCGACGGCGACATGCCGGCAAGCTTGCGGAACGACTTGTTGAAGGCGCTGAGTGAGCCGAAGCCGGATTCCATGGCGACGCGCAGCACATTGGCATCCTGATGCATCAGCAGTGCCTGCGCGTAGCTGAGGCGCAGCAAATTCACATATTCGTTGAGCGTCATGCCGGTCGATTTCTTGAAGATGCTCATGGCGTATTTGGGATGGATATCGGCCGCCGCGGCAATGTCGACGCAATCGATCTCGTAGAGGAAATTCTCCGCGATGAAGTCGCACATGCGCCCGACATTGCGCAGCGATTGCTGATCGAAAGGGCTGCCTATCTCCTGTTCGACCGGTGTTTCGGGGACGAGGCGGTAAGGCTCGAATCGCACCCGCTCCAGCCGCAGCAAAAGCTCGTTGACGGCATGCTCGGCCTTGACCGGATCGCCGGAGCGGGCATAGCGGTTCCAGCGCTCGAAATTGTGGTCGTCCGACCGGTCGGTGGCGTCGGTCACCAGCGTCGCGCCGGTCATCAGCCTGTTGCGGACATCGACGGGCAAATGCAGCCGGAAGAAATGCACCAGCGGCAGATGCGCGCCGGCATAGATGGCGTCGTCGGAGGCTTCGTCCATCTGGTGCGGCAGGCCGCCCCAGAACAGGCACATATCGCCCGCCGAAAGCGAAAGTCCGTGTCCGTCCATGCGGTAATGCACGGTGCCGCGCACGATGAAATTCACTTCGACCTGGGCATGCCAATGCGGCTTGAGCATCACCAGGGGCTGGGTATGGAACATCTGCAGCAGCAGCGGCAGGCCCTCCACGCTGCTGGCGCCAGGCTGGTAAAACGGCCTTTCCGGCATCTTACTTTCCGCTCATTTCTTATTCCCTTTGTCGCGGACAAGGCTTTCCCGAAGCCTAGTCTAGCCACGCTCGCAAACAGAGAGCAACTGAAATGGGAGGATTTCAATGCGCATAAAATTGACCTGCGCCGCGCTCGCGCTTGCCTTGGGCTCCAGCCCGGCCTTTGCGCAGTCCGGTGAAATCACGATCTGGAGCTGGAATATCGCCGCTTCGTCGCTGAAGGCCACCATAGCGGGCTTCAACAAGCAATATCCCGACATCAAGGTCACGGTCGAGGACCTCGGCAACCAGCCGACCTATGACAAGTCGATCGCCGGCTGTGCCGCCGGCGGCGAGGGTCTGCCGGACATCGTTTCGATCGAGAACGGCGAAGCCGAAAACTACTGGAGCCAGTTCCCGGATTGCTTTGTCGACCTGCACACGCTCGGCTACACCCCGGAAGACCAGGCAAAATTCCCCGATTTCAAGCGCACCGAGCTCGAGGTTGACGATAAGGCCTATGCGATGCCCTGGGATTCCGGCCCGGTGGCGATGTTCTACCGCCGCGACTTCTATGAGAAGGCCGGCGTCGATCCGTCCTCGATCAAGACCTGGGACGATTTCATCGCCGCCGCCAAGAAGATCCAGGCCGCCAATCCCGGCGTGACGATGACAAACGCTGATTTCAATGGCGATTCCGAATTCTTCCGCATGATCTCCAACGAGCAGGGCTGCGCCTATTTCTCCGCCGACGGGCAATCGATCACGGTCAACCAGCCCAAATGCGTCGATGCCATGACCAAGATCAAGGAGATGAAGGACGCCGGCATCATTTCCTCGGCGGACTGGAGCACCAAGATCACCAACAACACCGCCGGCAAGGTCGCCACGCAGATGTATGGCGGCTGGTATGAAGGCACCGTGCGCACCGAATCGCCCGATGGGGCAGGCAAATGGGGCGTCTACCTGATGCCGAGCCTGACCGCCGACGGTCCGCGTGCCGCCAATCTCGGTGGTTCCTCGCTCGCCATCACTTCGGTGTCGAAGAACAAGGAGGCTGCCTACGCCTATCTGAAATATACGCTTGCGACGAATGAGGGCCAGATCACCATGCTGAAGAGCTTCGGCCTGGTGCCGTCGCTGATCTCGGCGCTCGACGACCCCTATGTCTCCGAAGGCCTGCCTTATTGGGGTGGCCAAGCCGTGTGGAAGGACATTCTCGGCACCTTGCCCAAGGTCGTTCCCAGCCGCGGCACGCCGTTCCAGAGCGACGCCGAAATCATCATCCGCGCGGTGCAGACCAAATATCTGGGTGGCGGCTATCCCGACGCCAAGGCAGCGCTGGACGATGCCGCAAGCCAGATCGCCGCGGCGACCGGCCTGCCGGTCAAGTCATGATCTAAACAAGGCGCCTCCGAGCGGGCGGCTCCCCTTCTCTCTTGTGGGAGAAGGTGTCGCCGAAGGCGACGGATGCAAGGGGTGCTCCAGCTTGGCGCTGACGGCACTCCGGCCAGCACCCCTCAACCGTCTCGGCGCTGCGCGCCAATCCACCTTCTCCCACAAGGGGAGAAGGAAGAGAGCAGACCTGTCGCACTTTCGAATAGAAAGGAGGAAAACGATGCGCTACCAGAACGCCACGGCGTATCGCTTCCTCGCGCCCTATCTGCTGATCTTTTCGATCTTCTGGCTGTGGCCGATCATCGATTCCTTCCTGATCTCGTTCCAGGCGACGCGCACCGTGCCGTGGCGGTTCGCGCCGACCTTCAACTGGGCCCGGCTGATCGGCGATCCCGCTTTCTTCAATGCCTTGAAGAACACATTGCTGATCCTTGTCATCCAGGTGCCGGTAATGATTTCGCTGGCGATTGTGATGGCGGTGCTTTTGAATTCGCCGCTGCTCAAGGCTCGTGGCCTGTTCCGGTTTGCGTTCTTCGCGCCGGTCGTGGTCGGCGAGGTCGCCTATTCGGCGGTTTTCCGGCTGATGTTCAATCTCGACTACGGCATCATCAACAAATTGCTGAACAGCATCGGCCTGCCCAGTGTCGACTGGTTTACCAACGTCACCCCGGCGATGGCGGTCATCATGATCGCGGTGACCTGGCGCTGGGCCGGCTATAACGCCATCATCCTGCTCGCCGGCCTGCAGTCCATCCCCGAGGATGTCTACGAGGCGGCGACCTTGGACCGGGTCAGCAAGGTCAAACAGTTCTTCTACATCACGCTGCCGCTGCTCAAGCCGATCATCGTGTTCTGCGCCGTGCTGTCGATCATCGGCACCATGCAGCTGTTCACCGAGCCGTTCCTGATCACCGAGCGCGGCGGGCCGGGCGGCGGCACCGAAACGCTCGGGCTGCTGCTTTATCGCCAGGGCTTCAGGTCGCTCAATTTCGGCTACGCTTCGGCAATCGCCTACACCATGGCCGGGCTGGCGATCGCGATTTCGCTGGTGCAGATATGGTTGACGAGGGAACCGAAATGACCTCGCGTTCCAAAGTCAGCCGTTCCCAAGCCAGATTGGGACGCAGCATCGCGCTGCATCTCTTCCTGACGCCGCTGGCGCTGATCTGGCTCTTTCCACTGTGGATGATGGTGATCTTTTCGACGATGCCCGACAACGGCATCTTCAGCCCCGACATCGAGCTTTTGCCCCATGGCAATTTCCTCGACAATGTCAGCAATCTGCAGCGCGGCACCAATTTCATCGGCGCCATCGGCATCTCGGTCTCGGTGGCAGTCACCTACACCTTCCTGTCGGTGATGCTGACCTCGATGGCCGGCTGGGCGCTGGCGCGTTACAACTTCTTCGGCAAGGGCATGGTCGTCGCCATCATCCTCGGCACCATCACCCTGCCTTACGCGGTCGTGCTGATCCCGCAATTCATCATGGTCGCGCGCGACTTCAAGCTCGCCAACACCTGGGTGGCGCTGATCGTACCGCCGCTGTTCAATTCGCTGGGCGTGCTCTTCATGCGGCAGAGTTTTTCGATGATGCCGCACGAGCTGTTCGACGCCGCCAAGGTCGAGGGCGTCAAGGAATGGCGGATATTCCTGTTCGTCGCCCTGCCCTTGGCGCGGCCGATGCTGGCGGCACTCGCCATCATCCTGTTCCTTGCCTCCTGGAACAATTATCTGTGGCCGCTGCTGATCAATTCCAAGCCGGGCGCGATGACGGCGCCGGTGGCGCTCGGCACGCTGATCGGTCTAACAAAGGTGTCCTGGGGCGGCATCATGGCGGGCGCGGTGATGCTGACGGCGCCAATGCTCGTCGTGTTCGTGCTTCTGCAGCGCCATTTCGTCGCCGGCATTGCCGCCGGCGCCATCAAGTAAGGATCAGCATGGCGGCAGTCACACTCAAAAACGTCGTCAAGCGCTTCGGCGTCTTCGAGATCGTCCACGGCGCCAATATCGACATCGATGACGGCGAATTCGTCGTCTTCGTCGGCCCTTCCGGCTGCGGCAAGTCCACGCTGCTTAGGATGATCGCCGGGCTCGAGGACATCAGCGACGGCGAGATCGCCATTGGCGGTAAGGTGGTGAACGACGTCGAGGCGGCCGAGCGCGGCATCGCCATGGTGTTCCAGTCCTACGCGCTCTATCCGCACATGACGGTCGAGCAGAATCTGAGTTTTGGCCTGAGAATGACCGGCAACCCCAAGGCAGACACCGAGCGGCGGGTGAAGCGGGCCTCCGAAATCCTGCGCATCGCCGAGCTGATGAAGCGGCGGCCGCGGCAATTGTCGGGCGGCCAGCGCCAGCGCGTCGCCATCGGCCGAGCCATCGTGCGCGAGCCGCAAGTGTTCCTTTTCGACGAACCGCTCAGCAATCTCGACGCCGAGCTCCGGGTGCAGATGCGGGTCGAGATATCGCGCCTCCATAAGGAGCTCGGCGTTACCATGGTCTATGTGACGCACGACCAGACCGAGGCGATGACGCTGGCCGACAGGATCGTCGTGCTCAACGCCGGCAATATCGAGCAGATCGGCGCGCCGCTCGATCTCTACGACGACCCCGCCAACCGCTTCGTTGCCGGCTTCGTCGGCTCGCCGAAGATGAATTTTCTGGCGGCGAAAATGGTCGGGGCCGACGACGGCGCGGCGGTCATCGAGCTGGTCAATCATCGCGGCGCGCGACTGCGCAAGCCGCTTTCGGATGCCCTGCCCGCGATAGGCGGCGATGTCGTGCTTGGCGTGCGGCCGGAGCATTTCTTCGACGCCGGCCAGGGCGATTGCGACCTTGCCGTCAAGGCCGACGTCGCCGAGCACTTGGGATCGGTGAGCTATGTCTATGCCAATTCCGGAACCGGGGCCGGACGCGAGGAACTGATCATCGGGCGCGAGGCATCGCGGTATCGCGCGAATGGCGACGACCTGATGGTGTCGATCAAGGCCGACCGCTCGCTTCTCTTCGACGCCACCGGCGCACGCATTCGCTAATCCATCTTTTCTTTTGTCCGATCGCGATTGATCGCGGCCACCCCACGGAGATTTGACATGACTTCCAAACCAGAAAAAGTTCGCTGGGGCATTCTTGGACCCGGCAACATCGCCAAGGCCTTTGCCGGCGGCATCGCTCATTCGCGCACCGGCACATTGGTCGCCATTGGCGCGCGCAATCCTGGCAAGGCCGGGCTCGCCGAAGATTTCCCCGGCGCCCGCATCCTCAACGGCTACGAGGCTTTGCTTGGCGATCCGGATGTCGACGCGATCTATATTTCGACGCCGCATCCGAGCCATGCCGAATGGGCGATCAAAGCGGCCGAGGCCGGAAAGCATGTGCTTTGCGAAAAGCCGCTTGGCCTGACAGCCTTCGAGGCAGATGCGATGATCCATACCGCGCGCAAGGCCGGCACCTTTCTCGGCGAAGCCTTCATGTACCGCCTGCATCCGCAGACGGCCAAGCTGGTCGAGCTGGTCAAGGCCGGCGCGATCGGCGATGTACGCATGATAAAGTCGAGCTTCGGCTTCGCCATGCCGGGCTTCATGCCGGAGCACCGGCTCTACGCCAAGGACCTCGCCGGCGGTGGCATTCTCGATGTCGGCGGCTATCCCGTCTCGATGGCGCGGCTGATTGCCGGCGCCGCAGCGGGAAAGCCCTTCGCCGAGCCGGACAAAGTAGTCGGTGCTGCGCATCTCGGCCAGTCCGGCGTCGACGAATGGGCCTCGGCGCTGCTGCATTTTCCCGGCGGCATCGTCGCCGAAGTCTCCTGCAGCATCTCGCTCGCGCAGGATAATGTCTTGCGCATTCTTGGCAGCAAGGGCCGCATCGAGGTCGCGGATTTCTGGTTTGCCGGCGGCAAGCAAGGCGGCACCGGCGAAATCCGCATCATCCGTTCGGATTGTAACGAGGTGGTCGAGGTCAGCGAAGACGGCTGGCTTTATGCATTCGAGGTCGACGCCGCCGGCGAGGCCATTCTCGGGGGGAAGCAGGAGTTCGCCTGGCCGGGCATGGGCTGGGCCGACAGTCTCGGCAATCTGCGCGTGCTCGACAAATGGCGGACCAGCATCGGGCTCGAATACGACATCGAAAAACCGGCAAAACGCGTCAACACGATCTCCGGACGGAAGCTACGCTCCGGCGGAACCGCCATCCCCAAGCGCAGCATTCCAGGTCTGCCGCGACCGGCTTCGTGTCTGGCGCTCGGCTTCGAGGATTTCCGCAGCTTTTCCTCGGGCGCCATCCTGCTCGACGCCTATTTCGAGGCGGGCGGCAATCTGTTCGACACCGCCTTCGTCTACGGCGCCGGCTATACCGAGACGCTACTCGGCCAATGGCTGAAGAACCGCGGCGTGCGCGAGCAATCGGTGGTCATCGGCAAGGGCGCGCACTCGCCGCTCTGCTATCCCGATGTCATCGGCAAGCAGCTCACCCAGTCGCTCGACCGGCTGCAGACCGATCATGTCGACGTTTATTTCATGCACCGCGACGATCCGGACGTGCCGGTCGACGAATTCGTCGATGCGATGGATCGCGAGGTCAAGGCCGGCCGCATTCGCGGTCCGTTCGGCGGCTCGAACTGGACAAGGGAACGCATGGACGAGGCTATTGCCTATGCCGAGCGCACCGGCAAGCAGAAGCCCGGCGCGCTTTCCAACAATTTCTCATTGGCCGAGATGCTGGAGCCGATCTGGGCAGGCTGCGTCACCTCCTCCAGCGATGAATGGAAGGCCTGGCTGACCGCCCGGCAGATGCCGAATTTCGCCTGGTCGAGCCAGGGCCGGGGCTTTTTCACCGACCGCGCCGGCCGCGACCGGCGCGATAATGAGGAGCTGGTCCGGGTCTGGTACTCGGAGAAGAATTTCGGCCGCCGCGACCGCGCCATCGAGCTCGCCAAACGGCTGGGCAACAGCCCGATCCACGTCGCGCTCGCCTACGTCCTGGCGCAGCCCTTTCCATCTATCCCGCTGATCGGACCGCGCACGCTGGACGAACTGGAAGACAGTCTCCAGGCGCTCGACATTTCGCTTTCGCCGGACGATCTTGCATGGCTGGATAGCGGTTCGGATCAGGCCCGCGCGCGGGCCTGACGGCAGGGGCAGTCGCGTCAGTCTTGCGCTGTGCCCTTAAGTTTCAGACCGTTCGCGCTGCCCTCACCTATCCTCTCCCCGTTCTTCGCGAGAGAGGATAAGGATAAAGGGCAGCGCCGACGTCGCTGGAAATAGGGAAAGACAGATGCTCGACATCGCACCATCGAAGCAAGCTGCCACCTGGCTCGGTTCCTTTGCCCGGGCGCTCGAGGCGGGCGACGTCGAGGCCGCAACCAACCTGTTCGTCGAGGACTGCTACTGGCGCGATCTGCTGACCTTCACCTGGAACATCAAAACCATGGCAGGCCGCGCCGGGATCCGCGACATGCTGGCGGCGACACTGGCGACGACAAAGCCTGCTCAGTGGCAGCTCAGCGGCGAAGCCACTTCGGACGAAGGCACGATCGAAGCGTGGTTCACCTTCGAGACGTCATCGGCGTGGGGCCAAGGCGTCATGCGCCTGCAGGACGGCAAATGCCGGACGCTGTTTACGGCGATGAGCGATCTCAAGGGCTTCGAGGAGCGCAAGGGCCCGGCGCGGCCTCTGGGTGTCCGCCACAAGGCAGACCCGGAACGCGAAACCTGGCTGGAGGCGAGGCGCCGCGAGGCGCGGGAACTCGGCGCCAGCCAGCAGCCCTACTGCCTGGTCATCGGCGGCGGCCAGGGCGGCATCATGCTGGGGGCGCGGCTCAGGCAGTTCGGCGTGCCGGCCATCGTTATCGAGAAGAACGCCCAAGCCGGCGATTCCTGGCGCAACCGTTATCGCTCGCTCGTGCTGCACGACCCGGTCTGGTACGACCATCTGCCCTACATCCCGTTTCCGGAAAACTGGCCGGTGTTCACGCCAAAGGACAAGATGGGTGACTGGCTAGAGATGTATACGCGCGTCATGGAGCTCAATTACTGGACCTCCACGACATGCGTCAGCGCGTCCTATGACGACGCCGAAAAAATCTGGGCGGTCGAGGTCGATCGCGCCGGCGAGCGCATCATGCTAAAGCCCAGGCACATCGTCTTTGCGACCGGCGCCTATGGCCCGCCCAGGCGGATCGACCTGCCGGGCGCCGAGGCTTTCCAGGGCGAAATCCTGCATTCCAGCCAATATTCCAGCGGCGAGAAATTTCGCGGCAAGAAGGTCGCCGTCATCGGCGCCGCAAGTTCCGGCCATGACGTCAGCGTCGATCTCTGGGAGAGCGGCGCTGAGGTGACCATGGTCCAGCGGTCACCGACGACGGTGGTCAAGTCAGACACGCTGATGGAGGTCGGCTTCGAGATCTTTTCGGAAAAGGCGCTGGCCCGCGGCATCACCACCGAAAAAGCCGACATGATCGTCGCCTCGACGCCCTTCGCGTTGCTGCCGCAAGGCCAGCGGGCGCTTTACGACATCATCAAGGCGCGCGACGCGGCCTTCTACGACCGTTTGCGCGGCGCCGGTTTCGCCATCGATTTCGGCGACGACGAGACCGGGCTCCTGATGAAGGCCTACCGCACCGGCTCGGGCTTCTACATCGACGTCGGCGCCTGCGATCTGATCATCGACGGCGAGATCGGTATCCGCAGCGGCGTCGGGATCAAGTCGCTGATGCCGACAGGCATCCTCTTCGACGACGGCACGGAACTGGCGGCCGACGCGATCATCGCCTGCACCGGCTATCAGTCGATGAACGAAACAGTGGCGGCGATCGTCTCGCGCGAAGTCGCCGACAAGGTCGGCCCATGCTGGGGGCTGGGCTCCGGCGTCACGGGCGATCCCGGGCCGTGGCAAGGCGAATTGCGCAACATGTGGAAGCCGACCGCGCAGCAAGCGCTGTGGTTCCACGGCGGCAATCTGGCGCTGTCGCGCTTCTATTCGAAATTCGTGGCGCTGCAGATCAAGGCCCGCATGGAAGGCATTCCGACGCCGGTTTATGGAGCGCCGGGACAGGCCTTGTAGAAGACGGGCGACTTGCGATGACCAAAAGCGACCTCTCCGACATCTACCGAGATTACATTGCCTGCCTGAACAGGCAGGACTGGCCGACGCTGGGACAGTTCGTCGATGAAGAAGCGATTCATAACGGCCGGCCGGTCGGGTTGTCAGGCTATCTCGAGATGCTGCAGAGAGATTTTGACCAAATCCCGGATCTTTATTTTAAGATCCGGATGGTGATTTCCGATCCACCTTACATCGCAAGCCGGCTAAGCTTCGACTGCACTCCAAAGGGAACGTTCCTTGGCTTACCTGTAAGCGGAAAGCGCGTTTCCTTTGCCGAGAATGTGATCTACGAATTTCGCGGCGGAAAGATCGTGGAAGTATGGTCTGTCATCGACAAGGCGGCCATTGAAGCTCAGCTTTAGCGCGAAGGATCATCGCGCCCCTCGCCCCACCGCAATTGCTCGCAAATGCCGCAGGTTGCGGTTGGAAGCCAGTCGGCAGCGCAGGCATAAACCTCAGCCGTGGTTATGTCCGAAATGCCGGCTCACCATATCGACATGGGTGTCGTGCGCATGCGCTTCCAAGCGCTCGGTTTCGCCGAGATCGTCCACCGCCTCGTTCGGCCACCAGGTGCCGCCGACCACGATGCCGTCCGAGACCAGCCTGTGCTCGGCGACCAGCGATGCGCCGACGGAATCGACAAAGGTGAAGCGACCGGAACGCAGCCGCAGCACCGCTATGTCGCCAACCGCCCCGACCGCAAGCCTGCCGAGATCGAGCCTTGCGATCGCCTCGGCCGGCCGCTGTGTTGCGGCGCGCAGCACCTCGACCAGCGGCATGCCGAGCGCCAGCAGTTTCGACATGCAGACCAGAATGTCGAAGGCCGGCCCGTCGACGCAGTAGAGATGCACGTCGCTGCTGATCACGTCCGGCGCCAGCCCCTCGCTCAGCATCGCTTTGGCGACCTCGAAATCGAACGAACCCATGCCGTGGCCGATGTCGAAGATGACGCCGCGCTCGCGCGCCAGCCGCATGTCCGGCCGCACCGCACCCGAGGCAAAGACCGGTGCGTTGGGAAACGGCCGGAAGCAGTGGGTGAGGATATCGCCCTTGCGCAGCCGCGGCAGCACTTCCGAGCGGCCGGGCGGCGGCTCGTCTATATGCGCCATCAGCGGCAGGCCGGCTTTGTCGGCAGCTTCGAGCGCGAGATCGACCGGGGCGATGCCGCTGCTGCCGCCGGCATGGCGACCGGAACGGACCTTGACGCCGACTACCACGTCTCGATGCTCGCGCGCCGCCGCCACCGTTTCGCGCGGTTCGCAGAGCCTGACGTCGCTGCATTCGCCGACCGCTACGGTCTGCGAAAAGCCGAAAATGCCGGCAAAGGAAATGTTGACATAGGCCAGGATGCGGACTTTCGAGCGCTCGATGACGTGGCGGCGAAAGCCGAGAAAGTTGCCGGCGCCGGCACTTCCGGCATCGATGAAGGTGGTGGTGCCGCTTTTCGCCGCGAGCCGGTCGGCATCGACGCCGAGCGACGTGCCGCCCCAATAGACATGGCTGTGCAGGTCGATCAGGCCGGGCGCGACGATTGAGCCCGTGGCATCGATGACGCGGGCTGCACGTTCGAAGGGGATTTCGGCGTCGATGGCGGCGATACGGCCGTTGGTAATCGCCAGATCGCGTTGCGCGTCGAGGCTGGACGCCGGATCGATGAGGCGGCCGCCTTTTATCAGGAGATCGAATTGCATTGCGCCTGTCTCCGTTCCTCGTCAGGCCGGCCTGTAGGCAACGGCCTCGACCTCGATCTTGATGTCGATCATAAGCCGCGACTCCACCGTCGTGCGCGCCGGCGGGTCTTTCGGGAAATGCCTGGCATAGACGGTGTTGAAGATGCCGAAGTCGCGCGCGTCCTCGAGCCAGACCGTCGTCTTGACCACGTCGTCGAGCGTGCAGCCGGCCAGCGCCAGCGCTGCCTTGACGTTCGACAGCACCTGCTCGGTCTGTTCGGCGATGCCGCCCTTGACCACCAGCCCGTCGCTGCCGACCGGCACCTGGCCGGAGACATAGACGAAATCGCCGGCCCTGACCGCCGGCGACAACGGCACATGGGACGTTCCAAAACACTGCTTGGGCAAGGAGGCCTCCTGTCTAGAAATCTTTGTACGACTGCGCGATCTGTCTGTGTGGCACGAGAGGACGCCGCCTCTCTGCGAGGCTCATCCAACATCTTGGAAGCCTATATCGCTTTGCCGCGGGAGCGCCAGAACGATCACTGCGCTCGGTGATCCTTCGCGCCCCCCTCTGCCCTGCCGGACATCTCCCCCCACGAGGGGGAGATCGGCAGCTTCGGCGCTCCGCTCATCCCTACGACGGTGAAGATTGGCGAAAGCCGCAGTGACGGCCAATCTCCCCCCTTGTGGGGGAGACGCCCGGCAGGGCAGAGGGGGGCGCTGTCCCGCCAGCGTCTCTGAACCCGCGACATCAGGCCGGTCAGCGATCGATCCGCGTCGACAGGATGATCGAGGACGACGTCCGCTCGACCCCGTCCATGGCGCCGATCTGGTCGAGAAGCGTATCCAGATCCCTGATCGAGGGCGCCTCGACGATGACGATCATGTCGAAATTGCCGCTGACCGAGTGCAGCGTTCGAACCTGTCCCAGCGCCTGCAGGCTGCGCACCACTTTGTCGGCGAGCTTGGGGGTGACGGTGAGCAGGACATGCGCCCTGACCAGCCCCTGTTCGTAATCGGGCGAAAGCCTGACGCCGTAGCCTGTTATGATGCCGCGCTGTTCCAGCCGCTCGATCCGGCTCTGCACCGTTGTCCGCGACACGCCCAGCCGCCGCGCCAGCTCGGCGGTCGAGGCACGTGCATTGGTGCGCAGCAGGGAAAGCAGGGCCTGGTCGGCATCACTAAGCATTTCGACGAACCTTGCCGGCACATTGTGCAAAGAGAGACTGCGTTTCGCACAATCCCACGCTTCCTTTCGACAGGCAAGCTGCGATTCTAGCCATCAATTCAACGTTGGTGCGAGGGACCGGTCATGAAGAAAATCATTGTCGTCGGCGCCGGCAAGATCGGCTCAACCATTGCCGAGATGCTGGCTTCCACGGGCGACTATCACGTCACCCTCGTCGACCGCTCGGCGGCGCAGCTCGGCATAGCCGAACTCCCGGCCGGCGTAGAGACGCTGGAACTCGACATCGAAGCCGCCGGCACCCTCGAAGCCGCCTTGGCCGGCAAGTTCGCGGTGCTCAGCGCCGCGCCCTTCCATCTGACGACGCGCATCGCCGAGGCGGCGGCCAGCGCCGGCGTGCACTATCTCGATTTGACCGAGGACGTCGTCAGCACCAGGCGCGTCAAGGAGCTGGCGCGCTCCGGCAACAGCGCCTTCATTCCGCAATGCGGCTTGGCGCCGGGCTTCATCTCGATCGTTGCCAACGATCTCGCCAGCCGCTTCGACACGCTGGAAAGCGTGCGCATGCGGGTCGGCGCGCTGCCGCAGTACCCGTCGAACGCGCTGAACTACAATCTGACCTGGAGCACCGACGGCGTCATCAACGAATATTGCGAGCCTTGCGAGGCGATCGTCGAAGGCGAGCTGGTGGAAGTACCGCCACTGGAGGAGCGTGAAGAATTCTCGCTCGACGGCGTCACTTACGAGGCGTTCAACACCTCGGGTGGGCTGGGCACGCTGGCGGAAACGCTGAAGGGCCGAGTGCGCACGCTGAACTATCGCACCATCCGCTATCCCGGCCACGCCGCGATCATGAAGGCGCTGCTCAACGACCTTGGCCTGCGCCACCGCCGCGACGTGCTGAAGGACATCTTTGAAAGCGCCTTGCCAGCGACGCTGCAGGACGTCGTCATCGTCTTCGTCACCGTCAGCGGCCGCAAGAACGGCCGCCTGCTGCAGGAGACCTACGCCAACAAGATCTACGCCAAGCGCGTCGGCGAAACGGTGCGCAGCGCCATCCAGATCACCACAGCATCCGCCATTTGCGCCGTGCTCGACATGCTGGCCAACGGCAGCTTGCCGACCAGGGGCTTCATCAAGCAGGAGGACATCGCGCTCGATGCCTTTCTCGCCAATCGTTTTGGCAAGGCCTATGCGCAGCATGAGATGGTTAGTCGGCTTGCGGGGTGACTGTCTGGAATAGGTTAGGTTGGCGATCCTTCGCGCCCCCCTCTGTCCTGCCGGGCATCTCCCCCACGAGGGGGGAGATTGGCAGCTTCGGCGCTTCGCTCACTCTTACGACATTGGAAAATTGGCGAAAGCCCCGGTGATGGCCGATCTCCCCGGTCCAAACACCCCCGTGTGGGGGAGATGTCCGGCAGGACAGAGGGGGGCGCTGTCCCGCCGGCATCAGACATTTCTGCCACCGTCGCAAACTAAACATGCAGTGCGTGCCCAAGCGCCTTCAGCGCCGCTTCCTGAAAACCCTCGCCCTGTGTCGGATGGGCATGGACGGTGCCGGCGATGTCCTCCAGCGTTGCGCCCATTTCCAGCGCCAACCCAAACGCCGTCGACAGTTCCGACACGCCCTGGCCGACAGCCTGGATGCCGAGCACCAGATGGTTGTCCGCACGGGCAACAACCCGGACGAATCCATCCTCACCCATCTTCGTCATCGCGCGGCCATTGGCGGCGAAGGGAAACAGCCCGACCTTGATCTCGCCGAGTCCCCTAGCCTCCTCCGGCGACAGGCCGGCGGTAATGAGCTCCGGATCGGTGAAGCAGACAGCCGGAATCGCTCGCTTGTCCCAGCTGCGCTTGTGGCCGGCGACGATCTCGGCGACCATTTCGCCCTGCGCCATCGCGCGGTGCGCCAGCATCGGCTCGCCGGTGACGTCGCCAATGGCAAAGATACCGCGCATCGAGGTGCGACACTGGTCGTCGATGCGGATGAATGTCCCCGACCGGTCGAGGTCGATCTGCTCGAGGCCCCAGTCTTCGATCACTGGCTTGCGCCCGACGGTGACCAGAATCCTGTCGGCAGCGATCTTGGCATTCTTGCCGTCCTTCGTCTCGACCAGCAGCGCATCGCCCTTGGTCGACAACCCCTTGGCCTTGGCGCCCACGAGCACCTCGATGCCGAGCTCGGCCAGCCGCTTGAGGACCGGCCGGGTCAGCTCGGCATCATATTGCGCCAACACGCGCGGCAAGGCCTCGACCACGGTCACCTTGGCCCCCAGCTTGGCAAAGGCGATACCGAGCTCCAGCCCGATATAGCCGCCGCCGACCACCGCCAGCTTCTCCGGCACTTCGCTCAGCGCCAGCGCCTCGGTCGACGAGATTATCGGGCCACCGAACGGCAGCGACGGCAGTTCGACCGGCGCCGAGCCGGTCGCGATCACCACCGTTTCGGCGCGGACCACCTGCACGCCGATCTCGGTTTCGACCGCGACGGTCTTGCCATCGCGGAATTTCGCCCAGCCATGCACGGTCTTCACGCCCGCTTTCTTCAGCAGGCCGGCGACGCCATTGTTCAGCCGGCTAACGATACCGTCTTTCCAGGCGATGGTCACGGCGAGATCAAGCGAAGGGGCTGCGACCGCAATGCCGAGTGGACTTTTGCCGCCGGCCATATGCGAGAGCTTCTCGAACTCCTCGGCCGCATGGATCAGCGCCTTGGACGGGATGCAGCCGACATTGAGACAAGTGCCGCCCGGTCTGCCGAACTCGACGATAACCGTGTCGATGCCGAGCTGGCCGGCGCGGATGGCGCAGACATAGCCGCCCGGACCGGCGCCGATGACCAGCAGCTTGCAGGAGATTTCTTTCATGTCACGCTCTTTTTGGCGAAGAAAGGCCCCCTCATCCGGCCGCTTCGCGGCCACCTTCTCCCCGCTGGGGAGAAGAGGCAGGCGCCGGCGCTGGCGACCTCCTCTCCCCTCGGGGAGAGGGTGGCCGTAGCAAAGCGGAGGCCGGGTGAGGGGGGCTTTGCGAACGTTCTCATTACTTCAATCCACAAAAATCAGCGCCGGCGTTTCCAGCAGCGTCTTGATCCGCTGGATAAACACCGCGGCATCCCAGCCGTCGACCACGCGATGGTCGAAGCTGGAGGACAGGTTCATCATCTTGCGCGGGATGAATTGCGTGCCGTCCCATACCGGCCGGACCATCATCTTGTTGACGCCGATGATCGCCACTTCCGGGTGGTTGATCACCGGTGTCGTCGCGACGCCGCCCATGGCGCCGAGCGAGGTGATGGTAATGGTCGATCCAGAGAGCTCGTCGCGCGTCGCCGTGCCGGATTTTGCCGCCTCGGCAAGTCTGACAACCTCGGCTGCGCAGTCCCAGATGTCGCGCGCTTCGGCGTGCTTGACCACCGGCACCACCAGCCCCGCAGGCGTCTGTGCGGCGATGCCGATATGCACGCCGCCATGCTGGTGGATGATGCCGGCCTCGTCGTCGAACAGCGCGTTGAGGTTGGGCTGGTCGGCAATCGCCTTGACCATCGCCCGCATCAGGAACGGCAGCAGCGTCAGCTTCGGCCTGTCTGCGCCCGGCCGCTTCTCCTTGTTGAGCGCGGCGCGCAGATCCTCGAGTGCGGTGACGTCGATCTCCTCGACATAGGTGATGTGCGGGATGCGCGATTTGGCCAGCGTCATCTTCTCGGCGATCTTTCGCCTGAGGCCGACTATCTTGACGTCCTCGATTGTCTCGTTGCGGGCAAGGCCGGAAACCTTCGCGAGCTGCGGTCCGCGCGCCAGGAAAGCCTCGATATCCTCATGCTGGATGCGGCCGGCCGGGCCGCTCCCCACAACCTGCCGAAGGTCGATGCCGGCCTCTTTCGCCCTGAGGCGGACGGCGGGCGAGGCCAGCGGCTTTTCGCCTTCCGGACGCGGCGCACGGGCGACCGAGGGCTGCGACGCGCTTTTCGGTACGACCGGAGACGGCGCTGGTTTCGCTTGTGTCTCGGCCATCTTTGGCGACGGCTTCAGGACCGGTGTCGCGGCTTCGGGTTTGGAGGCTGCTGCCTTTGTCGGCGCCTCGGCCTTTGCAGCCTTTTCCGCCTTGGCATCCTCCGGCGCCACATTGCCGTCGCCGGCCACTTTCAACCTGACGATTGGCGAGCCGATCGCCACCGTGTCGCCGATCTCGGCGCCAAGCCAGAGGATCTCGCCATCGACGGGCGAAGGAATTTCGACCGTCGCCTTGTCGGTCATGACCGCGGCAAGCACGGCGTCCTCGCGCACGAGATCGCCGACCTTGACCTGCCATTCGACCAACTCGGCCTCGGCGACGCCTTCGCCGACATCGGGCAGCTTGATGACATATTCGCCCATCGTCTTCCCCCTCAGGCTTCCATCGTTTCGACGAGCGCGCGGCCTAGCCGGGCGGGACCGGGAAAATAGTCCCACTCCTGCGCATGCGGATAAGGCGTGTCCCAGCCGGTGACCCGCGCCACCGGCGCTTCCAGGTGATAGAAGCAGTTCTCCTGAACCAGCGCCGAAAGTTCGGCGCCAAACCCCGATGTTAGCGTCGCCTCGTGCACGATCACGCAGCGCCCGGTCTTGTTTACCGAGGCGACGATCGTCTCGAGGTCGAGCGGCAGCAGCGTTCTCAAATCAATGATCTCGGCATCGATGCCGGTTTCTTCGGCCGCCGCCTGGGCGACATAGACCATCGTGCCGTAGGCAAGCACGGTGACCGCAGCGCCCGGCCGCCGGATCACCGCCTTGCCGAGCGGCACCGTGTAGTGGCCGTCGGCGACTTCGCCGAGCTCATGCTTTGACCACGGCGTCACCGGCCGCTCGTGGTGACCGTCGAAGGGGCCGTTGTAGAGCCGCTTCGGCTCCAGGAAGATCACCGGATCGGGATCCTCGATCGCGGCGATCAACAGGCCCTTGGCGTCATGCGGGTTCGACGGCACCACGACCTTCAAGCCGGAGACGTGGGTGAACAGCGCTTCCGGGCTCTGGCTGTGGGTCTGGCCACCAAAAATGCCGCCGCCGGTCGGCATCCTGACCACGATCGGGCAGGTGAAATCGCCGTTCGACCGGTAGCGCAGCCGCGCCGCCTCCGAGACGATCTGGTCATAGGCCGGGTAAACATAGTCGGCAAACTGCACCTCGACGCAAGGCTTCAGGCCGTAGGCGGCCATGCCGATGGCCGAGCCGACAATGCCGGCCTCGCTGATCGGCGCATCGAAGCAGCGGCTCTTGCCATACTTCGCCTGCAGGCCCTGCGTGCAGCGGAAAACGCCGCCGAAGAAGCCGACATCCTCACCGAATACGATGACGCGCTCGTCGCGCGCCATCGACACGTCCATGGCGTCGCGGATCGCCTCGATCATAGTCCGCCTTGGCATGGTCAGACCCCTGCCTGCTGGCGCTGGCGCCTGAGATGCGGCGGCATCTCGGCATAGACGCCCTCGAACATGTCGCGCGCCGAGGGCTTGCCGCCGGCATGCAGCGTGCCGTGGCGCTCGGCCTCCCGCTGCGCTGCGATCACCGTTTCGAGGATCTCCGCTTCAGCCTGGATGTGGCGTTCGTCCGACCAGACGCCGCGCTGGATGAGATGGTTCTTCAGCCTGACGATCGGGTCGCCGAGCGGCCAGGCGTCGGATTCGGCCTTCGGCCGGTAGGCGGACGGGTCGTCGGAGCTCGAATGGGCGCCGACGCGGTAGGTGACGTATTCGACCAGCGTCGGCCCGAGATTGCTGCGCGCACGTGTCGTGGCCCATTTGGCGACCGCATGGACGGCGAGATAGTCGTTGCCGTCGACGCGCAGCGACGGGATACCGAAGCCGAGGCCGCGGGCGGCGAAAGTGCCGGAGCCGCCGCGGGCGATGCCCTGGAAGGTCGAAATCGCCCACTGGTTGTTGACAACATTGAGCACGACCGGCGCCTTGTAGGTCGAGGCGAAGACCAGCGCCGAATGGAAGTCGGACTCGGCCGTCGAGCCATCACCGATCCAGGCGGCGGCGATCTTCGAATCATTGCTGATCGCCGAAGCCATCGCCCAGCCGACCGCCTGGATGTACTGCGTCGCCAGATTGCCGGAGATCGAGAAGAAGCCGTGCTCCTTCGACGAATACATGATCGGCAGTTGCCTGCCCTTCAGCGGATCGGCTTCGTTCGAATAGATCTGGTTCATCATCGTGACCATCGGATAGCCATCGGCTATGAGCAGGCCGGCCTGCCGATAGGTCGGAAAGTTCATGTCGCCCGCCGCCAGCGCCTTGCGAAAGGCGCAGCTCACCGCCTCTTCGCCGAGATGCTGCATATAAAAGGAAGTCTTGCCCTGGCGCTGCGCCATCTGCATGCGCGCATCGAAGCTGCGCAGCGTCATCATGTGGCGCAGGCCTTCCAGCAGTTCCTCATCGGAAAGCAGCCCGGCCCACGGCCCGACGGCCTCGCCGGCGCGGTTGAGCACGCGGATGATCGAGAAGGCCAGATCGCGGATGGTGCGCGGATCGACGTCGATCTCCGGGCGCGGCACCGAGCCGGCCTTGGGGATGGTCACATCCGAAAAATCCGGCGTCCCGCCCGGCCGCACCTCGGGTTCCGGAACATGGAAGCGCAACATTCCGGCATCGGCCATGGTCTCGGTCCTCCACTGTTGCCCGACAGGATAGTTGCACACCGCCGAAGCAGTGCCAATTCGTCGGGCAGGGCTTCGCTATCGCAGGCTGCTTCCCCCGGCAGACAAGATGCAGATATGGCGGCGAAATTTCTTGTCTATCTTCCGCCGCCATGCGCAATTTGGCGAATGGTCCCGCCTGGTCTGGCGCAAGAGCACGTATTGCCTATGGCAGGATCGCTCGGTCGAGTTCCTTCGCGCCCCACTGTCCTGCCCGAGGTCGCGGCTTCATGCCAGCCTGGGTTCCTCGCCCCACGAAAGTGGGGAGAGGTGGCTAGGCGAAGCCGCGACCGAGAGGGGGACCGCGCCCATACGCAAG
>NZ_JAMYUP010000027.1:0-72655 GCF_040323155.1 Mesorhizobium sp. M0060
GCCTTGTAGGCGACGCCGCCGGCCAGCCCGCCAACGCCGATCCAGAAGGCCGGCGCGACGACGCCGTCGGAAAAATTCTCGGCCAGGCTTTCGATCGCGGCGCGGCAGACAGCGGCCCTGTCGAGCTTTTCCGGGTCGCGGCCGACGATCCGCGAGACGGCAATGCGGCCCATGTCCAGTCCGCCGGTTTCGAGTGCGTCGGCCACCGCTTCGACATGCTCGGCCAGGCTCTTCTGCGACAGCAGCGAAGTCGCCAGGATTGCCGTGATCAACAAGCCGAGAGGAAAGCTCCAAAGCATGGCTTCGACCCAGAAGGCGAGGGCGGCCGGCACCAGCACGATCACCAGCAGCGCGACGACGCCCCAGCGGCGACGGTGGGCGTCGGAATCAGTGGCGCGGTTGAGCCTGCGGTCGAGAAAGGATATCAGCCTGCCGAACCAGGTGACGGGATGGCCAATGGCATCGAAGAGCCGGGCCGGGTAGCCGAGTACAAGTTCGATGGCTAGCGACAGGAAAGTGATCAGGATCGACATGAAGTCTCTTGATGGAGTGACGGCGGCAGTGGACCACGGCGGAAGCCTTGGCCGGGCGAGGGCACTTTTCCCTCACGCGCCACTGCCTTTCGTCGACCTCTCGACCGGGATCAATCCGCACTCCTACCCGCTTTTCGATTTGCCCGCCACCGCCCTGTCGCGATTGCCGGAAGCCGCGCGTGCCCGTGAATTGGCCGCGGTCGCGGCAAGCGCCTATGGCGCACCTTCGGCGGCAAACGTCGCAGCGGCGCCCGGCACGCAGATCCTGTTGCCGCGCGTCGCCTCGCTGGTCAGCCCAGGCAAGGCGCTGGTGCTCGGGCCGACTTATGCCGAGCATCGGCGGGCAGCGGCGATCGCCAGCCATGCGGCGGCTGAAGTCGATGATTTCGAAGCCTTGGCGGCGGCCGACCTTGCCGTCGTCGTCAATCCCAACAACCCGGACGGGCGCGTCGTCGAGCGCGAAAGATTGCTTCGCCTTGCCGCGAAATTGCGCGCCAGAGGCGGGCTGCTGGTGGTCGACGAGGCCTTCATGGATGTCGGCCCGCGCAGCGAAAGCTTGGCCGGCGACGTCGACCAGGGTGGCATCGTCGTGCTGCGTTCGTTCGGCAAGTTCTTCGGCTTGGCCGGTCTGCGGCTTGGCTTTGCACTGGCCGATGCGCTGACGGTCGAACGGCTGGAGGCGCAATTCGGGCCGTGGGCGGTTGCCGGGCCGGCGCTCGAATATGGCATAAGGGCGCTTGCCGACGTCGGCTGGCAGGCCGGGATGCGGCGCCGTCTGGCCGAGGATGCCGCGCGGCTCGATGCGCTGTTCGGCCGCTTCGGCGTGCCTGTCGCCGGTGGCACCACGTTGTTCCGCTATCTTCGCCTGGCGGACGCCGCCGGCCTGTTTTCGGTGCTCGGCCAATGCGGCATCCTGCTTCGGCATTTCTCCGGCCGGCCGGATGTGCTGCGCGCCGGCCTGCCCGGAACCGACGAAGAATGGCGGCGGCTCGAATCAGCGCTTGCCGGCTGGGCCGCGCGGAGCGACGATGGGGCCAAGGAGATTTCGCGATGATCCATGTTTGTTCCCTGGCAAAAATCGAGGAAACGGTGGCAAGGACCGGCGCCGAGCGGCTGCTTTCGCTGCTCGCTGCCGGAACGGAGGTGATGCGACCGTCCTCGATCACCAGGGAAAACCATCTGCATCTGGTCATGCATGACATTGCGGTGGCGCAGGAGGGCATGACCATGCCGGGCGAGGAGCATGTCCGCAACCTGCTCGATTTCGCCCGCCAATGGGATCGCTCGCGGCCGCTGGTCGTGCATTGCTATGCCGGCATCAGCCGTTCGACCGCCTCGGCCTACATCATCGCGGCAGCGCTGGCGCCGAAGCGCGACGAGGCCGAATTGGCCGAGACGCTGCGCGCGCTGTCGCCCACCGCGACGCCCAATCCGCGGCTGATCGCAATTGCCGACGCACTGCTCGAGCGCGACGGCCGCATGAGCCGCGCCATCGAGGCGATCGGGCGCGGCGCCGAGGCGTTTGAAGGCGCGCCGTTTGCGTTGAAGATCGATGCTTGATTTCTAGTTTTGTGGGCAGTTATTTGACTCATCAAAGCCACCAAGCAACCGCGTCCTAATCGTGCTGCGATCGCGGCAGGTATTTCCGATATCGGCGCTGCCCCTCATCTGCCTGCCGGCATCTTCTCCCAGTATAGTGACGGGGGAGAAGGGGCTGACAGCAACGCTGGCGCCTTTTCTCAACGCTGGCGATTGGCGAAACCGCCGATGATGGCGTCCCTCGCCCCGTTTACGGGGCGAGGATGCCGGCAGGCAGGTGAGGGGCGGCGCGACGCTGGCGGATAGCCTCCTAAGCCAACCAATCTGCAAGCCTGGCCCTGCGCACGTCCGTCACCAGGCTGATGAAGCCGTCGGCCTGATGCTCGGCGGTGAGCCGCCCCTTTTCGGCGGTCGCAATGCTGGCGTCGCCGACAACGCCGTTCGGGTTGAGGTCGCTGGCGATCCAGGCGAAGGCGTGCGTTCCGGTGTGGCGCAGCAGCGAAAATTCCTTTTCGGCGCGCGCGACCTTGGAAACGAAATTGTCGGCCTTGCCCATATCGACGAGGTCGGGCCGGAAATGCAGCATCAGCGAGGTCTCGACGTCGCCGCCATGGATGCCGTGGCGGTCTTCGAGCTCGGTGTACATGCCGGCCGGCCGGCCAAAACGCTGCCAGCTGGTCTTTACCGCCAGCATCTTTGCCCGCACGCGCAATTCGCGGGTGATGATGCCCATGATCTCCTCATTGCCGCCATGCGAATTGACGACGATCAGCTTGCGGATGCCGGCGCGCGCGATCGACAGGCCAAGCTCGGTCCACGCTTCGATCAACGTCGCCGCCGGCAGCGTAAGCGTGCCGGGCGCATGCAAGTGCTCGTTCGACTTGCCCACCGCCTGGACCGGCAGGATGCGGATGTCGAGATCGCCGGGCAGGCGCGCGATCACCGTTTCCAGCATGCCGTTCATGATCGAAGTGTCGGTCGAGACCGGCAGATGCGGGCCGTGCTGCTCGATCGCAGCCACCGGCAGAATGGCGATAGTCGCCTCTGGATCGATGGTCGCATATTCGGTGGTGCGGTAGTCACCCCACCATACGCGTTTTTTTGCAGCGATCATTTCATGCCCCTTGAACCGACAAGCCCAGACCTAACGCGGGAACGATCGGCTGTCGATCATCCCGCCGCAATGACCTCGATCTCGACCTTGAATTCCGGCCGGGCGAAACCGGACACGATCATCAGCGTCGAGGCCGGCGCCGGGCTGGCGAACAGCCGGTCGCGAACCTCCATATAGGGTCGCAGGAAGGCGCGATCTGTGACGTAGGCGTTGATGCGGACGATGTCGGACAGGCCGAGCCCGGCCTCGCCGAGAATCGCCGATATGTTCTGGAAACAGAGCTCGGCCTGTGCGCCGGCCTCCTCGGGGATCTGGTCGTCCGCCGTGATGGCGACCTGGCCCGAACACAGCACCAGCCGCTTGCCGGGCGGCACCTCGACGCCATGGCTGTAGCGGGCGAAGGGCGGCTTGATCGACTTCGGCGTGAGAAATTTAAACATGGCAATCTCCGTTCACGGCAGCCTATCGCATCGGCCCGAAAATCGGGATCGATTTTCGGAAAGCAGATGCGAAGATTCAAAGTTTTAGAGCGTACTTTGTGCGTCCAAGTGGACGCACGTCGCTCTAAGGCCGGATCGATGCGGCCATCAAGATGGTCGTGCATGTCACGAGGGCGATTATGGACAGGCGTTCAAAAAATAGGCACGATGCCTTCCGTACAGCATGACCCGTCCGGTCTTGGCGTGCGGCTCATTCGCAAGCGGGCGATCCCGGCACAAGAAGCCGGTGGCATGTGTCTTGCTTCTTGAAACAATGGTGTCGAGCCCGGCGCGTGACGCGCCGGAGCGAACAAAGGGTGGTGTGGATGTACGGAAAACTCAAGATTTCGGCGGGCGTGATCGTGCTGCTTGGCGCAGGCACGCTTGCCGCGGCAGCGAACGAAAAAGTCACCTTCGGCACCAACTGGCTGGCCGAGCCGGAGCATGGCGGTTACTACCAGGCCGTGGCGGACGGCACCTATGCGGCCTGCGGCATCGACGTGACGATCATGCAGGGCGGCCCACAGGTCAGCGGCCGACCGCTGTTGCTGGCCGGCAAGATCGATTTTTACATGGGCGGCAATTTGCTGTCGGCCTTCGATGCCGTGCAGCAAGGCATACCGATGCGCGTCGTGGCCGCCGACTTCCAGAAGGATCCGCAGGTCATCATGTCCCAGCCCGGCCAGGGGCTGGACAAATGGGAGGATCTGAAGAACGCCGACCAGTACATCCTGGGTGACGAGGGCACGCAGACCTTCTTCCAGTGGATGGTGACGGAATTGGGCTTCGATGCCGCCAAGCGCGTGCCCTACACCTTCAACCCGGCGCCGTTCATTGCCAACAAGAAGTCGATCCAGCAGGGTTACGTCACTTCGGAGCCATTCGCCGTCCAGAAGCAGGGCGGTTTCACGCCGAACCAGTTCCTGCTGGCCGACTATGGCTGGGACACATATGCGACGACGGTCGAGACCATGCAGGAGACGATCGACAAGCGGCCCGAGGTGGTCCAGTGCTTTGTCGATGGGTCGGCCAAGGGCTGGTACAATTATCTCTACGGCGACAACAAGGCCGCCAACGAGATGATCAAGAAGGAAAATCCGGACATGACAGATGAGCAGATCGCCTTCTCGATCGAGCAGCTGAAGAAGTTCGGCGTGGTCGATTCAGGCGACAGCGGAAAGCTCGGCATCGGCGCCATGACCGACGCGCGCATCCAGAGTTTTTACGACAAGATGGTCAAGGCCAAGGTCTCGCCGGCGGGCATCGACATCAAGAAGGCCTACACGCTGGCCTTCGTCAACAAGAGCGTCGGGCTCGACCTGAAGAAGTAAGCCGTGAAGCTGGAGAAAGTGGCGCAACAGCCGGGAAGTGTATCGGGGCCGACGCTGTTGGCGCTGCGCGGCGTCGGCAAGGTCTTTTCCAACGGCGTCGCCGCGCTCAGCAATGTCGAGCTGACGATCCGGGAAGGCGATTTCCTCAGCCTGCTCGGACCGTCGGGCTGCGGCAAATCGACGGCGCTGCGGCTGATTGCCGGCCTGTCGACGCCGACCTCCGGTGTGCTCGACTGGCGCGGCAGCGGCACCTTCGACCGTTCGAATATCGGCTTCGTCTTCCAGGAGCCGACGCTGCTGCCATGGGCCGATGTCTTCGACAATGTCTGGCTGCCGCTGCGGTTGAAGGGTGTGTCGCGGGCCAAGGCGGCGCCGGCGGTAATGGAGATGCTGGCGCGGGTCCACCTGACCGGCTTCGAGAATGCCGTGCCGCGCGAACTGTCGGGCGGCATGAAGATGCGCGTCTCGATCGCCCGCGCCATGGTGACCAAACCGCGCATTCTGCTGATGGACGAGCCGTTCGCGGCACTCGACGAGATCACCCGCTTCAAGCTCAACAACGATCTGCTGGAGCTATGGCAGGATGAGCGTTTTACCGTCGTCTTCGTCACCCACAGCGTCTTCGAAAGCGTTTTCCTCTCCAACCGCGTCGTCGTCATGGCCGCACGGCCGGGCCGGGTGTTTGCCGAGCTTGGTGTCGATGCGCCCTATCCACGCGACGAGGCGTTTCGCACCTCGCCCGATTATGCCGCGCTCTGCCGCCAGGCATCCGACGTGCTGATCGGCGCCATCAACTCAACTGTCGGACCGCATCATGACGGCCATTGAACAACAAGTCCTGGCGCTCGACTCGGAGGAGGCGCGCCGCCTCCGTCAGGAGCGCTTCGAGCGCATCGGCAGATGGCTACTGCCGCTGGCGATCATGATCCTGGCGATCTGGCTGTGGGACCGCATCTGCGTCTGGAACGATATCCCGAAATACATCCTGCCGCGCCCCGGCGTGGTGCTGCAGACGCTGCATGACGATGCCGGGCTGCTGTTCTCCTCGCTGCTGGTGACGCTTAAGATCACATTCTTCAGCCTGCTTCTCGCCGTAGTCGGCGGCGTCGGGCTGGCGGTGCTGTTCGCGCAGTCGAAATGGGTGGAGATGTCGTTCTTTCCGTTCGCCATCGTGCTGCAGGTGACGCCGATCGTCGCGATTTTTCCGCTGATCAATATCTATGTCAACGATCAGACAACAAAGCTGCTGCTTTGCGCCTGGATCGTCGCCTTCTTCCCGATCCTCTCCAACACCACGCTCGGCCTCAACTCCGTCGACCGCAATCTGCGCGATTTGTTCAAGCTCAACGGTGCGACCCGCTGGCAGCAATTGCGCTATCTGCGGCTGCCGGCGGCAATGCCTTATTTCCTCGGCGGGCTGAAGATCGCCGGCGGCCTGTCGCTGATCGGCGCGGTGGTGGCAGAGTTCGTCGCCGGCGCCACCGGCCAGTCGTCTGGCCTCGCCTCACGCATCATCGAGGCCGGCTACCGGCTCAACGCGCCAAGGCTGTTCGCGGCGCTGATTCTAATCTCGCTCACCGGCATTCTGATCTTCCTGGTGCTGTCGCTGATCTCGCATCTCGTTTTGCGGCGCTGGCACGAAAGCGCGCTGAAACAGGAGCGATGACGGTGCCGCAAGCCAGCAGCATTCCCCAGGGCGGTTCGTATGTCCTCACCAACGTCCGGCTTCACACCTCCCTGACGCCGGGGCTTGCGGCTGCCTTCGACGCCGACGGTCTTGCACTCGCCGATATCGCTATCGCGGAGGGCAGGATTTCCAGCATTGCGGCGCATCGCCAGTCCAGAACACCTGCGGACGCCCTCGATCTCGCCGGCCGCATCGTCATGCCGTGCTTCGTCGACTGCCACACCCATATCGATAAGGGCCATATCTGGCCTCGAAAACCCAATCCCGACGGCACTTTCATGGGTGCATTGAACGCGACCGGCGCCGATCGCGCGGCGCGTTGGAGCGCCGACGACGTCGCCCGTCGCATGGATTTCTCGCTGCGCTCGGCCTATGCGCACGGCACCAGGGCGCTGCGCACCCATCTCGACAGCGTTGCTCCGCAGGAAGAGATCTCCTGGCCGGTGTTCGAGACGATGCGGGAGAAATGGCGCGGCCGCATCGAGTTGCAGGCGGCCTGCCTGCTCGGCATCGAGGGCGTGCGCGACAGGAAATGGTTCGAGAGGCTGGCCAAACGGGTGGCTGGTGCCAAGGGAGTGCTCGGCGTCGTCACCTATATGGTGCCGGATCTCGAAGAACTGCTCGACCAGGTGTTTGCGCAGGCGATCAAGCATGGCCTCGACCTCGATTTCCATGCCGACGAGACCGACGATGTCTCGGCGATCTCGCTGAAGAAGATCGCCGAAGCAGCCCTCTGGAACGGCTTTGAGGGAAAAATCATGGTCGGCCATTGCTGCTCGCTGGCACGCCAGCCCGATCTCGACGTGCTCGACACGCTGGACAAGGTCGCCAAGGCCGGCCTGGCGGTGGTGTCGCTGCCGATGTGCAATCTTTATCTGCAGGACCGGCGCGGCGACAAGACGACGCCACGCTGGCGCGGGGTGACGCTGCTGCACGAGATGAAGGCGCGCGGCATTGCCGTCGCCGTCGCTTCCGACAATACGCGCGACCCGTTCTATGCCTATGGTGATCTCGACATGCTGGAGGTCTACCGCATGGCGACACGTATCCTGCATCTCGACCATCCGGTGGCCGACTGGCCGCAAGCGGTGACCGCGACACCGGCCAAGGTGATGCGGCTCGACGGCTTCGGCACGCTTGCCGCCGGCGGGCCGGCCGATTTCGTCGTCTTCAGGGGGCGAAGCTGGACGGAATTGCTGTCGCGGCCCGAATCGGATCGCATCGTCGTGCGCGGCGGGCAAGCGATCGAACGCCAGCTGCCCGATTATGCCGAACTCGATGATTTGATGGTGGAATGATGGATATTGCCGGGCTGAAGCGCGACCTGGACGGTTTGAGGATCGACGACCATCCGGCGATCGTCCAGCAGAAGAGCCGTGACTTCTACTGGTATAGCCCGGTGCTGAAGCAGCAGCTCGAGCACGTCACCGGCGACCTGATCGTGACGCCGAAAACGGAAGATGAGGTCGTCCGCGTGCTCGCCGCCTGCCACCGACATGGTGTGCCGGTGACGCCGCGCGGCAGCGGCACCGGCAATTATGGGCAGGCGATGCCCCTGTCCGGCGGCGTCGTGCTCAACCTTGCCGAAATGAACGCGGTCAAGACGATCGCGCCGGGCCGCGTGGTGACCGGACCGGGTGCGGTTCTGGCCGACATCGACAAAGCGACGCGGGCGCATTCCGGCCAGGAGCTCCGCATGTCGCCGTCAACCTACAACACCGCGTCGATTGGTGGCTTCGTTGCCGGCGGCTCGGGCGGCGTCGGTTCGATCCGCTGGGGCGGCTTGCGCGACCTCGGCAACGTCATACGGCTGAGGACCGTGACGATGGAGGCGGAGCCGCGTGTCATGGAGCTCACCGGCGAGGACGTGCTGAAGGTGATGCACGCCTACGGCACCAACGGCATCATCACCGAAGTCGAGATGCCGCTGACCGCCAGCTATGACTGGATCGACGTTATCGTCGGCTTCGACGATTTCATGGATGCAGCCGGCTTCGGCAATGATCTCGCCGTCCAGGACGGCATCCTGGCGAAACTGATCACGCCAATCGCCGCGCCGATCCCCTACGATTATTTCAAACGGCACCAAAGGTTTTTCCGGCGCGGCCAAAGCATTGTCGTCCTGATGATCGCGCCGCCTGCGATGGATGCCTTCCTCGCCTTCACGGCGCGCAGCAAGGGCGAGATCGTCTTTCGTGCCGACAAGGAGGCCGATCTCAAGGGGCTGCCGCCGGCCTATGAACTGACCTGGAACCACACGACGCTGCGCGCCATCCGGGTCGATCCGACGATCACCTATCTGCAGACCCGCTACCCGTCGCCGGACCACCTCGGCCACGTCAAAGCGATGGTCGACCGCTTCGGCGACGAGGTGCCGGCGCATCTCGAATTCATCCGCTTTGACGGCGCCATCGGCACTGCCGGGCTGCCGCTGGTCCGTTTCACCACGGCGGAGCGCCTCGACGAGATCATCCGGATCCACGAGGACAATGGCTGCTGGATTTTCAACCCGCACCGCTACACGCTGGAAGAGGGCGGCATGAAGCGGACGGACGAGGTGCAGCTCGCCTTCAAGCGCGAGACCGACCCGCAAGGGCTGCTCAATCCCGGCAAGATGATCGCCTGGGAGAATCCGGACTACGATTATCGCTCGGGCAAGTCGTTCCTGTTCAAGGGGCTGGAGAAGGCGGGTTGAACGTCCTCGTCCTCTATGCTCATCCTGTGGAGACCAGCTTCAACGCCGATCTGCACCGGACGATCGTCGAGCGGCTGAAGGCGGCCGGCCATGTGGTCGACGATTGCGATCTCTATGCCGAGGGTTTCGATCCCAGGCTGACGCGGGCCGAACGGCTGTCCTATCACGACGCGCGCAGTGCCGGCGATCCGGCGGCGCCTTATGTCGAGCGCCTGTTGCGGGCCGAGGCGCTGGTGCTGTCGTTTCCGGTGTGGAACTTCGGCTATCCGGCCATTCTGAAAGGCTTTTTCGATCGCGTCTTCCTACCTGGCGTGTCGTTCAAGCTGGTCGACGGCAAGGTGCAGCCGTCGCTGCACAATATTCGCAAGATGGTGGCGGTCACCACGTATGGCGGCAGCAGATTCCGCGCCATGCTGATGGGCGACCCGCCGCGCAAGCTGGTCAATCGGGTGCTGCGCGCCACCATCAAGCCTGGCGGGTCGGTCTCCTATCTCGCGCATTATTCAATGAACCTGTCGACCGATGAGAAACGGGCGAGGTTCATCGCGAAGGTCGCGGCCAAGATGGACGCGTTCTGACGCGGGGGACTGAGCCGCGTGATCAGCGTCCTTCTCCCCGTTTACGGGGAGAAGATGCCGGCAGGCAGATGAGGGGCAGCGCAAGCTTTCCGGACCCTGGCGCCGCCCCTCATCCGGCCCTTCGGGCCACCTTCTCCCCGTAAACGGGGAGAAGGAAGAAGAGCTTACATCCGCACCCGTTCCGACCTGGGATCGTACATCGGCTTGAGCGAGGCCTCGGCGGCGAAGCGCTCGCCGGCGATCTCGATTTCGTAGGACGACGCCAGCACATCCGCCTCGCTCTCGCCTTGGCAGGGCACGTAGCCAAGCCCGATCGCGCCGCCGAGATGATGGCCGTAATTGCCCGAGGTGATCGGGCCGACGATCGTGCCGTCGCGCAGGATCGCCTCATTGTGGAAGAGCAGGGGCTCGGGGTCGTTCAGGCGGAACTGCACCAGGCGGCGTGACAGGCCGGTTTCTTTCTTCTTCAGCACCGCATCGCGGCCGAGAAAGTCGCCCTTGGCCGTTTTCACTGCGAAGCCGAGGCCGGCCTCCAGCACATTGTCCTCGTCGGTGATGTCGTGGCCAAAATGCCGAAACGCTTTTTCGATGCGACAGGAATCCAGCGTGTGCAGGCCGCAGAGCTTCAGGCCGACATCGGTGCCGGCCTCTTCTATCGCCTCGAAGACATGGGCAGCCTGGTCGGTCGAGACATAAAGCTCCCAGCCGAGTTCGCCGACATAGGTAACGCGGTGGGCGCGGGCCAGGCCCATGCCTATTTCGATCTCCTGAAACGTTCCGAACGGGTTGTTCTCGTTTGAGAAATCGTTGGGGCTGACCTTTTGAATCAGCTGTCTCGAATCCGGGCCCATCAGGCAAAGCACGGCTTCGGCAGCGGTCACATCGGTGATGACGACGAACTCGTCGGCAAGGTGTTTTCTCAGCCAGGCCAGGTCGCGCTGCAGCGTGGCACCGGGCACGACGAGGAAGAAGGCCGTTTCGGACAGCCGCGAGACGGTGAGATCGCTCTCGATGCCACCGCGCTGGTTGAGCATCTGGGTGTAGACGATCTTGCCCGGCGCCACGTCCATGTCGTTGGCGCAGAGCCTTTGCAGGAAAGCGCAGGCGTCGCGGCCTTCGACGCGGATCTTGCCGAATGAGGTCATGTCGAACAGGCCGACGCCGTTCCTGACCGCTAGATGTTCCTCGTGCTGGTTGTCGAACCAGTTCTGCCGTTTCCACGAATAGCGGTATTCGCGCTCCTGGCCCTCGCGCGCAAACCAGTTGGCGCGCTCCCAGCCGGCGACCTCGCCGAACACGGCGCCGCGCGCCTTCAGGTGTTCGTGCAGCGGCGAACGCCGCACGTTTCGCGACGTTGCCATCTGCCGGTAGGGAAAATGATCGGCATAGAGCAGGCCGAGCGTTTCGGAGACGCGCTCCTTGAGATAGCGGCGGTTCTTCTGGAACGGCTGGGCGCGGCGGATGTCGACCTCCCAGAGGTCGAACGGCGCTTCGCCGTCATTGATCCATTGCGCCAGCGCCATGCCGGCGCCGCCGGAGGAGACGATGCCGATCGAATTGTAGCCGGTCGCCATCCAGTAGCCGGAAAGCTCCGGCGCCTCGCCGAGATAGTAGCGGTCGTCCGGGGTGAAGCTTTCGGGGCCGTTGAAGAAGGTGTGGATGCCGGCGGTTGCCAGCATCGGCATGCGGTTGACGCCCATTTCGAGGATCGGCTCGAAATGATCCATGGCCTCGGGCAACTGGTCGAAGCAGAAATCCTCGCTTATGCCGTTCATGCCCCAGGGCTTGGCCACCGGCTCGAAGGCGCCGAGCATCATCTTGCCGGCATCTTCCTTGTAGTAGGCGCACTCATCCGGCACGCGCAGCACCGGCAGGCGGGAGAGCCCGGGGATCGGTTCCGTCACGAGGTAAAAATGTTCGCAGGCATGCAGCGGGATGGTGACGCCGTTCTGGGCGCCAAGTTCGCGCGCCCACATGCCGGCGCAGTTGACGACGATGTCGGCCTCGATCACGCCTTGCTCGCCGCCTTGCGCCCAGGACACGCCGGTGACGCGGCCGGCCCTGGTATGGACCTTGGTGACCTTCACATTCTCGACGATCGTCGCACCCCGCTGGCGCGCCCCCTTGGCCAGTGCCATGGCGATGTTGGCCGGGTCGCACTGGCCGTCGAGCGGCAGATGCACGGCGCCGACCACATCGGATACATTGAGATGCGGATACATCTCCTTGACTTCATCAGGCGAAATCTCGCGCACGTCGACATCGAAGGCGCGGGCGAGAGACGCCTGCCGATAGATCTCGTGCTTGCGCTCCTCGGTCAGCGCCACGGTGATCGAGCCGACCTGGCGCATGCCGGTGCCGACATCGGTCTCTGCCTCGAGCTTGACGTAGAGATCGGCCGAGTATTTCGCCAGTCGCGTCATGTTCTGCGAGCCGCGCAGCTGGCCGATCAGGCCGGCGGCGTGCCATGTCGTGCCCGATGTCAGCTGTTTGCGCTCGAGCAGGACGATGTCGGTCCAGCCGAGCTTGGCCAGATGATAGGCGACCGAGCAGCCGGAGACGCCGCCGCCGATGATGACCGCCCTTGCCTTGGTGGGGATGGTTTTGGCGGGCAGGGTGGTCATGCGGCCTCGCGGCGATAGCTGGAAGCGAAGCGGCGCAAGCGCGTGGCAGCTTCCATCAGCACCGGCTCAGGCTGGCAGAGGCTGACGCGGATATGGCCGGCGGCGGCCTCGCCGAAGCTCGAGCCGGGCATGACGCCGACCTTTTCCTGGTCGAGGAAAGCCCAGGCGAATTTCTCGTCGTCCGGCTCGATGGCGGATATATCAAGCATGACATACATACCGCCTTCTGAACCGCGCACGGTGACGTTGTTCATGCCGCGCATGGCATCGAGAACGACGGTGCGCCGCGCGGCATAGCGTTCGGCGATCTCCTTGACGCCGTAGCCGTTTTCCAGCGCCTCGGCGCAGGCGAGGCTGATGAAGGCAGGCAGGCCGTAGGTCATCACCAGATTGAGGTCGGTCAGCAGCGAGATCATCTGTTCGGGTCCGGTCAGCCAGCCCATGCGCCAGCCGGTCATGCCGTGGCTCTTGGACATCGAATTGATGACCAGAGTGCGTTCGGCCATGCCAGGCAATGAGCGCGGCGAAATGTGCTCGCCGCCGCCCAGCGTCCAGTAGACCTCGTCCGACAGCAGCCAGAGGTCATGCTCGCGGCAGATCTGCGCCAGTTCTTCCAGGCGCTCTCGCGAATAGACGGCACCCGTCGGGTTGTTCGGCGTGTTGATGAGGATGGCGCGGGTGTTCGGCCGAAGGCTCGCGCGAATGTCGGCGGCGCGCGGCTGGAAGCTGTCCTCGGCGGGTGTCTCGACGACGGTGAACTCGGCGCCCGCCGCGCTGAAGGTGTTGGGGTAGGTGGCGTAATAGGGCGCGACGACGATGGCATGGTCGCCCTGGTCGAGAACGGCCTGCACCGCCGCGTAGAGCGCTGCCTGCCCGCCCGGCGTGGCGATGACCTGGTCGGGGCTGGTCGCAACCCCGGTGCAGAGCGTCGAGGCCGCCGCCATCGCCTTGCGCAGGCGCGGAACGCCGGCAAGCGGGGTGTAGTGGTGGTTGCTGGCGCGAACCGCCGTCACGCAGGCTTCGATCGTTTCGCTCGACGTATCGAAATCATGGTCGCCGACCGACAGCATGATGATGTCCTCGCCGGCCTGCTTGCGCGCCCAGGCAGCGGAATGAACCTCCCAGCCATCCTTGCCCGAAGGCACGATGCCGGAAATGCGCGATGATGGCCTGGGCATTACGCTACTCCCGAAATTTCATAACCGGCCTGTTTGAGCTGGTCGCGCAAGGCGGCGATGTGGGCGGGTCCGACTTCGCAGCAGCCGCCGACGATGTCGGCGCCGGCCTCGACCCAGCCCATCGCCTGATCGCCATAGGCCTCCGGATCAAGATCGTGGCGCGCATGCAGCACGTGGACGGTGCCGCCATGCTTGAGCGCCTCGACCGAGGTGAAGCCGTTGGCATAGGCGCCGACCGGGCCGCCAAGCGCGACCAGTTCGGGCAGGGCAGCGCTGACCGCTTCAGGCCGGCAGCAATTGATCAGTCTAGCTGCAACCGGCAGGCCGTCGAGAGCGCCCGACGCCGCCGCAATGGTTTCGCCGCTGCGCAGGCGTGGCGCGCCGTGGTCGGCGAGCGTCCACGACACCCAGACCGGCTTGCCGCTTTCCGATGCCGCGGTGACGGCCGCGCGCGCCTCTTCGGCCGACGCCATGGTTTCGCACAGAAACAGATCGACGCCGTCCGCCTGCTCGGCAACGATGCGGCGATAGATGTCGAGCGTCTCCTGGAAGGAGATGGTCAGCGCTGGCGCATAGCTGCCGAACAGGGGCGACAGGCAGCCGGCGATGGCCGCGTCGCCGGCCTGGTCGCGGGCTTGCCTTGCAAGCTCGACGCCGCGCTTCTGCAACGGCTTGAACAGCTCTTCGGCACCCTCGCGCGCCAGCCGCTCGGGCGTTGCGGAATAGGTGTTGATGGTGATGACGCGGGCGCCGGCGCGGATGAATTCCGCATGCAGGTCCCGCACCAGATCCGGTTCGTCGATCAACACCCTGGCCGACCATAGCGGCGTCGGCTCGGAGCTGCTGCGACGGACCAGCTCTTGGCCCATGCCGCCATCGGTGAGGATGACTTTCTTCATGCTCTGAGCCTCTCGTTCTTTGGATCCCATAACGGCTCATCCTTCTGCACGACCGCCTTGAACCGCTCGCCGAAGATCTCGACCTCTATAGCCGTTCCCGGCTCGGTGAGGTCGGCGCGCAGCATGCCGAGCGCGATCGACTGGTCGACGCGATGACCCCAGCCGCCGGATGTCGTCTCGCCGACGATCCGACCGTCATGCCACAGCGTCGACATATAGGGCGCGTCGCAATCGCCGGGATTTTCGATGACCAGCGTGACGAAACGTTTCTCGACGCCCTGCTGCTTCTCGTTCTGCAGCGCCGTCTTGCCGCGGAAGTCGGGCTTGTCCCATCTGACCAAGCGCTCCAGCCCGCCCTGCAGGATCGAATAGTCAGTCGACAGGTCGCCCTTCCAGGTACGGTAGCCTTTTTCGAGCCGCAGCGAATCCAGCGCGTACATGCCGAACGGCTTCAGGCTGTGCTTCTGCCCTGCCGCCCAGACGGCGTCGAAGATGGCGGCGGTATCGTTGATCTTGCTGTGGATTTCCCAGCCGAGCTCGCCGGCGAAGGACACCCGCACCAGCTTTGCCCAGCGGCCAGCGATCGATGTCTCTTGATGGGTCAGCCATGGCAGAGTGAGGTCGGCCGCGCAGAGTTCGGCAAGGATGTCTCGCGAGTTGGGGCCGGCGAGGATCTGGGTCGAATACTCCTCTGTCCGGTCGGTCAACTTGAACGTCGCGTCCTTTGGCATGCGCGATTTCAGCCATTCGAAATCATGCCATTGCGCCACCGCGGCGGTGATCAGCGTCATCAGGTCTTCGTCGTGACGGACGACCGACATTTCGGTGACGATGCGGCCCTTGTCGTCGGCAAAATAGACGAGGCCGATGCGGCCGGGTTTCGGCACCAGGCCGGTGGCCTGCCGGCTGAGCCACTCGGCGGCACCTGGACCATCGAGATTGAAGCGGGAAAAACCCGGCAGGTCCAAAATGCCGGCGGCATCGCGGACGGCGAGGCATTCTTCGCGCACGCGATGCTGCCACGGCCCGTCGCGGCGGAAGGTCAGCGTGGATTCTTCAGAGACATCGTCGCCTGCCTGTGCATACCAGGTGGCGCGTTCCCAGCCATTATAGGCGTCGAAGCAGGCGCCGAGCGCCTTGATGCGGCCGTGGAGCGGCGACAGCTTGCGGTCGCGCCCAGCCGGCCAGGCATGGCGCGGGAACTGGATGGCGTATTCGTTGCCGTAAATCTCCATGCCCTTGGCAACGCAATAGTCCGGGGCCGAGGCGAAGGCGGTGAAACGGCGCGGATCGCAGGACCACATGTCCCAATCGGTCTGGCCCTCGGTCACCCACTCGGCCAGCACCTTGCCGGCGCCGCCGCTCTGGGCGATGCCGAAGGTGAAGACGCAGGCCTCGAAGGCGTTCGGCACGCCGGGCATCGGCCCGATCAGCGGGTTGCCGTCCGGCGCATAGGGGATCGGCCCGTTGATGACTTTGGACAGGCCGGCGGTGGCGAGGATCGGCACGCGGGCGACGGCATCGGCCAGATAGTGCTCCAGCCGGTCGAGGTCGTCGGGAAACAGCTGGAACGAGAAATCGTCGGGCATCGGGTCGTTGTGGCCGACCCAATGGGCGCGGCAATTGCGCTCATAGGGGCCGAGATTCATGCCGTTCTTTTCCTGGCGCAGATAGTAGGACGTATCGACGTCGCGCAGCAGCGGCAGCTTCTTGCCCTGTTCCTTCGACCATGCGGCCAGTTCGGGGATTTCCTCGAACAGGATATATTGATGGCTCATCACCATCATCGGCACCTCGCGGCCGAACATCCTGCCGACCTCGGCGGCGCGGTAGCCGGCGGCGTTGACGACGATCTCGCAGCGGATCTCGCCTTGCGGCGTCTCGACCACCCACTCGTCGTTCTCGCGGCGCACGCCGGTGACCGGACAGAAGCGGATGATTTTCGCGCCCATGTCACGCGCGCCCTTGGCCAGCGCCTGGGTCAGCTGCGCCGGATCGATGTCGCCGTCGCTCGGATCGTACAGCGCGCCTTTCAGCTCATGCGTCTCGATGAAGGGGTAACGGCGCTTGATCTCGTCTGGGCCGACCACGTCGATGTCCATGCCCTGGTAGCGGCCCATGCCCTTGGCGCGCTGGAATTCCTGCATGCGCTCGGTGCTATGGGCCAGCCTGAGCGAGCCGGTGACGTGGTAGTTCATGGGATAGCCGACCTCGTCGGCCAGCCGGCGATAGAGCTCGGTCGAATAGCGCTGCATGTTCATCAGCGACCATGATGAGGAGAAGGTCGGCACGTTGCCGGCGGCATGCCAGGTCGAGCCGGAGGTCAGCTCGTTCTTCTCCAGAAGCACGCAGTCGGTCCAGCCCGCTTTGGCGAGATGGTAGAGCGAGGAGGCGCCGACGGCACCGCCTCCGATGATCACCACGCGTGCCGTGGTCGGCAAACCGGCCATATTCTTCTCCCAGATCAATAGACAGGCGGCGAAACCACCCAGATGACCACAGCCGGTTCCGCTCCAGGATTGCGCCAGCGGAACGGCTTGCCGTCGAAGCGGAAGGAGTCGCCTTCGCCGAGCCGGTGCCAGACGCCAGCAATTTCGATATCGAAGCTGCCGGAAGCGACGTAGCCGGCTTCCTCGGTCGGCCGGCGCGCCTCGGTGTTCAGCTCGGCACCCGGCGCGAAGACCGAACGCAGCATCTCGAAGCTACCGCCGAGATCGGGCGACAGCAGCTCCTCCACCAGGCCGGAATCGCTTGTGCCAAGCACGCGCCGGCTGCCGGCGCGCACGACCACGCCGCGTTCGGTCTCGACGGGCACGTCATGGCTGAAGAACAGGCTGACCGGCACGCCGAACAATTCAGCAAAGGCCCTGAGATCGCCGAGCGACGGGATCGACAGGCCGCGCTCGACCTGGCTGACCCAGCCGACCGAACGGCCGAGCTTCAGCCCGATTTCGGCAAGCGTCAGGCCGCGCGCCTTGCGCAACGCGCGAATGTCTCCGGCCAGCAGCCGTTCGCCGTTGTCCTGTTCCGATCTGGCGGCGGTCGAGGGCAAATTTATTCTCTTGATGAAAAATTCCAGACAAATTTCATGTGACGGCAGGTTCATGAAAAAATCAAGAGGAATTTCATGAACCCAGAAGATTTACTTGCGCCATTTTGACGGTTCGGGCAAAGGCTCGGCGCACGAGCGGTGAGTGGGGGCGTCCGGTCGAGGCGGATAGGGTATCGGGCGTTCAAAAAAAGACGCGCAAGGATGCTCCATCACTTCTAGTCGGCGCATGATCCTTTCCGGAATGCCGGTTTTCGAGATCCTGCGCAAAGGGACGGCCTATGCTGGAAAACAACTCCCGGATTGCGACGGCGATCGTCGATGACGCGATCACCTCGCGCCGGTCGGTACGCGCTTTCCTGCCCGATATGGTCGACGACGACACCATCCGCGATATTCTTGCCATTGCTGCGCGCGCGCCTTCAGGCACCAACATGCAACCCTGGCGGGTCTATGTGACCAAGGGCGAAATCAAGCAGCGCATCACCGACGCCATCCTCAGCTCGGGCATCCGCGCCGAAAAGGCGGAGTGGGACGAATATCGCTACTATCCCGACCAGTTCTTCGAACCCTATCTGACGCGGCGGCGGGCCAACGGCTTCGGTCTCTACGGCGTGCTCGGCATCGGCCGGCGCGAGGTCGACAGGATGCGCGCGCAGCACGACCGCAACTTCGTCTTCTTCGATGCGCCGGTCGGCATGATCTTCACCATCGACCGGCGGCTGAACAAGGGGTCGTGGATCGACTACGGCATGTTCCTGCAGAACATCATGGTCGCGGCGCGGGGCAGGGGCCTGCACACCTGTCCGCAGGCTGCTTTCGCGCCCTATCACCGGCAGATCAGGCCGGTGCTCAACATCCCCGACGAGGAGATCGTCGTCTGCGGCATGGCGCTCGGCCATGAAGACACGTCCAAGCCCGAAAATGCCTTCCGCACCGACCGCGCGCCGCCGGAAGAGTGGGTGACGTTCGCCAGATAAAGTGACGACGCGCCTTCTCGGGTCTACTGTACTTCGTAGCCGACTTCTTCGCTGGCGTGGCAGAGCGCCTTCCAGAACGAGCGGGCAAACGAGCGAAACACATAGATGTCGAACTGATCGGTGTCGGTGCGCTGGATCTGGGCGAAGACATCGTGATGCACGGTCGAGCGGCCGGCGCCGATCGGGAAGGCCGGCAGCGCGAAGTCGATGGCGAAGAATTTTGCTAAAACCCACTCGGCCTTCGGCCCGGCGATGCGGATTGCGGTGCGGCCATGCGAAAGGTCGGTCACCGTACCGATGGCCGGAGTGATGACATTGGCAAAGGCCGATGCCAATCCCTCGGCTTCATCGACCATTGTGAACTTTCCCGGCGCAAAGCCGAACACCGACCTAACGCCGTCCGTGACACCGCCGCCGGCGCCGTCGGGCAAAGTCAGGCCGGTGACCGCATGGATGCCGGCCATCAACGTCTTCTCCTCGCCGGGCCAAGCTGCGAGCTGCAGGATCGAACCCGGCCTGGTTTCGGAGAGGATGATTTCGACACCGTGCTCGAAATTGCCATGCGAGCCTGGATGCAGCATCGGCTCAAGCGGTGATTGGCGCTCAACCATGCATGCGGCTCCCGTCCGGATCGAAGAAGTGGTTGGAGACGATCTCGACCGGCCCGAACCGGTTGCGCAACGGGTCGGAGACATAGGCGCGCGAACCGTGCCGCGCCTTGCCGCCCTTGACCAGGGCAAGTGCGATATATTTGCCGAGAGCCGGCGAATAGCAGCAGGCGGTGATGTGGCCAAGCGAGCCGTGCGGATTGGCTTCGTCAAGCTCCTCGACGATGTGCGCGCCGCCGTTGAGCGGCTGGTTATCGAGCGAAACAAGGCCGACGAGTTCCAGGCGGTCGGGCGCGATCAGCCCCTCGCGGTCCATCATCGCCGAACCGATGAACGGCTTCTTCTTCGACAGCATCCAGTCGAGATGCAGGTCGCGCGCCGTGGTGCGGCCGTCGATCTCGGCGCCGGTGACGTGGCCTTTCTCGATGCGCATGGTGCCCAGCGCCTCCAGGCCGTAGGTCACCAGTCCGAACGGCTTGCCGGCCTCGATCAGCGCCTCCCAGACATGCGAGCCGTAACCGGCGCCGCAATAGACCTCGAAGGCCATCTCGCCGGAGAATGATAGTCGGCAGATCATCACCGGCACGCCAGCAATCTCGCCGTGCACGATGCCCATGAAGGGCAGGGCAGCATTGTCGACGGCGGTGCCGGTGACGCAAGCGGCCAATATCTGCCTTGCCTTCGGCCCGCCGATGGCGGCACCGGCCCATTGATCGGTCACCGAGGTGACGTGGACCTTCAGCTCCGGCCAGATCACGTCGAGGAAATACTCCAGATGCTGCATCACCTTGCCGGCATTGGCGGTGGTGGTTGTCATCAGGAAATCCTGCTCGCCGAGACGCCACGTGGTGCCGTCGTCGAAAGCGAGGCCGTCCTCGCGCAGCATCAGCCCGTAGCGGGCCTTGCCGACGGCCAGCGTCGAAAACATGTTGGTGTAGACGCGGTCGAGGAATTCCGCCGCGTCCGGGCCTTGCACGGCGATCTTGCCCAGTGTCGAGACATCGACGATGCCGGCGCTCTCGCGCGTGGCTCTCGCTTCGCGCACATAGGCCTGCTCGATCGTTTCGCCGGGATGGCCGTAGATCATCGGCCGATACCAGAGGCCGGCCGAATACATGGTGGCGCCATTGGCGACGTGCCAGTCATGCATCGGCGTCAGCCGCTCGGGCCTCAGATCGCCGAAGCGTTCGGCGGCAAGCGAACCGATCGATACCGCCGAAAAGGGCGGGCGAAAGCGGGTCGTGCCGACCTCCGGGATCGGCTTGCCCAGCGCCTCGGCCATGATAGCGAGGCCGGGTATGTTGGAGCTCTTGCCCTGGTCGGTCGCCATGCCGAGCGTGGTGTAGCGCTTCAGGTGCTCGACCGAGACGAAGCCTTCGCGATGCGCCAGCCGCACGTCGTCCGCTGTCACGTCATGCTGGAAGTCGACGAAGCTCTTTCCCTTGGCCTTGATCTCGAACACCGGCGCCGGATCGGGATCGCCAGGTGCTGCCTCAACGGCAGGCAAGGCCGCCGGCGTGGCGGTTGCGCCCGCAGCGGAAAGGCCGGCGGCGCGGCCTTCGGCGATCGCCTCGGCGGTGGAGAAACTTCCGGTGAGGGCGCCGGCGCCGATCCATTGCCGTGTTGGCTTTGGCGGCAGGAAGGCTTGTCTCGCGGCGTTCCATTCCGCCTTGGCGCCGGCCTGGCTGGCCAGATGGATGGTCGGTGACCAGCCGCCAGACATCAGCAGGCAGTCGGCGTGGATACTGCGCGCGTCGCCGGAAAGCGCGCCATTGGCCATGTCGAAGCGCTGCACCTTGAAGCCGGAAAGCGCCTTGCCGCCCTCGGTGGCGATCACCGCGTGGCCGGAAAAGATCTCGGCCTCGGCCTCGCCGGCGAGCTTGCGCATCTCGCTCGAAAGCTCCGGGCGCACGTCGACGATGGCGACCACCACGGCACCGGCTTTCTTCTGCGCAAGTGCCGCGCGATAGGCGCTGTCATTGTTGGTGAACAGCGCGATCCTGTCGCCCGGCAGCACGCCATATTCATTGGCATAGCGCTCTGCCGCATGCGCCAGCATCACGCCTGGCCGATCATTACCCGGAAATACCAGCGGACGCTCCAGGGAGCCGGTGGCCAGCACCACCGATTTGGCGCGGATCGCCCAGTAGCGATGGCGTGGCTCGCCCTTGCCGGGCGTTTCCTTGTGGTCGGTGACGCGTTCGAGCGCGGCCAGCGTGTTGCCGTCGTAATAGCCCCACACCGTGGTACGGGGCAGCAGGCGGACATTGTCACGGCCTTCGAGCTGGCCCGCGGCCCGCGCCGCCCAGTCCGCCCCTGGCATGCCGTCGATCGTCTCGCCCGACCAGTTGGCGGAGCCGCCGAAATGCGGCTCGAGCTCGGCAAGGATGACGCGAGCGCCCTGATCGGCGGCCGCCCTGGCGGCCATCAGCCCGGCCGGGCCGGAGCCGACCACCAGCACATCGCAAAATGCGTTCATGCGTTCGTAGCGCGCCGTATCGGCAGCGATGCCCGCCTTGCCCAAGCCGGCGGCACGGCGGATGAAATGCTCACAAAACATCCAGAAGCGCGTGCCTTTCAGTGGACCGATCACTGGTCCCATGAAGGTCTTGTAGTAAAAGCCGGCCGACAGCAGCTTGCCGCCGAGCTGGTTGATGGCGTTGACGTCCCAGGCAAGCGAGGGGAAGCGGTTCTGGCTGACCGCCGTCAGTCCGTCATAGATTTCGACCATGGTGGCGGGGATGTTCGGCTCGCGAACCTCGCCCCTCAACACGGTCACCAGCGCGTTCGGCTCCTCGACGCCTGATGTCAGCACGCCGCGTGGGCGGTGATATTTGAACGAACGCCCGAACAGGGTGACGCCGTTGGCCAGCAGCGCCGAAGGCAGTGTGTCGCCGGCATTGCCGGTATAGGGCGCGCCGTCGAAAGTGAAACGGATGGTTCGCAGCCGGTCGATGCGGCCGCCGGCCTCGGTGCGGCGCGGACTCATGACTTGTCCTCAGCCCTGTGCCGCGCCACCGAGCTGTGGTCGCCGCGCGCGAAGGCGGTGCTGGAAATCTCGTGCGTCAGCGTGTTGCGCACTAGCCTGAGATGGGCGCGGCAGCCGCCGGAATGCTGCCAGATCTCATTGTGGTCGCCGGCCGGGTTCAGCCGGTCGTAGACGTAGGCGTTCCAGGCGTCGAGGTTTTGCGAGGCGGGCTGTGGGCGCTGGCGGTTGCCGTCACCCTGATAGGTGAACTCGATGACGTCGCGCGGGCCGCAATAGGGGCACGTGATGAGCATGGATCTCTAACCTAATGCAGCCGGGGCGTGGCGCCCTGGCCCTTGTCGTCGATCACCAGGCCCCGGTAGAAGCGGTCGAGCGTGAAAGCCGCGTTGAGATCGTGCGGCTCGTCCTTGGCGATGGTCCAGGCAAAGCACCAACCGGAAGCCGGCGTCGCCTTGAAGCCGCCATAGCACCAGCCGCAATTGAGATACATGCCCGGCAACGGGCCGGTGGTGATGATTGGTGAGCCGTCCATCGACATGTCGCAGACGCCGCCCCACGAGCGCAGCATGCGGACGCGGGCGAGCCCCGGGAACAGCGCCAGCATCTCGCTCATCACCTCGTCAACGATCGGCAGGCTGCCGCGCTGGGCGTAGCTGTTGTAGCCGTCGAGGTCGCCGCCATAGACAAGGCCGCCCTTGTCCGACTGCGACATGTAGAAATGGCCCATGCCGAAGGTCAGGATCGTGTTGATGAACGGTTTTAGCGATTCCGTGACGAAGGCCTGCAGTACATGGCTCTCGATCGGCATTGTCTCGATGCCGGCGAGCTGCATGACCCGCCCGGTGCTGCCGGCCACCGCGACCGCCACCTTCCTGGCGCGGATTTCGCCGCGCGTCGTCGTGACGCCGGTGATGCGGTCGCCGTCGCGCAGGAAGCCGGTGACCTCGCAGTTTTCGATGATGTCGACGCCGCGGCGGTCAGCGCCGCGCGCATAGCCCCAGGCGACTGCATCGTGGCGAGCGGTACCGGCGCGCCGCTGCATCAGGCCGCCGACGATCGGGAAGCGCGCCGTGGCCGAGACGTCCAGTGCCGGCACCAGGCGCGCGATCTCCGCCGTGGTCATCAGTTCGGCGTCGACGCCGAGATGGCGCATGGCGTTTCCGCGCCGGGCATAGTCGTCGAGCTGGGCAGGTGTGTGGGCGAGGTTCAGGCAGCCGCGCTGCGAGAACATGACGTTGTAGTTGAGGTCATGCGACAGGTTCTCCCATAGCTTCATCGAATGTTCGTAGAAGCGCGTGTTGGCCGGCAGGAGGTAGTTGGAACGGACCGCCGTGGTGTTGCGGCCGACATTGCCGGAACCGAGCCAGCCCTTCTCCAGCACCGCGACATTGGTGATGCCGTGCTCCTTGGCGAGATAGTAAGCGGTCGACAGGCCATGGCCGCCGCCGCCGATGACGATCACGTCGTAGGACGCCTTCGGGTCGGGCTTGCGCCAGGCCGGCTTCCAGTCCTTGTTTCCGGTCAGCGCGTTCTTGAGAAGCGAAAAGGCCGAATATTCCGCCATTCTTATTGTCATCCATTTCAGGCTTTGCGGCAGACTATAGAGCAGGCTGCCAACGCAAAGCCAAGATTGCGCCATCGCTTTTCGACAGGCCGACTTCGAAACGGGCCGTCAGGGACGGCTTGCCCCAAGATATGACGGTCTTTATCAAGAGCAGGCCTTTAGAACGCCTTATCGCCCGTGAGTCGCCAGACAATCATGCTTTTCCGACTGCTCCGTTTCGTTCTGGTCCTGGCGCTTGTCGCCACGGCGCCGCTTTCGTTGCGAGCGGTGGCGCAAGGACTTGGCCAGGCGCCCGCGGGACTAGTCAGCGATCAGCAGAAGATTCTCCAGGACCTGACGACAAAGACCGATAATCTCGAAAAGAAGATCCAGCAGGACGGCGACGACGACGCCAGCCTTGTCGATATTCGCCTGCAGCTGGAAGAAATGTCGCGTGCCTCGCTGAACAGCGCGCTCGCTTTCCGGCCGCGGCTGAGCGAGATCAACAGCCGGCTCGAGCAGCTTGGCCCGCCGCCGGCCGCGGGCCAGCCGGCCGAGCCCGATATCGTGACCAGCGAACGCCAGGCGCTGGCCTCGGAAAAGGCCGAGATCAATGCTGTCATCGCCACGGCGCAAACCCTGTCGATCCGCATCAGCGGACTGATCGAGAAGATCGGCAATATGCGCAGCGAGCTGTTCCGCAATCAGCTCACCAAGCGCTACGTGCTGTCCGATGCATTGAGCCCCGAGGTCATTTCCGATGCCAATGACGAATTTACCAGTTTCTACAAGGCGGTGTCGTCCTGGCTGAGCTTCGCCTTCAAGTTCAAGTTCCAGGCCATTCTTGCCGCGACCTTGATGGCGCTTGCGCTGGCTGCTGTGCTTTTTGTCGGTGGGCGGCGCCTGTTCGGCCGCGTCTTCGAAGCCGATCCTTCCGTCGAGGATCCCTCCTATCTCAGCCGTCTGTCGGTGGCGTTCTGGTCGACATTGCTGCCGACGCTGGCGGTTGGCGTCTTCCTTGTCTCGACTATCTTCTTCTTCAATTACTACAACGTCTTGCGCGGCGACATCGGCATCTTCCTGAATGCGCTGGTTGCCGTCATCGCGGTGGTGTTTTGCGTCAACCGGCTGACCAATGCGGCGCTGGAGCCGCGACTGCCGAACTGGCGTCTGATCCCGGTCGAAACCGGCCCGGCGCGCTGGCTGGCGCGGCTGACGACCGCCATGGCCGTCGCCATCGGCATCAACTATTTCCTGTCGGTCGTCAACGACAAGATGGACTCGCCGCTATCGCTGACCATCGCCAGAAGCTTTATCGCCACCATCATGGTGGGCGTCATCCTGATCCTGATGGGCCTGCTGAAGCCGTTCAAGGCTGCCGACGGGAGCTGGCGCCCGTGGCCGGCATGGCTGCGCTACACCGCCTTCGCGCTAGGGCTATTCACTATCGCGTCGGCGCTGCTCGGCTATATCGGCCTTGCCATTTTCGTGTCGGTGCAGGTCGTGGTCACCGGCACGATCCTGGTCACTGCCTATATCGGCTTCCTGTCGGCGCGGGCGATCGGCGAGGAAGGCGGCTTCGCCAATAGCTCGATCGGCCGCTGGCTATCGACCAATTCAAGCTATGAAGAGACCGCGCTCGACCAGCTCGGGCTGGTCGTCAGCGCTGCCATCAACATCATGATCGTGCTGGTGTTCCTGCCGCTGATCCTGTTGATGTGGGGCTTCCAGCCCGGTGACATCCAGGCCTGGGCCTACAAGCTGGCGACGGGCCTCACCATCGGCTCGGTGACGATCTCGGTCACCGGCATCCTTTCTGGCGTCGTCGTCTTCGTTATCGGCTATTTCCTGACGCGCTGGTTCCAGGGCTGGCTCGACGGTTCGGTGATGGCGCGCGGTCGGGTCGACACCGGCGTGCGCAATTCGATCCGGCTTGCGGTCGGCTATGCCGGCGTCGCGGTCGCGGCACTGGTCGGCATCTCGGCGGCCGGTATCGACCTCTCCAATCTCGCGCTGGTCGCCGGCGCGCTGTCTCTCGGCATCGGCTTCGGTTTGCAGAATGTCGTCTCCAACTTCGTCTCGGGCCTGATCCTTCTGGCCGAGCGGCCGTTCAAGGTCGGCGACTGGATCGTCGCCGGCGACATCAGCGGCACGGTCAAGAAGATTAGCGTGCGCGCCACCGAGATCGAGACGTTCCAGCGGCAATCGGTGATCCTGCCCAATTCAAACCTGATCAACAATGCGGTCGGCAACTGGACGCACCGCAACAAGCTCGGTCGCATCGACATCAAGGTCGGCGTTGCCTATGGCAGCGACGTCAAGCACGTGCATGCCGTCCTGTTGGAGATCGCGCGCGGCCATCCGCTGGTACTGAAAAATCCCGAACCCTTCGTGCTGTTCACAAATTTCGGGCCGGCCGCGCTCGAATTTGAAATCCGTGTCTTCCTGGCTGACGTTTTGAACGGCAACGTCGTGCAGAACGACATCCGCTTCGCCATCTTCGATGTATTCGACAGCGAGCATATCGAAATTCCGTCGACGCCGCGCGCCGTCGTCGAGACCAAGAAGCATGAGGCGTGGCCGATCGACGACGACAAGATCGAGGCCGAATTCGCCGAGCGGGAGCAAGTGAAGGCCTTGGCTGCGGCTGAGGCGAAACGTCTCGCTAAATCGGGGCGCAAGGTGCGGAAACCCGATCCTGACTAGCTGTTTGGAGCTTGCCTTCAAGCCTTCGGAAACCAATTGCGGCATGAATGCGGCATTCAGTTGCCGTTCAGCTTGCATTGCATATAAGCTCACATGCAAACGGCGAGAATGCCTTGCGAAATGCAACAGAGGCGGTGGCAACACCGATACTGCAAAATGTGGAAGTCTCTCGTCGCCGCCATCGCTTTTCTGGCTTTGGGCGGTTCGGCCCATGCCGCCAGCGCGGTCAACAAGGACGCCGAGACCCGCACGCTGATCGTGACGGAAGGCGGCGGCAAGACCGAGCTGGCGCTGGCCGCCGGCGAAACCGTGGAATTCTGCCCGAGCGGCTGCTTCGTCACCTTGCCGAATGGCGACCTCGAAGCGCTGACCGGTTCGGAAACGATCGAGATCTCGGGCGGCGTCGCCCGCATCAAGTAAAGTAGGCGCCATGATCTTCGAAGGCCGGGCAAATGCCCGGCCTTTTATTTGCTTCCGGTAATCGCCACTTGGCGATGAAGGGGAAGCACTTTTCTTCGAAGCTGCACAGACCGGGGGCTGTTGCAGCGCCTTCGTACCGAGCATGGCGAGGGCGACGATCTACTGCATTCGACGGGCTGGTGGCGCGGGCTTTTTTGGCGATGTCGCAAACAGGCTGCAAGCACGCCGTTGCGCCGCCCTATAGTCTGCCGCAATAGCATCTTGGAGTCGCGGGCAATGGCAGGGTTTCCGGAAAAGGCGAAGGTCGTCATCGTCGGGCTGGGCGGTATCGTCGGCGCATCGGTCGCCCATCACCTGATCGAGCGCGGATGGGACGATATTGTCGGCATCGACAAATCAGGCATCCCGACCGATATCGGCTCGACGGCGCACGCCTCCGACTTCTGCTACACGACCAGCCATGATTTCCTGTCGTGCTGGACGACGCTCTACTCCATCGATTTCTACGAGAAGATGGGCCACTATGCGCGCATCGGCGGCCTTGAAGTCGCCCGCGTCGGCGATGACGCCCGCATGGCCGAGATCAAGCGCAAGATCGCCTCGGCGAAGGCCTTCGGCACACGCGCCCGTCTGATCGATCCCACCGAGATCAAGGAAAAATTCCCGCTGATCGAAGAGCAGATGGTGCAGGGCGGCCTGTGGGATCCCGACGCCGGCCTCGTCATCCCACGCTCGCAGACCGTCGCCGGCAAGCTGGTCGACCAGGCGGAAGCCTCCGGCAAGCTCAAGGCGTTTGCCAACACGTCGGCCAAGTCCCTCGTCATCGAGAACGGCCGCATCAAGGGCGTGGTGACAGACCGCGGCACTATCGACGCCGACTATGTCGTGGTCTGCACGGGCATCTGGGGACGGCTGATTGCGGAAATGGCGGGCGAGGACCTGCCGGTCATGCCAATCGACCATCCGCTCACCTTCTTCGGGCCGTACACCGAGTTCGCCGGCACCGGCAAGGAGATCGGCTGGCCGCTGCTGCGCGACCAGGGCAACTCGGCTTACATGCGCGATACCGGCGATCCCAAGACCGCCGAAGGCGGGCAGATCGAGTGGGGCTATTACGAAGAGACCAATCCACGCCTTTGCCATCCCCGCGATATTCTCGAGAAAAATGAGGCACGGCTTTCGCCGTCGCAGCGCGACCTCGACATGGAACAGATACTTGAGCCGCTCGAGCGCGCCATGGAGCTGACGCCAATCCTGGGCGAGCTGGGCTACAATGAGAGCCATTCCTTCAACGGCCTGCTGCAGGTGACGGCGGACGGCGGCCCCTCTATGGGCGAAAGCCAGAAGGTCAGGGGCCTTTGGTATGCCGTTGCCATCTGGGTCAAGGACGGTCCTGGAATGGGCAAGCTCATCGCCGACTGGATGACAGACGGCCGGACGTCGATCGACCACCACGCCATCGACTATTCGCGCTTCTATCCGCACCAGACCAAAGAGCAGTTCATCTGGGACCGCTGCACCGAAACAGCGATGAAGGTCTATAATCCGGCGGTCCACCCGCGCGAGCCCTTCTCCAAGGCCCGCAATGTCCGCCGCTCGCCCTTCTGGGAGCGCGAGAAGGAACTCGGCGGCTATTTCATGGAGCTCGGAGGCTGGGAGCGCGCCCATGGCTATGCCGCCAACGAGCACCTGCTCGAGAAATACGGCAACCGGGTGCCAGTGCGTGAAAACGAGTGGGACAACCGCCATTTCTGGCGCGTCTCCAACGCCGAGCATCTCGCCATGAGCGAGGATTGCGGCATCGTCAACCTGTCGCATTTCGCGATGTACGACGTGGAAGGCCCGGATCATGTCGCGCTGATGGAATGGCTGTGCGCGGCAAAGATCGGCGGCGACGGCAATATCGGCAAGGGCATTTATACCCATTTCCTCGACGAGGAAGGCATGGTGCGCGCCGACCTGACCGTCATCCGCATGGCCGACCGCTGCCGCGTGATCGACGGCGCCGATGCCGGACCGCGCGACTTCCAGTACATGCGCAGGACGGCAGAAGACAAAGGCTTCGACGTCACCGTCACCGACGTGACCGAGAAGTACGTGACTGTCGGCATCTGGGGTCCAAACGCGCGGGCAACATTAAGCAAAGTCGTGGAAAACCCCGAAGGGCTGACGCCGGAGAATTTTCCCTTTGCCGCGATCAAGCCCGTCAGGATCGCCGGCAAGGACGTGACCGCTTTCCGCATCTCCTATGTCGGCGAGCAGGGCTGGGAACTGCATATGCGATACGAAGACGGCCTGGCCGTCTGGGACGCGCTGCGGTCGACCGGCGTGATGGCCTTTGGCGTCGAGACCTATGCCAACAGCCGCCGTATGGAGAAGAGCCTGCGCCTGCAAAACGCGGATCTCTTGACCGAATACAATCTGCTGGAAGCCGACCTTGCTCGCCCGAAGGTCAAGGAGGCCGATTTCTGTGGCAAGGCAAAGCATCTGGAATATCGCGCCCGGGCGCATCAACCGGCCATGCTCTGCACGCTTGTCATGATGGACAATACCGATTCGAACGGCGTTCCCCGCTATCCGGTCGGCACGATGCCGGTGATGGACCCGGAAACCGGTGAAACGCTCGTCGACGAGCTCGGCCGCAGATCCTTCACGACCTCGGTGGCCTATGGCCCGACCATCGGCAAGAATATCGCGCTCGCCTACCTGCCCTGGGCGTATTGCCAGGAGGGCCGCAAGCTGAATGCCGAATATTTCGGCGAGAAATACCCGGTCGAAGTGGCCGCTGTCGGCTACAGGCCGCTCTACGACCCGGCGAATCTAAATCCGCGCAGCTGAGCATCGGGACGGTCGCAAAGATGTGACCGGATGAGCCCGGCTCTCAGCCGGGCTTTTCTCTTTGTCGATCGGCGATTCTCGACTACCGTGGCGGCATGTCTGCTTTTGCCGATGCAAGACATCTCGTCTCGGGTGCCGCCGTGCTGGCGTCGGTGCTATGGCCGGCGGCAATCTCCCGCGCCGCCGAGCCGGTCGACGTCGAACTGGTGCTGGCAGTCGACGTATCCCTGTCCATGTCGCCGGACGAGCTCGAAATACAGCGTCACGGCTATGCGGCGGCGCTGACGCACCACGATGTGCTGCAGGCAATTGGCGACGGCGCCCACGGCAAGATCGCCGTCACCTATGTCGAATGGGCAGGCGCGACCTGGCAGCAGGTCGTGGTGCCGTGGACGGTCATCGCCAACCGTGCCGACGCCGAGAGACTGGCAGCGCAGCTTTCCGCTCATCCGCCGGCCAGTGCCAGGCGCACCTCGATCTCCGGCGCCCTGGAATTCGCCAGCGATCTCTTTGCCGAAAGTGGCTTCGAGGGCGTCAAGCGGGTGATCGACATTTCGGGTGACGGCCCCAACAACCAAGGTGCGCCCGTCGACATCACCCGCGACGCCGTGATCAAGCAGGGCATCACCGTCAACGGCCTGCCGCTGATGACCAGGGGCGGGTTCAGCAGCGCTTACGATGTCAACAATCTCGACCGTTACTACAGCGACTGCGTCATCGGCGGGCCAGGCTCCTTCATGATCCCAGTCAATGACTGGACGCAGTTTCCGGAGACCATCCGCCGCAAGCTGGTGCTGGAGCTTGCCGGTCCGGCCTCGCCGCAGCGAGCGGCGGAAGAGGCGGCGCATCCGCCAGTGGTGCTGGCACAGGACAGACCCGTCACCGACTGCCTGGTCGGCGAAAAAATGTGGCGCGACCGCAGCTGGATGTACAACAGCCGCTAATGGCGAAGTTTGCTGCCGGCGGTGACATACCGCAGTGCAGCATCTGCTTCATTGACAAGCCTGTGGGCGTCTGTGACACAATTCCCCATCCGAACAGATAAAAAGGGGAACCGACATGAACAGGATCGGAATTCTTGCCGCTAGCTTGACGCTTGCCGTTGGATTATCCGCGCCGGCCACGGCCGCCACATCTGTCAGCATCGGCATCAGTGGATGGACCGGCTTTGCGCCGCTGACACTCGCCAAGCAGGCCGGTATCTTCGAAAAGCACGGCCTCGACGTCACCTTGAAGAAGGTGCCGCAAGCCAGCCGGCCGCTTGCCATCGCCAGCGGCGACCTGCAATGCGCCGCCACCACGGTCGAGACCTGGCTGGTCTGGAACGCCAATGGCGTGACGACGAAGCAGATATTCCAGTTGGACAAATCCTACGGCGCCGACGGCATCGTCGCCCGCAACGACATCAAGACGGTCGCCGACCTCAAGGGCAAGTCGGTCGCGTCATCGGCGCCGGGTACGTCGCCCTATTTCATGCTGGCCTGGGTGCTCAACAAGAACGGCCTGTCGACCAAGGACGTGACGGTCGTCAACCTGGAGCCGGATGCGGCGGCACAGGCGTTTCTCGCCGGCCAGAACGATGCGGCGGTCACCTATGAGCCGTTCATTTCGGCAGTGCGCGAAAAATCCGATCAGGGCCATATCCTGGTGACCACTCTCGACTATCCGATGGTGCTCGACACGGTCGGCTGCACGCCGGAATTCCTCAAGGCCAATCCGGATGCGGCCAAGGCGCTTGCCGACAGCTACTTCGAGGCGCTCGACCTGATCAAGAGCGATCCAGCGAAATCCTATGAGACCATGGGCGCCGACGTGAAGCAGTCGGCAAAGGAGTTCGAGGAATCGGCCAAATACCTGAAATGGGCCGACAAGGCCGAAAACAAGCAGTTCTTCACAAAGGAATTCCAGGATTTTTCCAAGACTGCCGGCGACCTGCTGCTGCAGATGGGCTTGATCAAGGAAGCGCCTGACGTCTCGACGCTGGTCGACACCAGCGCCGTCGCGGACTGACCAGCAGGAACTATCGCCCGGCGGCGGCGCCCCCGCGCCGCCGCTTTTCATTTAGATCAAAGGACGGTTGACGATGCCGCGCCCCTTGCATCCGGTCTCGCCGGGTCTCCGAACCGTGCTCGGCATCTCGTTCTTCGTGCTGTTCGTGGCGTTCTGGGCCTGGATCACGCTTGGCGGTCACGTCAATCGCATCTTCCTTGCCGATCCGCTGTCGATGGTGAGAGACGGCTGGCGGCTGCTGGTCGAGGACCGCTTCTGGCTGGACATCCTCATCACCATCTGGCGCGTCTTCGGCGGATTCCTGATGGCGGCCATCGTTGCCGTGCCGCTCGGCATCGTGATGGGCGCCTGGAAGCCGGTGGAGGCGTTCCTGGAGCCGTTCGTCTCCTTCGCCCGCTATCTGCCGGCATCGGCCTTCATTCCGCTGCTCATCCTGTGGGCGGGCGTCGGCGAACTCGAGAAACTGCTGGTGATCTTCGTCGGCTCGGTATTCCAGATTATCCTGATCATCGCGGTCAAGGTCGGCGGCACACGGCGCGACCTGGTCGAGGCGGCCTATACGCTTGGCTCGTCCGACAACGGCATCGTGCGGCGGGTGATCATGCCGGCCAATGCGCCGGAGATTGCCGAGACGCTGCGGCTGGTGCTCGGCTGGGCGTGGACCTATGTCATCGTCGCCGAGCTGATCGGCTCGTCGTCGGGCATCGGTTACATGATCATCAACAGCCAGTCGCGGCTGGCGACGGGGCAGATCATCTTCGGCATAATCGTCATCGGCCTGATCGGTCTTTTGTCGGACTTCGCCTTCAAGGCGCTCAACCGCTGGCTGTTTCCGTGGAGCTTGGCGTGAGCAAGCTTCTCATCGAAGGCGTCTCGCGCACATTCGCCGGTGTCGGCGGCGGGCAGCCGGTCCAGGCGCTGATGCCGATCGATCTGGCGATCGCCGCCAACGACTTCATCACCATCCTCGGGCCGTCCGGCTGTGGAAAGTCGACGCTGCTCAGGATCGTCGCCGGCCTCGAAGCTCCAAGCCAGGGTCGCGTGTTGCTCGACGGCAGGGTAGTGGACCGGCCGGGTCCCGATCGCGGCATGGTTTTCCAGTCCTATACGCTGTTCCCGTGGCTGACGGTCGCCGAGAATATCGCCTTCGGCCTGCGCGAACGCGGAATGGCCGAACGCGAGCGCAGCGACATCGTCGCGTCCTATGTCGATCTCGTCGGGTTGAAAGGGTTTGAGAACCATTGGCCGAAGCAGCTTTCCGGCGGCATGCAGCAACGCACGGCGATTGCCCGGGCACTGGCCAACGATCCGGAGATCCTGCTGCTCGACGAGCCATTCGGCGCACTCGACAACCAGACCCGCGGGCTGATGCAGGAGCTGCTTCTCGGCATCTGGGAGCGCCGGCAAAAAACGGTGCTGTTCGTCACCCACGACATCGAGGAGGCGATCTTCATGGCGTCACGCGTGGTGGTGATGACGGCGCGGCCCGGCCGCATCAAGTCGGACGTTGCCGTCGACCTGCCGCATCCGCGCCATTACACGCTGAAGACCAGCCCGGAATTTTCGGCGCTGAAGGCGCGGCTGACGGAAGACATCCGCGTCGAGGCAATGCGCACGGCCGAAGCGCAATGACTCAATGCGCTCCTCCCTGCTGACTGTGCTGGATCAAGCCGCCAGAAGCTGCTTGCGGTCGACGCGTTCTTGTTGAGGTGAGCGGGCGTAGAGCTCGCGATAGCATTTGGAGAAATGTGAGGCGGAAACAAAGCCGCAGGCGACCGCCACCTCGACTACCGGCAAAGACGACTGGATCAACAGGTGCCGGGCGCGGTCAAGCCGGATCTCCAGATAATAGCGGGCAGGCGAGCGCCCCATCTCGGTGCGGAACAGGCGCTCGATCTGGCGGCGCGACAGGTCGACATGGTCGGCGATCTCGATCAGCGACAGCGGTTCGGAGAGATTGGCCTCCATCAGTTCGATGATGGTCAGCACCTTGGAATTCTGCACGCCAAGGCGCGCCCGCAGCGGCAGGCGCTGGCGGTCGGTCGGGCTGCGCACGCGATCGGTCAGCACCTGCTCGCACACACGGTTGACGAGGCTCTCGTCGAAATCGTCGCCGATCAGCTTCAGCATCATGTCGAGCGCGGCAGTGCCGCCGGCGCAGGTGTAGATGTTCTGGTCGATCTCGAAGAGGTCGGCGAAGACGTTGGCCTTGGGGAACGCCTCGGAAAACCCCGGCAGGTTCTCCCAATGGATGGCGCAGCGCTTGTTGGACAGCAGGCCGGCGGCGGCCAGGATATGCGCGCCGGTGCACAGGCCGCCAACGGCAACGCCGCGATTGTACTCCTCGCGCAGCCAGGCAAAGGCCGATTTGTTCTGATAGCGCTCGACATTGATGCCGCTGCAGACGATGGCCATGCTCGGCCGGTCCGGTCCGGACATTTTCTTGCGCTCTTCCTCCAGCGAGGTGTTGACGGCGCATTCGACGCCGTTCGAGGCGCGCACCGGCTTGCCGTCTATGCTGGCGAGCCGCCAGCGATAGGCCTCATAGCCGAGCATGCGGTTGGCCGAACGCAACGGATCGAGCGCTGTCGCGAAGGCGATCATGGTGAAATCGGGGACCAGGAAGAATACAAACGATCGCCGAATCGGATGTTTTACGACGTTCACGGGTAGATCCTTACGCTGCAATGGCGCGAACAGGATGTCGCGATCAGCATAGCGACATCAGGAAAAACGTTTCCTGTCAATTGGCTAGACGGCAGCGGAAAGACTTTATTTGCGACATGGGTCGCAAATGGGCAATCGCTATGCGGCGAAGGACACGACATGCCGCCGGATTGACCGACGTGGCGGATACGGTCGTCGCACACGAAAACGCCGCCTCGGCAAAACCGAAGCGGCATTGGATCGACTTCGAAGCAGCGTTAGGCTGCTTCCGTCAAGATTGCTGTCTCAGGCGACGAAGCCGAGGCGCGCGGCGGCCATGGCGCCGGTCTGGCCGGGCATGGTGTTGGCGAGGCGCTGGCGCTCGAGCGCGGTCGTCAGGTTCATTTCGCGGCGGGCAAAGAGGCGGGCAAAAAGCTTCATGATCATCTCCATTCGGTTGCTCAGACGGGTCGCCTTCGCTTGATGGAGTGGGGCAGCTCGTTTGTTGATGATGATATAGGCTTACGTGAGGGGAAACTAAATCGCAAAAGCGAAGCACTTGATATGAAAAGCGACACGGAATGCGACATATTTGAGCATTCTGACCAGGATTTACGTTTATTTACAACGTGTTGATTGCCGGCGCGGCCTTCTATGCAACTTGCTCATATGCGTCATGCTGCGGCGACATGGCTCGGGAAATCATTTGAATACAAACAAAAAGGCCTGCCGGGCTGATCTGCGCGGCAGGCCTTCAGCTGTTGATACACACGGTTTACTTTGCTCCAGCCCACGATCCCACACCATGGCGACTGCCGGTCTTGGCATCGGCAGCTTCGGGCCAGCCGATATCCTTCTGCAGTTCGATCGGCAGCGCGCGGATGGCGCGTTCCGTCTGGTAGCGCGCGCGGGCCTCGCTGAATTCGGTCGCGATCCGACCGATGGATGACAGGATAGACATCTCATTCTCCTTCGCGTTGGGCCGGGATTGTCCCGGCGCTTTGCAGCGTCAGGCGGTACACCGGGTTTGTTTCAGCTTCATTTCGTGTCGATTGCAGGTCCGTGTCATGGTTGTTTCGGGACCAACTTCGATGCAGCCTGCCTTCGATGGAGTTGACTATCCAGCCAATCTGATGTTCAATCAAACGAAATGGAATGATGGTTTGCATCAGAAAAATTGAAGGTCGGTTCCGATGAACGCCCCACTCAATCACCCACTGCCGCTGCTCGATCTGGATGTTCTGCGCACTTTCGTTGCAATCGCCGAGACCGGCAGCTTCACCACTGCGGCCAACGCGGTCTTCCGCACGCCATCGGCCGTCTCCATGCAGATCAAGAAGTTGGAGGACATTCTCGGCCGCTCGGTGTTCGCGCGCGACGCGCGTTCGGTGACGCTGACCACCGATGGCGAGATGCTGCTCGGCTATGCGCGCCGGCTGCTGTCGATCAATCGCGAGGTGGTGTCGAAGTTCATCATTCCAGACATTGTCGGGGTGGTGCGGCTCGGCTCGCCGGACGATTACGGCGAACGTGTGCTGCCGCATGTGCTGAAGCGGTTTGCACAGTCGCACCCATCGATCGCGGTCGACGTGACCATCGACCAGAGCAGCAACCTGCGCCGGCGCATGGACGACCGGGCACTCGACATCACGCTGCTCACCAACTCCTACAAGACCAGCGCGCTCGGCGCCGAAGTGCTGCTGACCGAGCCGATCGTCTGGGCCGGTGCCAAGGGTGGCTGTGCGCATCTGCGCGAGCCGCTGCCGGTTTCATTGTGGGAAGAGGGTTGCGCCTGGCGGGCCGGGGCACTCGAAGCGCTCGGCCGTGAGGGCCGCAACTACCGTATCGCCTATATGAGCGCGCACACGGCCGGCCAGCGCGCCGCGATCATGGCGGATCTTGCGGTGGCGCCGCTGCCAAAGTCGTTCCTCGGCAACGATATGGTCGAGCTGTGCCCGAAGGACGGCATGCCTGACATCGGCACCTATAACCTCGCCATGGTGGTGACGCCGGATGCCAGCGCACCGGTGAAGGCGGTCGCCGACCACATCCGCGTGACGTTCGAGGTGTTCAGGGAAACTGGGAAGTTCTGAGCTGAACTACGACCGGAGCGGCGCGACCATGTCGCGAGCGGGCAGGTCGCGCGCTGTCCTTTGCAAAGACAACTCGCCAGCCTTGATTTGATATCCATCGGTGTCGCTGGTCAAGAACGCCACGATGCTGTCTCGCGCGCGCCGTGCCTCGGGCATGTCGATCAACGGCCAGACATGGAACATGCCTTGCTCGTGAACGACCTCCATTTCGACGCCAGCCGCACGTGCTTTTTCCGCGAAGATCAGATTGTCGGGTGTCAGCAGATCGCGCGAGCCGGTCAGGAGCAGCGTTTTGGGCAACACCGACAGGTCGCCGTAAAGCGGGCTGATGCGCCAGTCGGTGGGATCCATGCCGGCGCTGTAAAGCCGGATCGCCTCGCGCCCGCCGGCAATGCCCAGCCAAGGATCGTTGCGTTCAGCCTCGAACATTTCGGGGTTGGCGAGCGACACGTCGAGGCCGGGCGAAATCAGCACGTGGCGTGATGGCAAGGGCAGGCCGTCCTGCGCAGCCATCATGGTCAGCACGACGGCCATGTTGCCGCCGGCGGAATCACCCATGAAGATGATGTCATTCGCCCTGGTTTCGCCGAACATCTGGCGGTAGACGGCACCGACCATACCGAACATGGCGTGGAAATCGTGTTCAGGAGCAATGGGATAGATCGGCACGGTGATACCGAACCCGAGACGGTCGGCCATGTCGGCGATCAGCCGCCAATGATAGGGCGTTATTTCAAAGACGTAGGCGCCGCCATGCAGGTAGAGTATCCGCCTTCGTTCACCTGCCTTGGGCGCGATCTCGTAGACGGGAAAGCCGTCGACGGCGCGGGTCGTGATTTCCAAGCGCGACCGCAGCGATGCGGGCGGCTGGTGGTTTTCCGTCTTGCGCGCATAGGCAATCCAGCGCTGCAGGTTTTCCGGACTGGAAAACGCCTTCTTGCGGCTGTACCTGAGGACGAAAGACACCACGTGGCTTTTGAAACTGGGCATGCGGATACACGGACTCGGCTGAGCCGACTAAGAGAACCCCTACTACCTTCGAAGATTGTGTCTTCGTCCAAAATGTCAAGATTTGCGCAGTCTCAACACGCTGGTGTGATCCCGGCTTACGTTGAAAGAGGCAAGTTCTTTTGGCGTCTCAGGTGCACCGCTGCACTGCTCAGCGCCGCGGCAGCAATGCGGCCCCGGCGAATGCCAAGCAGCTTGCATTTGTCGGCGAATTTCATCCGCGCCGCATGCCCCAGCCAACCGAAAGCTTCTTTTCGCTCGACCGCGGCGACACCGGCCAGCCAATGTCCTTCTGGATCTCAGGCGGCAGGCTGTTCAGGATGCGCAGCGACTTGCGCGCTTCGCGTGTTTTCATGAAGGCCGCACCATAGCGGCCGAGGGTTTCGAACATCGACATCGTGCTCTCCCTTGAGTGTTGCGGCGGGACAAGAGATGTTCTCTACCTGCCGTCGATGCGGTTAAATGCGCCGCGTATGTATCTGGCGGATTTCACGAAAACGCATTTTCGTTTCCAGATCTGGTTGATCTGGAAACATTTGCATACAAATGAAAATGCATGGGCGCTGCCTGGCATCTGGCAGCCTTCGGCGTTGGTGTTGATGGAAGCCGAGCGACATCCAATCTCCCCAGCCCGGGTCGGCAAGGGTGAGATCGGCTTCGCCGAAGGCCCCTATTCCGGAATGGTTGAGGGTATTCGCACTACCCTCGGCCGCGCCGCGCGGCGTGGCCTTCGCGCGAACGCCGCCGCGGGGCGGCGTCGCCGGCAATACCGTCTTCGCTCACCGTCTTGCGCGGCGGCAGTTTCACCGCCGCCGACAGCTTCGGGAACGGGTCGATCTTATTCGGCAGCGCCATGGCGTAGACGAAGTGCTCCTGAAATTTCGGCTCCAGCGCCGTCTCGATCTTTTCGATCTTGCTGACGGTTTCCTCGATCTCGCGGCGGTATCCGCGGTTCAACAGCGCCATGCGTGCTCCAGCACCGGCGGCATTGCCGACGGCCGAGACCTTGTCGAGATCGCAGTCGGGGATCAGGCCCAGCACCATGGCATATTTCGGATCGATGAACGAGCCGAAGGCGCCGGCGAAGTGGATGCGGTCGACATGATCGGTGTGCTGCTTTTCCATCAAAAGCTTGGTGCCGGCATAAAGGGCGGCCTTGGCAAGCTGGATGGCGCGCACGTCGGTCTGGGTGATGGTGATCTTGGGCTCGCCTTCCTTCAGCACATAGGAGAAGGTGCGGCCGTTGGCGACGACGCGAGAAGAGTGGGCGCTCAGCGATCCATCGACGACACCATCCTCGGAGATGATGCCGGCGAGATACATCTCGGCGACCACTTCGATGATGCCGGAGCCGCAAATGCCGGTGACGCCAGTCGCCTGAACGCTGTCGAGAAAGCTTGGCGCGTCGGACCAGAGTTCCGATCCGATGACGCGATATTTCGGCTCCAGCGTCTCAGGGTCGATGCGGACGCGCTCGATGGCACCCGGTGCGGCGCGCTGGCCGCCGGAGATTTCGGCACCCTCGAAGGCCGGGCCGGTAGGCGACGAGGCCGCCACGACCCGCGTGCGATTGCCGAGCACGATCTCGGCATTGGTGCCGACATCGACGATCAGCATCATCTCGTCCTGGCGGTGCGGGCCTTCCGACAGCGTCACGGCGGCCGCGTCGGCGCCGACATGGCCGGCAATGCAAGGCAGCATATAAAGCCTGGCGCCCTGGTTGAGCTTCAGGCCGATGTCCGATGCCTTGATGTGCACGGCACCCGAGACCGCCAGCGCGAAAGGTGCGCCGCCGAGTTCGGTCGGGTCGATGCCGAGGAACAGATGGTGCATGATCGGATTGCCGACGAAGACGGAATCCAGAATGTCATTGCGCTGGACGTTGCCCTCCGCGCAGACCTTGTCGACGAGACCCGAGATCGCCTCGCGCACCGCGACTGTCATGCCTTCGCGGCCGTCCGGGTTCATCATCACGTAGGAGACGCGGCTCATCAGATCCTCGCCGAAGCGGATCTGCGGGTTCGACGTGCCCGACGAGGCGGCGACACGGCCCGACAGCAGCGACACCAGATGCATGGCGATGGTGGTCGAGCCGATATCGCAGGCAAGCCCGTACGCCTCGTTCTTGAGGCCGGGCCACAAAGCGATGACCCGTGCGGTCTCGCTGTCGGCGTCCTTGTAGATGGCGGCGGTCGCTGTCCAGTTGCCCTTGCGCAAGATGCCTTGCACCTGCGGTAACAGATGGAAATCGAAATCGAGGCTCTTGAGGCCCCAGTCCTTCATCAGCGCGATCTTCAGGCGATCGAGATCGCCGAGCGGCTTGTGCATGTCGGGCTCTTCGATCTCGACATAGCACATGTGGATTGCCGAATCGCGGGCGATGACCCTGGTGTCGGCATCCTTGCGGATGGTCTGGGCGTTGATGACGGTGTCCTGCGGGACGTCGACAACGAGGTCGCCGAGGATCTGCGCCGAGCAGGACAGGCGGCGCCGTTCGGGAAGGCCGCGCACGCGTTCGTAGCGCTCTTCCTTGGCGCCCTTGGGCGAGATGTGGTCGTTGGAAGAGACGATCTTGTGCTTGGCGAAATTGCCTTCCTGCACCTCGATCTGACAGCGCCCGCAGGTGGCGCGTCCGCCGCACACGCTCTCGACATAGACGCCGAGCTGGCGCGCGGCATCCAGCACCGGTGTGCCCACCGGAAACCGCCCGCGCTTGCCGGACGGCATGAACAGCACGAGCGGATCGGTGATGTTGACGGGAGAGTTCATGCGTTCCAGACTTTACTTTCTACGCCGTTCGGGTCTTGGGCCACGGCAGCGATGCCGCTACGGTTCGGTTCTCCCCACTTCTAGGCCCCATATCGTGTCGGCCAAGCCATGGCTCAACCCCGGGCCATCCGCGCTTCGCGGCCGCCGCGGCGGCGTCCGCCATTGCCGTTGCCGTCGCCCGGCGCGTTGACCTGCGTCCGGGCGGCAACGGCCTGGCCGCCTTCGGCAGGCTTGTAGTCCTTGTAGGTCCTGATCCAGTTGGTGCAGTTCTCATCGGTGCCGTTCAGCACGTTGGCGCCGCGCACGGCTTCCATTTCCTGCGGCCGCACCGGGTTCATGATCGCCGAAGTCATGCCGGCGCCGATCACCATCGGAATGAAGGCGGCGTTGATGCCGTGGCGGTGCGGCAGGCCGAAGGAGATGTTGGAGAGGCCGCAAGTGGTGTTGACCTTGAGCTCTTCACGCAGCCGGCGCAGCAGTGCAAACACCTGGCGGCCGGCATCGCCCAGCGCGCCGATCGGCATGACCAGCGGGTCGACGACCACGTCATGCGCCGGAATGCCGAAGTCGGCGCAGCGCTGAACGATCTTCTTGGCGACGGCGAAGCGCACGTCGGGGTCCATCGAAATACCGGTCTCGTCGTTGGAAATGGCGACCACCGGAACGTTGTATTTCTTGACCAGCGGCAGGATGGCCTCGAGCTTTTCCTCCTCGCCGGTGACGGAATTGACCAGCGGCCGGCCCTTGGCAACCTTGAGCGCCGCTTCGATCGCCGCGGTCACCGAGGAGTCGATCGACAGCGGCAGGTCGACCAGGCCCTGCACGATCTCCAGCGTCTGCACCAGCAGGCCGGGTTCGGTCTCGTTCGGGTTGACCGAGGTGACGCCGGCATTGACGTCGAGCATGGTTGCGCCGCAGGCGGCCTGCTCCAGCGCATCCCGGATGACGGTCTCAAAATTGCCCGCGATCATTTCGGCCGCCAGTTTTTTGCGGCCGGTCGGGTTGATGCGCTCGCCGATCACGCAGAAGGGCTGGTCGAAGCCGATGATGATTTCTCGTGTCGCCGAGGCGACGATGGTCCGGGTCATGAAATCTCTCCATCGTGATATAAAGATTTCTTTATATCGTTATCTGTTTCTGATCAAGCGAATGCTGACAATTCGCGCCGTCAATGCGCGGTCTTGACCATGTCGACCTGGGTTTCGGTGAGGTCGTCATGCAGGATGTGGTCGAGCCGGTCGGCAACGAGCTGGTCGTCGCGGCGGATTTCGCGCTTCCACGGCTGGCGGCCCTTCAGCACGCCGGATTCGTCGACGATCTCGGCGACATATTCTTCCTGGCGATAGGCCATCACATGGACGCCGGACACACCGGGAATTTCCTTCACCTCATTGATTATGTCGATGCAGAGCTGCTTGCCTTCCTTCTTCTGATCCTGGGCGCCTTCCAGGCGCTTGATGATCGAGTCGGGAATGTGGATGCCCGGCACGTTGGAGCGGATCCATTTGGCCGTCTTGGCCGAGGCGAGCGGCCCAACGCCGCACAGGATGAAGCATTTCTCGGTGTAGCCGAGATCGCGGACCTTCTGCATGTAGGTGCGGAACATCGGCACGTCGAAACAGTACTGGCTCTGCACGAATTGCGCTCCGGCGGCGATCTTCTTACCCAGCCGATGGGGACGGAAATCGATCGGCGGCGCGAACGGATTGATCGCCGCGCCAAGGAAAAGCTGCGGCGGCGTCGTCAATTTGCGGCCGGACAGGAACTTGCCATTGTCGCGCATGATGCGGCAGGTTTCGAGCAGCGACATGCAGTCGAGATCGAACACCGGCTTGGCACCGGGCTGATCGCCGGCCTGCACGCCGTCGCCGGTCAAGCAGAGCATGTTGGCAACACCCATCGCCGCGCCGCCCAGCACATCGCCCTGGATAGCGATGCGGTTCCGGTCGCGGCAGGCGATCTGCATGATCGGGGCATAGCCCATGCGGGTCAGCAGCGCGCAGATGCCGACCGACGACATGTGGCAGTTGGCGCCGGAAGCATCGACGGCATTGATGGCGTCGACCCAGCCATTGAAGATCCTGGCGCGGTTGTAGACGTCCTCGGGATCGGCGCTATCGGGCGGGTTGAGCTCGGTCGTCACGGCGAACTCGCCGCGCCGCAGGACCCGCTCCAGCCGGCCGCGCGAGGTGTGGCCGGGCAGGGGATCGAGCGGCAGATGGATGCCGGCCGGATTCTCGTCTGGCTGGCGGCCGATCATGCCGACGCTCCGGTGTTCGTAGTATTCTGGGCCGCATTGCGGGCGGCTGCGGCCTGCGCGGTGACCCGCAGCCAGGCGGAGGTTTCGCGCAAGGACTGGTCCACCGGCTTCTGCACGTCAAAAATCTTGTCGCCATGCACCATGTTTTGCGAGCCTTCCCAGGCCTTGACCCAGACGCAAGGCATATCAGGCTCGACCTCGCAATTGCCGTTGGCGCGGACACCGCCGCAAGGGCCGTTGCGCAATTGCTTGGGGCAATTCATCGGACACGACATGCCGGTCGAGGAAAGGACGCACTGGCCGCACATGCGGCAGTCGAACATGAAACCCTTGACGCGCTTTTCGACGAATTTCACCGGCCCTTCGACACGGCTGTAGCCGATGCCCTTCCATAGGGGGTGGAGAGCCAGGAACATGTCGGCGAATTTGGCGTAGAACCATTCAAGCAGCCGCGAATGCCGCACCGACCAAAGCCGCACCGCAAACGAGCGCTGCACGCGCCGCTGCGGCGACACGTCGGCCGGCTTGTAGTCGGATTTCGGTGCCGCCTTCTTGACGATGGTCGCTTGGGTCAGGCCGGTTTGAGCCGTCGTCACCGGCGTTGGCTGGAGATCAGACATTTTCTTTGCCGCCCGCCTTGACCAGAGCGACCAGCCGCTCGCGGTCGTATGTGGTATCGATCTCCTGAAGAGCCTTCTCGGCCTCGGCTTCAAGATCGTCACTGACTGGGATGGGCTCTGCCTTGCGCCATTCGGCAAGATAGTCGTCGGTGCCGCCGGCGCCGGTGCGCATGGCGCACATGTCGATCGCCTCGGTGAAGCGCAGCGGCAGTTCGCGCTTGGCGTTCTGCCGGCCCTTCTTGACGATGACTTGGGCGGGGATGTCGCGCCAGTAGACGACGATCAGATCGGCCATGAATTCCTGCTCCTGTAGAGCCCCGCGCGTCCAATCGAACGCACAAACGACGCTCTACCACTTAACTCCGCTGTATCGTGCCCTCCGAAGATCGATTCCGATCTTTAGGCCGATGCAGTGGTTTCGAGCATTGCCGAAAGCGCTGTTCGGCTGCTTGTTATGGGACGACGCGGGCGCCTTCAAAAGCGACGCAATCGACGACCGCCGATGAAAGCGATGTCTGTTTCAGCGCAGGTCAGCCGGCGCGACGATCGAAGCTGCCGACAAGTTTCCGGTGAAAGCGCACGTAACCCCGTTCCGTCGTGCGCAAATGCTCCGCGACAATCTGGTGGAAGCGCGGCAGGCGGTGGAAGGGAACGGCCGGATAGGAATGGTGCTCGGAATGGTACGGCATGTTCCAAGCCACGAAGCGCACCAGCCTTGTGGTGAAGGTGGTGCGGGTGTTCTCGAGCATGTTGGCGACATGCGGGCACAACGCGTGCTCGGCCAGCAGGTAGGCCCGCAAAAACGGCTGCCCGACCAGCACCGGCACGATCCAGATCCACAACAGCAGTGCCGACTGTACGGCGAGTGATGCGGTCAGCAACACCGCATAGCCGATCAGGAACAGCCGTGCTTCCGCAACCACCTTACTGCGGCCCTTTTCCGGTACGAAGCCGTCGCGGTTGCGGCCCGCCGCATTGGTTGCGACTACGCGGGCCATGCCTATCCAATAGGGGCCGCCGGACAGATAGCGCAGATATTGGCCGATGGTTTCCGGCTTCGGGGCCATCAGTTCGGGATCGTTGTCCGGGTCGTGCGTGTGACGGTGATGGGCGAAATGGAAATAGCGGAACCATGCCGGCGGCAGCAGGATCAGGAAGCCGGTCACGGTGGCGATAGCGCGATTGAGCGACGCCGTCCTGAACGCCGTTTCATGGATGGTCTCGTGCAGCAGCGTGAAGAAGAAGACGATCAAGATGCCCTGCGGCAAGACGAGAAGCGGCCAGAACGGAATGCGGGCGGCGATCAGCGCGCCCAGCACGATAACCAGCCCGCCATAGACGGCCAGCCGGACAATGCCTGGCCCGTCAAGCCTGGCGGTGAGGTCGCGACGTTCCTCGACCGAAAGGCCGGCAATGATGGTGCGGTGGTCGATGTCGCTCATGATGCAATGTTAGCGGCGGGTGGGTGTCCGGTAAATCGGCGCGCGTGTCACCAGACGCCGTTTCTTATCCCGGTCCAGAGATAGAACCAGATCGTTGGATGATACCATTGTTTCGAAGGCAGGCCGGGATCGACCGTACCGAGCTTGCCGGCCAGCACATCCCTGACCACCTCGACGCAGATGTCGCGCGAGAACGCCGCCTGCCGCAACGCGTAGCTTGAAATGGTATCGCCCGGCTGCGGTTTGCCGCGCGCCTGCCGTAGCACGCCGCCGGTGTCGACACCGGCGTCAACCAGATGCACGGTGGTGCCGAAGTTTTCCGCATCGCAGGAAGCCAGCGCCCAGTAGCCGCCATTCATGCCACGATATTTGGGCGCGATGCCGGCATGATAGTTGAGGACCGGGCAAGGCATCCCGGCCAGCGTCTGCCTCGACAGCAGGCGGCAGCCGGCAAGCAGCACGACGCCGGGCCGGGATGTCCTCGATCGCCTGCAGGCACTCCGGCGCATTGGCCGAAGGCACGTGGATGATCTTTTGCCCTGGCCTGGGTTCGGTTTGCAGTTTCTGTTCGGCGATGATGCGTGCTGCATGGCCGGCGAAAAACCGTTTGCCGAGCCGGGTCGGCATCATCGTGCCGAGTTGACCGATGGCCGAGGTCCAGCCTTGCCGCCGCGCCCGCCCGAGCAGCAATTGCTTTTTGGATTCAGGGGTTTCCAGGATGACGCTGACAGGCCCGAGTTGGTCGGCGATGGCGTTGACGATCGCCCAGATATGCGGACCGCCTTCGGTGACGACGACGATCGGCCGTTGGTTTGTTTTCGACCGTGCCATGCTTCGCGACCCCGCAAAGACCTGTTCTTTGCGCGCGAATGCTAGGCTGGCCGGGTTAATCCTTGGTGATCGGGGCTCAGCGCTTGAATTCGAGGATGTCGAGCTTCGATTCGTAGTGGGGCGCCGGGAACTCGATGCGCCATTCGCTGGCGCTGTTGCGGAAGGCATAGCCGACCTGATCGCTTTCCGGGCCGCTGCCGTAGGGCTTTGCCGAATCGTCGTTGACGTAGAAGGAACCAAGATAGATCGCGCGTTTCTCGCCATCATCGAAGAAGCGGCCCTTGGTGCGCTGCGAACCGGTGATCTTTTCCAATCTCCAGCCGGAACCGTCGTCGCTCACCTTGCATTTGAACCAGCCATAGATGACCAGCGGGTTGAGCCCGCCGGCCTTGATGGTGCGGCATTGCCAATTGCCAGTCAGGTCCTTGTCGGAGAAGGAAACCAGGGGCTTTGCCAACAACGCATCGAGCTGCTTGACCTCGGCGGGGTCGCCGGCCTTCGCCTCGTCAAGCGCTGCCTTGCGCGTCTCGCCATATTTGTCGAGCCGCGCCTTGTCGGCAGTCGTGATCAGCTTCTGCACTTCGCCGTCGGCGAACGCGGGCAGGGTCAAGCAGAGGACAGCTGCTGCGGCAAACATGAGGCGAGCGATCATTGGTGGCGTTTCCCGCTTCGAGCAGCCTGTTTTCTTGTCTGGCGCATACCTTAATGTTTCGCAGCGCTCTGTCATCCATGCTTGACAGCATCAACAGCAGAAACGAGGCGGAACGAATGCGGATCTTGCTGACTGGATCATCGGGCTGGCTGGGCAGCGCCTTGGCGCCGCGCCTGCGGGCCTTCGGCCATGATGTCACCGGCCTCGATCCCGTCTCATCCTCGGAAACGCGAATCGTCGGCTCAGTCGCCGATCGCGACCTGGTCATGCACGCGGTCAAGGAGAACCGTATCGAGGCCATCATCCACAGCGGCGCGCTGCACAAGCCTGACATCGAACATCATCGCAACGAGGATTTCGTCGAGACGAATGTGCGCGGCACGCTCAACCTGCTCGACGCGGCCGCTGCATTCGGCGTTCAGCGCTTCGTCTTTACGTCGACGACGTCGCTGATGATTTCCCAGGCTATACGCGCCGGCTTTACCGGCGGCGCGCGCAAGGCGGCATGGCTGACGGAAGACACGTCGCCCGAGCCACGCAACATCTACGGCATCACCAAGCTCGCGGCGGAACATCTTTGTCGCCTCTACCAGCTCGAGTTCGGCCTTCCGGTGATTGTGCTGCGCACCGCCCGTTTCTTCCCCGAAACCGATGACATGGCGCATGTGATCGAACAGTCGGACGTCAACACCAAGGCAAATGAACTGCTGTTTCGCCGGCTCACGGTGGAGGATGCTGCCGATGCCCATATCGCCGCCTTGGAGAAAGCACCGCAATTGGGCTTCGACATCTTCATCATTTCGGCGCCAACACCGTTCCAACCCGACGATTGCCCGGCATTGATCGCCGACGCACCGTCGGTCGTGGCGCGCTATTTCCCGGATTATCCGGCGCTCTACGCGAAGAAAGGCTGGACGATGTTTTCGTCGATCGACCGGATCTACGATGCTTCGCGTGCGAGGGACCGGCTGGATTTCGTCTGCAAGACGAGCTTTGCCGATGTGCTCGCCGGGCTAGAAGCTGAAGAGGGCGTTACCTAGAATTATCGTCAAGCCAGGACTGCAGCGCTGGCCAACTCCTTCGTCAGGTCGCCATAGCCGGTCGAGCGGCGCTCATAAGCGAGGCCGAGCATTTTCGCGGCCTTTTCGGCGACCTTGTCGAGCTCCGGATCGTCGGTCTGGGCGATATAGATCAGCTTCTCGTAGTTGCCGAAATAGTCCTTGATCAGCTCCGGGTGCTTGTCGAGGCCGAGCGGCTTCATGAAGAAAGCATCGAATTGCCGGCATAGGAAGTCGGTCATATAGAACGACATCATGTCGTCATCGGCGACCTTCGCATAGGCATCCATGCCCTGATAGAAGGCAAAGCAATGCGGTCCGGCCATGCGCTCGACGCCGTGCTTCTCGCAGATGCGGTCAAGCAGGCCACCAGTGCCGCAATCGGCATAGCCGACGAAGATGTGTTTGTAGCCGTCGGTCTTGGCCTTCTCGATAGCCTTGTCCATGGCCGGCGGGATGCGGTCCGGATAGAAATGGAACTCCGCCGGCAGGCAGGTCAGGTCGAGATGGTCGAGCCCGAGCTGCTCCTTGACCGCCAGAACTTCGCGCGCAATCATCCCGCAGGCGATGACGAGCAGCTTGTCGCCTTGATCGGATTGTTGTTTTCGCGCGGTACTCATGGAACCAGTCTAATCGATCTTCGTTGCTGTCCAGCAAATTTATATGCTGAGGGAGACATCAATCATGAAATTGTTCCGCGTTGCGCCAATCGCTATTCTCGCCTGCGCCTTGGCTGTTTCGGCTTGCGCCAACACGGTGCGCGGCGTCGGTAAGGATCTCAAATCCACTGCGAAGGCCGTTGACGATACCGTCAAGAAACCCTGATTTGCACGGTTTCGAACATTTGGGAATAAAAAAGCCGCACTGCAAGGCGCGGCTTTTCTCGTCGGAGCCGAATTTGTTGGCTCAGGCCGAAGCGCGGACGTTGTGCTTGCGCTTCATGAAGTCCTTGGCGGTCTCGACCGCCACCGCGGCGTCGCGGCAATAGGCGTCGGCGCCGACGGCCTTGCCGAATTCCTCGTTAAGCGGTGCGCCGCCGACCAGCACGACATAATCGTCGCGAATGCCCTTTTCCTTCATCGTATCGATGACGACCTTCATGTAAGGCATGGTCGTCGTCAGCAGGGCCGACATGCCGATGATGTCGGGCTGGTGCTTTTCGATGGCGTCGAGGTATTTTTCGACCGCATTGTTGATGCCGAGGTCGATGACGTCGAAGCCAGCGCCTTCCATCATCATGCCGACGAGGTTCTTGCCGATGTCGTGGATGTCGCCCTTGACGGTGCCGATCACCATCTTGCCCTGCTTCGGCGCGCCGGTGGCGACAAGCAGCGGACGCAGGATGAACATGCCGGCTTTCATCGCGTTGGCCGATAGCAGCACTTCCGGAACGAACAGGATGCCGTCGCGAAAATCCTCGCCGACGATGCGCATGCCTTCGACCAGAGCCTCGGTCAGAACCTTGTAAGGCGCCCAGCCGCGCTCGAGAAGGATGTTGGTGCCTTCCTCGATTTCTTCCTTCAACCCGTCGTAAAGGTCGTCGTGCATCTGCTGCACCAACTCGTCGTCGGAGAGTTCCGAAAGGATGATCTCGTCGTCGGCCATTTTTTCTCAGGCTCCTTGCCGGCTACAACTATCGCGGCAGCTTAAAAATATCGCGTCAATACCTAACCCGCGCGGGCCGGTTGTCCATAGCTGATTTGCGACTTCCCGCAAAAGGAAAGCGACCGTAAATCTCTTAGAATTCTTGTCGATTTTGCGACAGGCGTTGGCGCTGGCGGGCCGTTTCGAATAGGGTGCATGGCTACGATCCGGCCAGAGACCGCAATATGCGGCCGCAAACGGATTTCAGGCCGGAACAAGAGCCAGGGAAGAACGATCATGAGTGAGAACGCGCCGGTCGATCAGGAAGCGTCAAACGCACGGCGCGGGCGCGCTGCCAGCGGTGGCGCCGCAGCCCGACGAGCTGCACGTTCGGGCGGCGGCCCCGGCACACAGCTCACCTATATCAAGCGCAAGATCAACGTCTATGAAGTGTTGGACGAGGAAGGGCTGGCGCTGATCGAAAAGAACACCGACACGGTGCTGGAAGAGATTGGCATCATCTTCCGCGACGACGCCGAGGCACTGCAGCTTTGGAAAGAGGCGGGCGCCGACGTCAAGGGCGAGCGCGTGCATTTCCCCAAGGGCCTCTGCCGCTCGCTGTTGAAGACCGCTCCGTCCGTCTATACCCAGCACGCCCGCAACGGCGAGCGCTCGGTGCAGATCGGCGGCAACGCGACCGTGTTCGCGCCGGTCTATGGACCGCCCTTCGTGCGCGATCTCGACGGGGTCAGGCGCTATGCGACGATCGAGGATTTCCGGAATTTCGTAAAACTCGCCTATATGGCGCCGTCGATCCACCATTCGGGCGGCACGGTTTGCGAGCCGGTCGACGTACCGGTCAATAAGCGCCATCTCGACATGGTCTACAGCCATATCAAATATTCCGACAAGCCGTTCATGGGTTCGGTGACTGCGCCCGAGCGCGCCGAAGATACGGTGGCAATGGCCAAGATCGTGTTCGGCGACGATTTCGTCGAGAACAACACGGTGCTGACCAGCCTGATCAATGCCAACTCGCCGATGGTGTTCGACGAAACCATGCTGGGAGCGCTGAAAGTCTATTCGCGCCACAACCAAGCCTGCATCGTCACGCCGTTCATCCTTGCCGGTGCGATGAGCCCGGTGACGGTCGCCGGTACGCTGACGCAGGTTTTGGCCGAAGTGCTGGCCGGCGCGTCGTTCACGCAGCTGATCCGGCCGGGCGCGCCGGTGCTGTTCGGCACCTTCGCCTCGTCGATCTCAATGCAGTCTGGCGCGCCGACCTTCGGCACGCCGGAGCCGTCGCTGGTTTCCTATGGCGCCGCCCAGCTTGCCCGCCGGCTCGGCCTGCCGTTCCGCACGGGCGGCTCGCTTTGTGCTTCAAAAATCCCCGATGCGCAGGCGGCCTATGAGAGCGCCAACACGCTGAACTCGACGATCCTCGCCGGCACCAATTTCGTGCTGCATTCGGCCGGCTGGCTCGAGGGCGGTCTGGCCTCCTGCTACGAAAAGTTCGTGATGGACATCGACCAGCTCGGCATGACGCAGAAGTTCTCCGAAGGTGTCGACCTGTCGGAAAATGGCCAGGCGATGGATGCCATCCGCCAGGTCGGCCCGGGCAGCCATTATCTCGGCTGCGATCACACCCAGGCCAATTTCCAGACCGCGTTCTACCGTTCCAACATCGCCGATAACAATTCCTACGAGCAGTGGCTGGCCGAAGGCGAAAAAACCGCGCCGCAGCGGGCCAACGAGCTCGCCCGCCGCTGGTTGGAGAGCTACGAGGCGCCGTATCTCGACCCGGGCATCGACGACGGGCTGAAGGACTTCATCGCCAGGAAGAAGGCGTCGATGGCCGACGCCTTCACCTGAAAGGAGCCCGAATCAGGCGGGGCTAAAGTCGCCGACATCATCCACAAAGAAGTCTGGCGGAGCGCCTTCTCCGACCCGGACAAGAAGGGATGATCCTCGAGGGCAGCATGATCGAAACCATTGCGGCTGCGCTTTCCGCCCACGGCCTCATCCTGCGCGGCGGCTTCAATTTTGCGGGCGGTGAGGAAACACCTTCCGGTCTCTCCGGCGCTGCTGCCAGATCCGTCCTGCTGGTGGGGCAGGCGGGTGCCGCACCTTGGCCGCACTTCCTGCGCTGGCTGGAGAAACGATCACAATCCTTCGCCAATCCGCTCGACACATGGTCGCGCGACGTCATCGGCGCGGTGGCCGAAAAATTCGGGGCACGCGCGGTGTCGCCGTCCGACAGGCCTTATCTGCCGTTCCAGCAATGGGCGATGCGGGCGGAGGGGCTGAAGCCGTCGCCGCTCGGCATCCTCATGCATCCGCAATACGGGCTCTGGCATGCCTATCGCGGCGCGCTGCTGTTCGAAAACGAGATTGCGCTCCACGAACCTCGCGACGTGATTCACCTTTGCGATACGTGCTTGGAAAAACCTTGCCTGAAATCCTGTCCGGTCGTGGCTTATTCTGCGGATGGTTTTGTGCATGAAACTTGTCTGGCGCATGTGCGTGGGCAAAACGGCGGACCTTGCCGGACCGGCGGCTGCCTTGATCGCAACGCCTGTCCTTACGGCACCGATTATCGCTATCCGGCCGAGGTTCAGGCCTTTCACATGGCAGCATTCGCGCGTCTGTAGCGTCGCCGAATGCCGCACGAAATCTTGAAGGAGTTCGCTGCATTACAGCTTGCCGCGACGGTCAGCGCAGATATCTATCGCACCACACGTCAACGGAGCGGATGATGGCCAAGCAAGCGATGCAGATCAAGACAAGCGACGGCGTGGCCAAAGCCGGGCTGCTCCGCTCGGCAGCCCCGGCCAAGGCAGCGATCATCCTCTACATGGACGCTTTCGGCCCGCGACCGGCGCTCGATCAAATGGCAGAGCGGCTCACGGACGAGGGCTACGCGGTGCTGGTGCCGGATCTTTTTTACCGCAATGCGCCCTATGGCACCTTCGATCCCAAGACTGCGTTCAGCGAAGAGAAGAGCAAGGCCGCCATCACGGGTCTCGTCGGCGGCACGACCCAGGAGATGACAATCCGCGACAGCGGCGCTTTCCTCGATGCGCTTGCTGCCCAAGGCCTGACCGGGCCGGTCGGCATTGTCGGCTACTGCATGGGTGGAGCGCGGGCGTTGAACGCGGCGGCCAGCCATCCCGACCGCATCGTTGTGGCGGCCAGTTTCCACGGCGGCAATCTGGCTGGTGACGCTGCCGACAGTCCGCACCGGAAGGCCGCCTCGGTGAAGGCAAAGGTCTATATCGGCACTGCGGGTGTCGACCGCAGCTTTCCGCCCGCACAAGCGGCGCGGCTGGCCGAAGCGCTGCGCGCGGCTGAGGTCGACCATGTGATAGAGAACTATGCCGGCATGGCGCATGGCTGGTGCGTGCCGGACCACAGCGCCTTCGATGCAGCCGGCGCCGAGCGCCACTGGAAGCGGCTGACGACGCTGTTCGCGGAGACGCTCGGTCAGGGCACGCCAACCGTTACGACGTGACGGCGCGCCAAAAAATTCTTTCCATCGCCCCAAGGAACAGCCATTAGCCTTCGTCCAACAGGCAATGATGGCGATGATGCTGGACGAAAGCGAAGCCTCCGACGCTGAACTGATCGGGCGGGCGAAGGGCGGAGATCGGGGTGCTTTCGGCAAGTTGCTCGAAAGGCACTACGGTTTCGTCTATCGCGCCGCCTATCGCTGGTGCGGGAAAAAGGCCGACGCCGAGGATATCGCCCAGGAAGTCTGCGTCCGGCTTGGCCGGGCGATCCGCGACTATCATGGCAGCGGCGCCTTCACGACATGGCTCTACGCCATGACGCTGAATGCGGCGCGTGACGTGATGCGCAAGACCGCCCGCGACACTGCCAAGACCGAGGCGTATGGCGCCTATGCGCTGATTTCGGGGGGAACCTCGGTCGAGCCGGAAGATCCGGCCGAGGCGCTCTGGGCAGCGGTGCGCAAGCTTCCTGACAAGCAGCGCGACGCGGTGCTGCTGGTCTATGGCGAAGGGCTGAGCCACGCGGCCGCCGCCGAGGCGATGGCGATCTCGGAGACGACGGTTTCCTGGCACATCCATGAGGCGAAGAAACGGTTGAAGACGCTGATGCGTTCAGCCGGGGAAGTGTGACCATGGTCGACGACAACCAACTGAACAGGCTGCGCGATATCGCGGCACCGGCGCCGGACGCGGACGCAAAGGCGCGTGCCTTCCATGCCGCCATGCGCGCCTATGACATGGACGAAAAAACTTCACCTGCCGCCCAAGGATCGGTGAGCGGGCTTCGTCTCACAGAGCGAGCACGAAAGCTCTGGAGCGAAATCATGCAAAAGAAACTCTTCGCCACGCCGGCCATTGCCGGGCTCGTTGCCCTGCCGATCGCCGGATATGCCACCATCTATATGCTCGGGGAATCCAAATTCGGTGGGCCCGAATTCGGCGGGGACGATAAGATCACCGAAACGCTGGCTGACAAGCCGGCGACCGTCAAACCGCCGGTCGTGGCCGAAGCGGACAAGCAGAAGAAGGCGGATGCTGACAGTGAAAATCGCGACGTCGGCGAGGCGCTTGTGGCGCCGACATCGCCGCCGAAAGCGGAATCGACCGCAGTCGGTGGGCTGACGCAGCAGGAGGCGCTCACCCGCAATGCTCCCGAACCGGCGCAGAGTGGCGAGTTTGTGCTGAATGACGGCACCCGCACCGCGGCTCCGGCCGTCGATGGCGGCGCGCGGGTCGGACGCATGCCTGGCACGGTTGCCGATTCCAAGCTGATGGCACAGCAGCCTGCCGCTGCGCCGGCCGACCAGATGCTTCCGCAAGAGGAAAACCGCGATCGCGTCGAGAATTTCAAGACCAATCCGGTGCATGCCGCAATGGAAGACCCGGTCTCGACCTTCTCTATCGATGTCGACACCGCTTCCTATTCCTTCGTGCGGCGCTCGCTGAAAGAAGGTTTTATTCCGCAGGCCGATACGGTGCGCGTCGAGGAGATGATCAACTATTTCCCCTACGACTGGAAAGGCCCGGACTCCGCGTCGACGCCATTCAACTCGATCGTCAGCGTCATGCCGACGCCGTGGAACGAGCACACCAAATTGATGCATGTCGCCATCAAGGGGTTCGACGTGAAGCCAGCTGAGCAGCCCAAGGCCAATCTGGTCTTCCTGATCGATGTGTCCGGGTCGATGAACGAGCAGGACAAGCTGCCGCTCCTGCAGTCGGCCTTCCGGCTGCTGGTCAACAAGCTAAGACCCGACGATACCGTCTCGATCGTCACTTATGCTGGCGATGCCGGCACCGTGCTGGAGCCCACCAAGGCTTCGGAGAAGAACAAGATCCTCGCCGCCATCGATAATCTGACGTCTGGCGGCTCCACGGCGGGCGAGGCGGGCATCAAGGAAGCCTACAGGCTGGCGCAGAAATCCTTCGTTAAGGACGGCATCAACCGTGTGATGCTCGCCACGGACGGCGACTTCAATGTCGGCCAGACCGACGACGACGATCTGAAGCGGCTGATCGAAAAGGAGCGCAAGACAGGCGTGTTCCTGTCGGTGTTCGGCTTCGGCCGCGGCAATCTGAATGACCAGATGATGCAGACCATCGCTCAGAACGGCAACGGCACCGCCGCCTATATCGACACTTTGGCGGAGGCCGAGAAGGTGCTCGTCGAGGATGCCTCCTCGACACTGTTCACCATCGCCAAGGACGTGAAAATCCAGGTCGAGTTCAACCCGAACAAGGTCTCGGAGTACCGGCTGATCGGCTATGAAACCCGTGCCTTGAACCGCGAGGATTTCAACAACGACCGCGTCGACGCCGGCGAGATCGGCTCAGGCCATTCGATCACCGCGATCTACGAGATCACGCCTAAGGGCAGCGGCGGCGAACAGATTGATCAGCTGCGCTATGGTCAGGCCTCGGTGAACAATGGCGGTGTCGCCAATGCCGACGAGTATGCCTTCCTCAAGATCCGCTACAAGCTGCCGAACGAGGACACTTCGAAGCTGATCACCACTCCGGTGACGTCAGCCAACGAGGTGGCGTCGTTCGACCAGGCCAGCACCGACCAGCGTTTCTCCGTTGCCATCGCTGCCTTCGGCCAGAAGCTGCGCGACGAGGATGCGACCGCGAAGTTCGGTTACGACAAGATCACGGAGATTGCCACCGCCGCCAGAGGAGCCGACCCGTTTGGGTACCGGTCCGAGTTCCTCTCGCTCGTGCGCCTTGCCTCGGCGATCGGCGGTAACCGGTAGTGGCAATGACGGCCGGTTTCTTTCAGATGGGATCGTTCTGATAGGGGGAGCCGGCCTACGGGCGGGTGAGGCAGGCCGGCGAGGGAAACCTTGCCGGCCTTTTTTTGTGGCAGCACCGCTTCGCGCGGAATGCTGCGCAGCCGAAAGCATCAGGCGCGTCCGCGGCGGCGCTCGCGGCGGGCTTCGCTGGTCTCGGCGACGTTTGCTGTCGCCTGCTTGTTGCGCATCGGGCCGATACGTTCGACGATCTGCTCGACGGTCGGGCGATCCGACTTCATGTGTGTATCGAGCGCCTTGCGCATGGCGGCGAGGTGCTGGAACGAGGTGCCGCAGCAGCCGCCGACGATCTTGGCGCCGGCATCGACGGCGAGGCGCACATAGTCGGCCATCAGCTCGGGCGTGCCGGAATAGTAGATCTCAGCGCCGCGAAATTCGGGAATGCCGCAATTGCCCTTGACGATCACCGTTGCCTCCGGCTTCGCCTCGGTCATGTCGAGCAGCGAAGCAAGAATATCGGAGGCGCCGACACCGCAATTGGCGCCGACACCGAGCGGCGTCTGCGACAGGCCGTCGACGACACCGTGGATGTCCTTCGGCAGCAGCCCCATCATGGTGCGGCCGGCGGTGTCGAAGGAGCCGGTATAGGTATAGGGCAGGCCGACGCGGATGGCGGCTTCGGCGGCGGCGCGGATCTCGTCCGGCGCCGACATGGTCTCGATCCAGGCGACTTCGGCGCCGCCAGCCTTCAGGCCCTCGATCTGTTCGGCAAAGGCCTCGACCGCCTCGTCGTAGGTCATGGCGCCGAGCGGCACCAGCAGCTCGCCGGTCGGACCGACGGAGCCGGCCACGATCACCTTGCGGCCGGCCTTTTTTGCAACGGCGCTTGCGATCTCGGCCGCGCGCTTGTTCAGCGCGTAGACCCGGTCCTGTGCATGGTGCAGCTTGAGCCGATGGCGGGTGCCGCCAAAAGAGTTGGTCAGGATGATGTCGGCGCCGGCATCGACAAAGTTCTGATGCAGGCTGGTGATGGTGTCGGGCGCGGTCTCGTTCAAGAGCTCGGGGGCCTCGCCGGCTTCAAGTCCCATGGCGAACAGATTGGTGCCGGTGGCGCCATCGGCGAGCAGGACGCCCTTTTCGGCAAGCAGCGCGTCGATCGGATTGGTCATGATGAAATACGCCTTCCCGGAGAATAACTGAGATAAAGATATAAAGAATTCTTTATGTGGCGTCAATGTCGGCGCGAGAAACAACCGGTCAAAATCGCATCTCCGCGAGCTTTCGTGTGAAGCTGGCCGCCTCATGAGCGTTGACGTCTGCGGCGCGGATCAGATTGTCGAAATGGCTGGTCAGGGTGCGGATTGGCTGGGTGGCGTTCAGCACCAGATACATGTCGCCGACATAAATGGCGGCGCGATAGGGTCCGAAGATGGTGTAGGGGATCGAATAGCGCATCCGCCCGTCATAGAGAAACAGGCGGAAGGTGGGATAAAGGTCGTCGAGCAGCGTCGCCATGTGGAGGAGCTGCTGGTGACGGTCGGCCTCCGGGAAACGGTCCCACACGCCCAGCCCGCGCGCGAAGATCTCCAGCGTATGGCGCGGCATACAGACTTCCATGTCGGTTTCGGGCCGTCGGTTGTAGTCGATGCGGTACTGCGTTTCGCCGGCCTGTGCCTCGCGGCTCTTGTTGGCGATGACGGCTTCGTAGTCGACAAGCGCCTCGGTGCGCAGAAGATCGGGAATGCCGGCCGGCACGTAGCGGATTTTCGTTCCGGCCGCCTCGGCATGCCAGCGAGCCAGCAGCGTGCGGTCGAAGCCGTCCGGCGCCTCCTCGATCTCGAGGCTCTCGCGGATTTCGCCGGTGACGCCTTCGTCCTGGCTGAGACCGAGCAGCCAGTCGAGCGAGACTTTGAATTCGGCGGCGATGTTGAGCAGCGTTTCGGCTCGGGGAAGGCGGGTCGAGGCGCCGGAGAGCAACTGCGACAGCGCCGAACGGTCGATGCCAACCGCTGCGGCGAAGGCCGACTGGTTCAAATCGGACCTTGTCAAGAGCATTTTCAGGCGTTCGCGAAAGATCGTCGACAGGTCGCGCTTGTCCAAATTGCCACTCCACTCGATAGGAGGAAAAATTTGCGCCGAAGCCGTCAATAGTGCCTTGTGGGCGCAAATGAATCCGGAAGCTTGTTCACAATAGATAACATCTGCGGCTGAAAATGCGCAATCGCAACAGTTTGTGCGCTTTATCGCGTTGCAGTAAGGCAACGCTCCTGACACAATGCTGTCAGGAATCAAACGGGTTCCGGCGACTGGAAGGCAGTGGTCGATAGCATGACGAGTACGGGCAATAGGCGACGCGGTGCAGCGGCCATCGAATGGCCGACCGTGGTTCTTGCATTTTTCTGCTACGGCGGCTGGCTCGCCACCGGTTTCCTGCTCTGGCCATCCTACCCGCTGCTGGCGCTCGCCCTTCTGACCCTGATTGCGGCGCTGCAATCCTCGCTGATGCACGAAGTGCTGCACGGCCACCCAACCCGGAATGCGCGGCTCAACGAAGCCTTCGCGTTCTTGCCGATCGGTCTTGTCTGGCCGTTTCGCCGGTTCAAGACCATTCATTTGCGCCACCATGCAGACGAACGGCTGACCGATCCGCTCGACGATCCCGAAAGCTATTACAAGGCGCTCTGGCAGCACGAGGAGCTGCCGTCGGCGATGAAGTTCCTGCTGAAGATCAACAACACGATGCTCGGGCGCTTGGTGCTCGGCCCGTGGCTTTCCTGCATCGGCTTCTTCATCGACGATGCCAAGCAGGTTGCCGCGGGCGACAAGACCATCCGCAAGGCGTGGCTGCTGCACGCGATCGGCCTCGCCGTGGTGTTGCCTGTCGTGCAGTTCGGCTTCGGCATGCCGTTATGGCTCTACATACTGGTGCCGGTATGGCTTGGGCAGTCGCTGATTTCGATCCGCACCTACGCCGAGCACCAATGGTCGGAACATCCGGAAGGCCGCACGATCATCGTCGAGCGCTCGCCGCTATCCTTCCTGTTCCTCAACAACAATTTGCATTTCGTCCATCACAAGAGCCCGACGGTGGCCTGGTACAGGCTGCCGAAGCTGTTTGCCGACCGCCGCGACGAGTGGCTGCGGATGAACAATGGCTACGCCTATCCGAACTATTTCGCGCTGCTCAAGGCCTATGCCTTCAAGGCGAAGGAGCCGATCGTCCATCCCGTGCTGCGGCGTACGCCGGATCTGGGACGCGCGTTCAAGCCGCGCGTCAGGGCGCGCAGCCTCAATGGGCTTGGCAGCGCACCGGTACCTGCCGAGCCGCCGAAGGAATGATTTTTGCGGCATTGCAAGCGGCGCCGCGGAGCGACGCTTTCCTGAACTTGTCAATTTCCCCGCATAACGGTCAAATCTCGGCATGAGCGAATTCATTGCGGCTTTGCCGATGTATGACTGGCCGGAAGCGCGGGACGAGGTCGACGCAGAATGGGCGCGGCTGCGCGATGTTTTCAGACAAAAAGGCATCGATGCGCCGGAGACGATCATCCGCCGCAACGGCGATTTGCCGCCGGTGCCTGGCGGTATCCGCGATGATCAGGGAAAACTCATCGCGCCCGATCCGGCGACATTGCCGCCGGACGTGCTGGATTTTCACCGGCTCTGGCTGCATCCGGCGCTGCTCTTTGCGCAAACCTGCTGGGGACCGATGGAACTCGGCCTGTCGCAGCGTGTCCACCTCGTCGGCCAGCCGCGCTACGACGCATTCGAGGGCGGACAGGGCGAACTCTATTCGAGCGCCATCGTCATGAGGGCGGGTGAGGCACCGCCGGCAAGGTCGCCGGACGACGGCGGCGCCGTCATTCCGCTCGATCTGCTGCGCAGCAAGCATTTCACCTTCAACAGCCTCGATTCCATGTCGGGCATCATCGCGCCAACACGCGACCTGCAAGCATTCGGCGAGAGTTTGGATATCTTTTCCGCGCTGAGCGAAAGCTGTGGGCACCGCGCTTCGATCGTTGCTGTTGCCGAGGGCAGGGCCGACGTCGCGGCGATCGACTGCAAGAGCTGGGCGCTGGCGCAGCGTTTCGAGCCTGCGGCGCAGAAGGTGACGGTCGTCGGCTGGACAAGGCGGCGCAAAGGCTTGCCGTTCATCACCGCCAGGACGACGCCAGAAGCGATCGTCGCCACGATGCGCGAGGCGATCGCGGCGCTGACGTAGATTCGCTCAGCCGCCAAGCAGCCGATTATCGAGCGGGTAGGTCGAAAGCTTCTCGTTGCCGGTCTCGGTGATCAGAATCTGTTCCTCGATCTTGACGCCTTCGTAGCCGCCAAGCCGGCCGATATAGCTCTCGACGCACAGCACCATGCCTGACACGAGCACGCCGTCGGGTGTGTCGTCGGTCCAGTCGCTGGCATGCGGCAATGTCGGGTATTCGTCGGCAAGGCCGACGCCGTGATAGAGCACCCCGTAACGGGCCGGGAAGCAGTCTCCCGGCGGCACTGACGAGCGCTCGACGAGGTCGCGGAACGATACGCCCGGCCGCATCAGCTCTGTGTTATGGGCGATCTGGTCGGCGGCGATGCGGAACAGGCCGCGCTGCTCCTGCGACGGCGGCGCGTCACCGCAAAGCCAGGTGCGCGAAAGGTCGGCGCAGAAGCCGTAAGGACCGATCAGGTCGGTGTCGAAAGCGACGAGATCGCCAGCCTCGATCGTCCGCGAAGAACATTCCTGGAACCATGGATTGGTGCGTGGGCCCGACGACAGGAGCCGGGTTTCGATCCATTCGCCGCCGCGCGCGATGTTGCCGCGATGGAGTTCGGCCCACAATTCGTTCTCAGCGATGCCGGGCCTCAGCGCCTGCTCCATCTCGCCCATCGCCGCCTCGCAAGCGACGATCGCCCGGCGCATGGCAAGGATCTCGTCGGGCGATTTGATCAGCCGCGCATTTTCCATCACCGCCTCGCCATTGCCGGTCGAAATGCCGAGACGGGCGAGCTCTTCGATGCCCTCGGGATTGATGTGATCGACGGCGATACGGCGATTGCCGCCGCCATGTTCCGATACCAGCTCGGCAATGCCGGATGCCCAGCGGCGCACTTTTTGACCGGTCAGCTCGCCGCTATAGAGATATGCCCACGATACAGCCGGCCGCACCTCGTCGACGACGCCGGAATGGTCGGAAAGGTGCTCGCATGAGAAATAGTCGAACAGCACCACCGGGCCATCGGTGGCGACGAAACAATGCCTGGTCGGATTGTGCGCGACCCAGAGCTGCATGTTGGTGGCATCGGTAGCGTAGCGGATGTTGACCGGATCGTAGAGTAGGGCTCCAGCATAGTCGCGGCGCTTCAACTCGGCGCGGATGCGGTCTAGCCGGTATCGGCGCATGGCGGGCAGGTCGGGCGCGGCAATACCCGCCGCTTGCCACTCGGCTTCCGCCAGCGCTCCATAGCCCAGCACATGCTGGTTGAGTTTGGCGGCCTTCAGGCGCGATTTTTTGCGCAGCGCATCGATCGAGCTGTCCGGCTCGAACGGCATGATCTTGCGATGACGGGGCCGATCAGTCGGGTTCTTGTCCACCCTCGGCTCCTCCGCTAGCCTTGGGCGCCGTGGCTCCTCCCACCACCATTCTCTTCAATCTTACATACGCGCCGGGCCGGGCAGATTTGCCGGTGCCACGCAACAGCGGAACCATGATTTGCCGCGGTTGGCCGTCCGGCTCATAGTCGGCCGCTTTGAGCTGGTCCAAAATGACCGGCCTCGGATCGTCACGGTCAAGCCAGACGAGTACGGCCGGCTCCTGCATCAGCGTTTCGAAATTAGGCACTTCCTGGTCAAGCGCGACCAGCTTTTCGTCGACCAGCCGCAGGTTTCCGACCCATGCACCGTCGGATATTGCGGTTTTCACCGGTCCGTCCGCAGTCAGTTGGCGATAGAGAGCCGGGTAATCCACGCGGATCATGCGCGAGAGGCCACTGGTCCCGTTTATCTGGACGTACCAGGTAGCGGGCGCGAGCAGCACGGCGATGATCGCTCCAGCAGCGATCACCAGGAGCTGCGCATTCCTGCCGCGCGGCGCCAGCCGTTCCATAGTGGCGACGATGGCCAGCGGCAACATGAACAGGACCGGCAGCAGCCAGCGGTCCTTGACCACCGTCACGCCGGTGGCCAGTACAAGTATTGCCAGCATGGCCAAACCGAGCGCCAAGGTACGCCACAACAGAATTTCCCTAGCCGGACCTTTCGGGTGCCGCTCGGAGAAACGGAACCCGGCCAGCCCGAAAGCCAGCGCGGAAACGAACACCGGCAAGACCGCGAAATTGAAGGTCCCCATGATAAACTTGCCGGCGCCGACAAAGGCCGCCGCCATGCGCCCTTGTTGCGAGTCTATTCCGAACTTCTCGCCTCTCGACAATAAATCGGCGGGATGCATGAGGCTCCAATAGGTGGTTGGCGCCAGCACCAATATCGCGACCGCTATGCTGATTGCGAACTTCGGATCAAGGATCGCGCTGCGCAATTCGCGCAGCGACAGCATTGCCGCAACAAGGGCCACCACAAGGAAGACATCGTTGTATTTGGCAAGAATTGCCGCCGCCGTGGCCAGGCCAAACGCCGCATAGGCGATCATGCTTCGCCGCTCGAGAAGATAGGCCATGGCGAGCAGGAGCAGCGAGCAGAAGCCGACGACGGCGACGGAATGCGACAAAGCGCGCTGCGATTCCCAGACGACCTGCGGGATCGTAAACAGGCCGAACATGGCCGCCGCGGCTGTCGCCTTGGTGTAGCCGAACCGCCGCATGGCGGCGAACACGCTGCAGGCGGCGAGGAACAGCACGGAGTATTTGACGAGCTTCAGCGTGAAGATACTGGTGCCGAAAACATGCGCGGCCAGCCAATTGATCCAGGTATAGAGGGGTGGTTGCGAGCCGCCATATCCGGCCCAGAGATACGGAACATAGATCAGCTGCTCCGCATCATCGATGCCGACACCGGTTCCCGCCCAAGAGCTCAACAGGGACAGTATGATGGTCTGCAAGGCGAAGTAAGCCGCGACCATGACGATCGCCGCCGGGAAGGGGCCGATCCGCCCCTCGGCAAGCCACTTGGCCCATTTCAGATTGTACTTCAATGAAAATCTCATCGCCCTTGCCGGCATAGTGTTGCCGGCTGCGCTAGCATGAAGAGTATGCTCCGCACAATGCGACCGCGTTGTGTGGGCTTACGTCCGCATCTTCTCGCCACTTGGGTCGAAAGGCGGCTCAACATTGATGCGCGCCGGCCGCCGGTGGCCAAGGATTTCGATCTCGAACAGTCCGGCGCTCTCGTTTTCGGCAAGGGCCGCCGGCACATAGCCTTGCGCCATCGACTTCTCGACGTAATGCGCATAGCCGCCGGAGGTGACCCAGCCGACCACGCGCCAGTCGCCATCGACGATGCCGCGCACGGCGGACGCGCCTTCCGCGGCCTTCGAGCCGCGCACTTCCTTGCCGCCAGCGTCGAAGCGCGGCGCGCCGTAGCCATGCGGCCTTTCCACCGTGCCGTAATCCTTGCCGCCGACCTTGGCCCAGATCGGCTCGTCGCCCATCACGTCGGCGTCCGCTGCATCGACGATGAAAGAGACGCGGCGCAGCTTCGGCCCTGCCGCCTGTTCCTTGGCCGCTGCCTCCCGGCCGATGAAGTCGTTCTTCTCGAGCTTGATGAAGCGGTCCATCGAGCCCTCGAACGGTCCGTAGATCGGACGAAGCTCGCGGAACCAGGTCGGAAAGTTCTTTTCAAGCCGCATCGACAGCAGAGCGCGCATGCCGAAATCGACAAGGCCGAATTCTTCGCCGGCCTCCTTGATCGCCTTGTAGACAAGGCGCTGGTAGGCCGGCGCCATCCAGATCTCATAGCCGAGGTCGCCGGTGTAGGTGATGCGGTTGACCATGCAGGGCGCGCCGCCGACCGCCATTTCGCGGAAATCCATGAAGCGGAAGGCCTTGGTCGAGATATCGACATCGACCAGTTTCTGCAGCAGGTCGCGGGATTTCGGCCCGGCGATGGAGAGGCCGACCAGCGTCTGGTCGAAGCGGTGGATGCGGACCTGCGACCCCCTTGGGCCGTCCTTCGGCAGGTGCTTTTCGAACCAGCGCATATGGTATTTCTGCGCAGCTGACGAGCCCCAGATCATGAAGCGGTCGTCTCCGGCCTTAGCGATGGTGAAGTCGCCGATCAGCCTGCCGAACTCGTTCAGCATCGGAGTCAGCACGATGCGGCCGGTCTTCGGCATGCGGTTGGTCATCAGCCGATTGAGAAAGTCTTCGGCCCCTGGTCCGGAGACTTCATATTTGGCGAAGTTGGCGATCTCGGTGACGCCGACCTTCTCGCGGGTAGCGCGTACCTCCTCGCCGATCGGGCCGAAATCATTGGAGCGGTGGAAGGACACGATGTCCTTCGGCTCGGAGCCTTTCGGCGCGAACCAGAGCGGAGTTTCGAGGCCCCAGCTATCGCCCATGACCGCATTGTTGGCGAGCATTGTGTCGTAAACCGGGGTCGTCTGCGCCGGTCTGGCTGCCGGCAATTCCTCATTGGGAAAGCGGATGGAAAAGCGGCGCGAATAGTTTTCGCGCACCTTGGCGTTGGTATAGCGCAGCGTTGCCCATTCGCCGAAGCGCGCAACGTCCATGCCCCAGACGTCGAAGCCGGGGTCGCCATGGACCATCCAGTTCGACAGCGCCAGGCCGACGCCGCCGCCCTGGCTGAAGCCGGCCATGACGGCACAGGCGCACCAGAAATTGGTCAGGCCCTGCACCGGGCCGACAAGCGGATTGCCGTCCAGCGCGAAGGTGAAGGGGCCGTTGATGATCTGCTTGATGCCGGCCTTTTCGATGCCGGGAAAATGCTTGAAGCCGATCTCGAGCGACGGCGCGATGCGGTCGATGTCGGGCTGCAGCAGCTCGTGGCCGAAATCCCACGGCGTGTTGACCGGCGACCACGGCTTGCAGGCCTTTTCATAGGTGCCGAGCAGGATGCCGTTGCGCTCTTGGCGGGTGTAGATCTCGCCCTTGAAATCCATCACGCCGATCATCTCGCGGCCAGTCGACGTGTTGAATTCCTCGACCTCCGGCATCGGCTCGGTCAGAAGATACATGTGCTCCATCGCCAGCACCGGCAGTTCGACACCGACCATGCGGCCGATCTCGCGCGCCCACAGGCCGCCGCAGTTGACCACATGCTCGGCTTTGACCGTGCCTTGCTCGGTGACGACGTTCCAAGTGCCGTCGACCTCCTGCGTCAGTTCGACGACGCGGTTGCGCAGCACGATCTCGGCGCCGAGTTTCCTGGCGGCCTTGGCATAGGCGTGGGTGGTGCCGGAGGGGTCGAGATGGCCCTCGACTGGATCCCACATCGCGCCGACGAAATTCGTCTCGTCCATCAGCGGGAACATCGCCTTGGCCTCGGACGGCGTGATCAGTTCGGTGTCCATGCCGAGATAGCGGCCCTTGGCGTGGGCGAGCCGCAAGAAGTCCATGCGCTCGCGCGTGTCGGCCATCATGACGCCGCCGGTCAGGTGCAGCGAGCAGGACTGGCCGGAAATCTCCTCGATCTCCTTGTAGAGCTGCACCGTATAGGCCTGCAGCTTGGCGACGTTGGGATCGCCGTTCAGCGTATGGAAGCCCCCTGCCGCATGCCAGGACGAGCCGGAGGTGAGCTCCGAACGCTCGATCAGCATGATGTCGGTCCAGCCGGCCTTGGCCAGATGATAGAGCACCGAGCAGCCGACGACGCCGCCGCCGATAACAACCGCTTTTGCGTGAGATGTCATAAGGATAGGTCCGTTTTTGAAGAGGTTGAATCGAGTGAGCGGGGCGCGAAAACAAAGCGGAGATCGGATACAGCAATGGTTTCGGCCAGCCTGCCATCAAGCGCAGCAAGGATGGTTTCACAGACGACCCCGTCGATCGGGGGAGAGGTGTCGAGCGAAGCTCGACGGAGTGGGGGTCGACTGTTCATCAAACCAATACAGATGATCAAAAATCGGTCGGGGCGCCGCCTTCGGCCCGGCGCTTGTCGACGAAAGCGTTGAGCTCCTCGCGGATCGCCGGGTCCATATAAGGCTCTTCGTAGGACGCCAGCCGTTCCTTCCAGACGCGATTGGCCTTTTCGAGCGCCGTCGGCGACCCGGCCTCCGCCCAACTCTCGAAATTGCGCCAGTCGGAAAGGATTGGCGCGTAGAAGGCTGTCTTGTAGCGGTCCTGCGTGTGCTGGGTGCCGAAGAAATGGCCGCCGGGGCCGACCGACTGGATGGCGTCGAAGCCCAGCGCCTCCTCGGAAAGATCGAGCGGCGTCAGGAACTCGGCGACCATCTGCAACAGGTCTATATCGAGGATGGTCTTCTCATAGGAGCAGCGCAGGCCGCCTTCGAGCCAGCCGGCCGCATGCATCATAAGATTGCCGCCGCCCTGGATGGCGCCCCATAGCGAGAATACGCTCTCATAGGCCGCCTGCGCGTCGACCGTGTTGGCGGCGCAGGTATTGGAGGTGCGGTAGGGGATGTTGTAGCGGCGGGCAAGCTGGCCGCCGACCAGCTGGGCTTTCATGTATTCCGGTGTGCCGAAGGCCGGTGCGCCGGACTTCATGTCGACATTCGAGGTGAAGCCGCCATAGCCGACAGGCGCGCCCTTGCGCACCATCTGCGCGAAGGCGATGCCGGACAGCGCCTCGGCATTCTGCTGCACCAGCGCGCCGGCAATCGTCACCGGCGCCATGGCCCCGGACAGGGTGAACGGCGTAATGACGACCACCTGGCCCTTGCTCGACATCTGGATGATGCCTTCCATCATCGGCACGTCGAGCTTGAGCGGCGAATTGGTGTTGATGATGGTGAACACCGACGGCTCTGCGAGCAGCTGCTCATGGCTGATACCGCGTGCGATCCTGGTGATCTCGATACCGTCGACATTGCGCTCCTTGCCGAGCGAATAGATGTGGAACACCTTGTCGGTGAGCACGCTGAGGTCGCGGATGCATTCGAGGTGCCGGACGGACGGATGGATGTCGATCGGCTCGACCGGATAGCCGCCCGTGCAGTTCAGGATGTTGTGCATCTGCGCAAGCTTGAGGAAGTTGCGGTAATCCTGCTGGTTGCCCGGCCGGCGGCCGCGGTCGATGTCGGAACAGTTGGGTGCCGACGCCATCATCGAGATGATCAGATTGTTGCCGCCGAAGCGCACATTGTGCGCCGGGTTGCGGGCGTGGATGGTGAATTCCGGCGGGCAGTGCGCAACCAGTTCGAGGATCATGTCGCTGTCGAAGCGCACCCGCTCGCTGCCGTCGCGGACATCCGCGCCATGCGCCTTCATGATGCGCCGGGCTTCATCGTGCAGCACGTCGACGCCGATTTCCCTCAGCACGCGCAACGAGGCGAGGTGGATCGATTCCAGCTCGTCGTCGGAAACCAGCCGGGTCGGCGTCAGCGGGTTCTTCAGCTGCCGAAACGGCGGCTGCTCGAACGCCGCCGATCCGCCGGCACGCTTTCCCGCGCGGCCGCCGCGACGGGCGCGGTCGTTTGCCAGTGCCGGTTCGGCGGGCTGAAGGGCGGCGGTCATGATAGTCCTCGTACGCTGCGACAATGCGGCGGCATAATGGACTGCCGGCCGTCCGCCCATTGCGGAGGCGGCGACCACTAGGGCGAGGGAAGCGACATGCCCAAACGGCAGCCGGCGGGATCGTCAGGCTCTTGATCTCTTTCCGGCTGGCGCAAGCGGTTTTCGTTGCCGGTGCTTACCGCCACCGAACCGAAACGCTAATTCTGCAGCCCGATATTTGATGTGGATCATGGCCCGGGCGAAACAAAACAGCGGCGAGACGGTGCAGTGGGCGGCGATCACCGGCGTGATCGCGACCGTCTCGGTGTTCGCTATCGCGCAAGGGCTGAGCTATCCGCTGTTGAGCTTCATTCTGCAGCGCCAGGGTGTCTCTCCGGCCATGATCGGCCTGTCGGCGGCGATGACGCCGATCGGCTTCATCGTGTCGTCGCCGCTGGTCCCGGCGCTAGCGCGCCGCTTCGGGGCAGGGCGCACCGCGCTTATTTGCGCGGCACTTTCTGCGCTTGTGCTGGCGCTGATCGGCTGGACGCAGAACGTCTATCTGTGGTTTCCGCTGCGCTTTTTGATCGGCGCGGTCACCAACCCGCTCTACGTGCTGAGTGAGGTCTGGGTGATCGCACTGGCGCCGCCGGCACGCCGCGGCCGTGTCATGGGCATTTATTCGACGATCATTTCAGCAGGCTTTGCGGCAGGGCCGCTATGCCTGCTTGCGGTCGGCACCACGGGATGGCCGCCGTTTCTCGTCGGCATCGCCGCATTCCTGTTTTGCGGCGCCTGCCTGGCTTCGGTGTTGGGACGGCTGCCGAGCGTCGACGAGAGCGGGCATCGGGTTTCGGTGCTGGGGTTCGTTCCGCAGGCGTGGCTGCTGTTGTCGGCGGTCGTTGTGGCCGCCGGTTTCGAACAGGCAGTGCTTGCTTTGCTGCCGGTCTACGGAACGCATTACGGCATTGCGGAAGCGCGCATGTCGGCGCTGCTGTCGGTGATGATCGCCGGCAATATCGCGATGCAGGTGCCGCTCGGTTTGCTGGCGGAACGACTGACGGCGCGCCTGGTGCGGTTCATCTGTGTTTCGGTAACAGTGCTCGGATGCGTGCTGCTGCCGGTTCTTATCGAGACGCCGTTGATATGGCCATGCGTCTTCATCTGGGGTGCGGTTTCCTACGGCATTTACACGATGTCGATCATCGAACTCGGCGAGCGGTTCACCGGCTCGGCACTGGTCGCTGGCAACGCCGCCTTCTCGCTGATGTGGGGCGTCGGCGGCATCGCCGTACCGCCGCTGGCGGGCAGCGCCATGGATGTTCTTGGCGCCGGCGGCCTGCCGATCACGCTTGGCGCCATTTGCCTGGCGCTGGCGATTGTAACCGTCATTCGAAGGCGGATGGTGTGAATGCCAGAAGGTCGCCGTTTCTGACGCAATGACTTGAATATAAGCGGCCCTATGTCGATCTTGGCTATGCCAACGCCTGACTTAACCGGAGACTCCATGACCAAATCGAACACCAAGGGCCAGTTGGAGTTGGCGGCCGAAGATCCCTTTCTCTGGCTCGAGGACAGAAGGGGCAAGCAGGCGCTCGACTGGGTGCATCGCCAGAACGCGATCACGGTCGGGGAACTGCAAGGCGATCCGTCCTATCAGACGTCGTTCGAGACAGCGCTCGACCTGATGACGGCCGAGGACAATATTGCCGTCGGGGCCGCAATCAACGGCCATGTCTATAATTTCTGGCAGGACCGGACGAACGTACTCGGCCTCTGGCGGCGCACCACGGTCGCCTCCTACAAGACCGAAAAGCCGGAATGGCGGACGATCATCGACTTCGACAGTCTGGCGGCGAAAGAGGGGGTGAAATGGGTGTTCAGCGGCGCCAGCCGGCTCTACCCCGACTTCAGCCGCTGCCTGCTCAGCCTGTCGCCGGATGGCGGCGATGCCAGCGAGATGCGCGAATTCGACATCGAAAGCAGGTCCTTCGTCGATGGCGGTTTTCGCGCTCCTGCTTCGAAATCGAGCTTTAGCTGGCTGGACAAGGACACGGTTATCGTTTCCGCCGCCTTCGAGGAGGACGACAAGACCCAGTCCGGCTATCCGCGCGTGGTCAAGCTCTGGCGGCGCGGCACGCCGCTGGAAGCGGCGATGCCGATCTTCGAGGCGCTGAAGCAGGATCTCGCCGCCGGCGGGTCCGTCGAATTCGACGGCGACAAGCGCCACGTCTTCCTGGCCCGGACGCTCGACTTCTTCGCCTCGCACAGTTTTCTGCGGCTGCCTTCCGGCGAGAACAGGCGCATTCCGCTGCCGGACGACGTCACCGATACGGCGCTGTTCAAGGGCCAGTTTGTCTTCGGCGTGCGTACCCCGTGGACGGCGCCGGACGGCACGCTGTGCAAGCCCGACGGGCTCTATTCACTCGACTTTGAGCACTGGATCGAAACCAGTCTATTCGGATCCATCGATACCGTGCTCGAGCCAGCGCATCGCGTCTCGATCGCCGGCATCGCCCGCACGCAGGACCGGCTGTTCATCAATTTGATGGACAATGTGCGCGGCAAGATCGTCGCCGGCGAACGCAGCGACAGTGGCTGGGAGTTCAAGCCCGTTGCGTTGCCCGAAAACGGCAATGTCGGCATCAGCCATGCCGAGCATTTCGGCTCCAGCGTCTCCTTTTCCTTCACCGATTTCCTGACGCCGAGCTCGATCATCTGGTCGGACGACAATGCTGCGACGCTGGCAGCGGTGAAATCGCAGCCGGCGCGTTTCGATGCGTCGTCCCTGGTCTCCGAACAGTTCGAGGCACGTTCGAAGGACGGCACGATGATTCCTTACTTCGTCGTCAGGCGGCGCGACCAGGACGGGCCGGTGCCGACATTGCTTTACGGCTATGGCGGCTTCGAAGTGCCGCTGTTGCCCGGCTATGCCGGCGTGCGCGGCAGGCTGTGGCTGGAAAAGGGCAATGCCTATGTGCAGGCCAGCATCCGCGGTGGCGGCGAGTTCGGCCCGAATTGGCATCAGGCCGCGCTGAAGGCCAATCGCCAGAATGCCTTCGACGATTTCGCCGCGGTTGCGCAAGATCTGGTGAAACGCGGCATCGCCACGCCGGCCACGCTGGGCATTCAGGGCGGCTCGAACGGTGGTCTGCTGACTGGCGTCTCGTTGACGCAGCGCCCGGAACTGTTCGGCGCGGTGATCATCGACGTGCCGCTGCTCGACATGCTGCGCTACACCGAGCTGCCGCCCGGCGCATCCTGGATGGCCGAGTATGGCGATCCGGCGAAGCCGGAAGAGGCCGCCTGGCTCGCCGCCTATTCGCCCTATCAGCATGTAGACACCGATACAGCCTATCCGCCGGTGCTGCTGACGACATCGACCGCCGACGATCGCGTCCATCCCGGCCATGCCCGCAAGATGGCGGCGCGGCTGCAGGCGACCGACCATGGCAAGACGCTGTTCTTCGAAGAGACCGACGGCGGCCATGGCGGGCGCGGCGATCGGCGGCCGCAGGCGGCACAGGCGGCGATGAAGTACGTCTTCCTGCAGCGCGCGCTGAACGGCATCGCTTGACCGGCACGGCTTGAACTGAGGGCTCGAGGCAGCCTAAGGTGCAGTCCATGGCTCGGCTGGCGAAATCGGGTTGCGCATTTGGGGTCGCGGTGACGCCGTCGCGGCGCACGCTTCGCGCCGAGCTGTTGCGGTTGTGCGCCCGCATCGGCTATTCGCCGCCCGCCTTCCTCTGACGAATCCGCCCCGGCGCGAAAGCTGCCGGATTGATTCAAGAGGAAAGATCAAACATGACCTACCAGAATTATTCGCTGAAGCAGCTTCAGCAGATCGATGCTGCGCATCACCTTCATCCGTTCACCGACCACAAGGAGATGCGCGAGACCGGCTCGCGCATCATCACGCATGCCAACGGGCCGTTCATCTACGATTCCGAAGGCACGGAAATCCTCGACGGCATGGCCGGGCTGTGGTGCGTCAATGTCGGTTACGGCCGCGACGAGCTGGCCGACGCCGCGTACGCCCAGATGAAGGAATTGCCCTACTACAATTCCTTCTTCAAATGCTCGACGCCAACGCCGGTTTTGCTTTCGAAAAAGCTGGCGGAGATCGCGCCGAAGCACATCAACCAGGTGTTCTACGGCTCGTCCGGCTCGGAGGCCAACGACACGGCGCTACGCCTCGTCCGCCACTACTGGGTGCTGGAAGGCCAGCCCGAGAAGAACCGCATCATCTCGCGCAAGATGGGCTATCACGGCTCGACGGTGGCCGGCGCCTCGCTCGGCGGCATGGATTTGATGCACAGGCAGCTCGGCGGCGCCGTGCCCAACATCGTCCATGTGATGATGCCCTATGCCTATGAGCTGGCACTGCCCGGCGAAAGCGACCATGATTTCGGCCTGCGCGCGGCAAAGGCGGTCGAGGACGCCATCCTCGAAGCCGGCGCCGACAAGGTGGCCGCCTTCATCGGCGAGCCGGTGATGGGGGCAGGCGGGGTGAAGATCCCGCCGATGAGCTATTGGCCGGAGGTGCAGCGCATCTGCCGCAAATACGATGTCCTGCTGATGGTGGACGAGGTCATCACCGGCTATGGCCGCACCGGCGAATGGTTCGCCGCACAGGCGTTCGACGTCGAGGCCGACACCATAACCACGGCCAAGGCGCTGACCTCCGGCTACCAGCCCCTGTCGGCGCTGCTGGTCGGCGACCGCATCGCGTCAACCCTGGTCGAGAAGGGCGGCGAGTTCTATCACGGCTACACCTACGCTGGGCACCCGGTGGCCTGCGCGGTGGCGCTGAAGAACCTTGAGATCATCGAGCGGGAAGGCCTGGTCGAGCGCGTCAGGAACGACACCGGGCCGTACTTCGCCAGGGCGCTTCAGGAACGTCTCGGTGGGCACGATCTGGTTGGCGAGGTGCGTTCGTTCGGGCTGATGGGGGCGATCGAGATCGTCAAGGACAAGGCAACCAAGGAGCGCTTCCTGCCGGCCGGCAGTGCGGCGGTGATCGTTCGCGATCACGCGATTGCCCAGGGCATGATGCTGCGCGCCACCGGCGACACGATGATCCTGTCGCCGCCGCTGATCTGGACGCGCGAGATAATCGACATGGCCTGCGACCGCATCGCCAAGGCGCTTGATCTGGCGCAAGCGGATTTGCGCAAGCGGTAAGATAAAACGATCGCCGGGCGTCCTGCAGTCGGGCGCCCGGCGATTGGATGCCGCATTCTGCCGAAGAGCTCGCCAGGCGTCCTAGGAGTACCAGCCGGAGGAGCTGCTTACGAAGGGTCGCCACGAGGCGATCACTGCGTCGAACGTCCGTGCAGGGAAGCGAGTGGCGCGACCGAATTTGCCACAGCTGCGCACCTTGCCGATGTCGAGTCCGGCCGCGACGCGCAGTATTTACCTTAATGTGGGAGAAGTAGAGAGACATTGGCACGAGGTGCGAAAAAGCAACGCCAATACAGCTGATTAGTTACGACGTAGGTATTCTCGCAGATATGGTATTGGCCGTCAGGGGACTCCTGTACACGGTCCCGTGGGATGGTGAAATTATGCGGCAAATAAGTGTAACCACCGTCTATCCTGGACCGCACCGAAGACTGAGGTATGGCGCGGCAATCAGAACCACCGCAACACTTCAATTTCGTCTGTGGGTCAATCTTGTCTTCGTACCAATCATGGGCGCTGGCGGCTGTTGCGCCGGCGATACACATTGCCGTGAAGATGAACCTTCGCATGCATTCCTCAAGGATTTGGCAGGCGCTGCTCGTTGGAACGTCCATGTATATTAGCGTTCCATTAAAAACGCCATTGGCCTCCGACTGGCTAACGCAGTTCCAGCCAGCGACGCTCGCAACTGAAAGACCGCATTGGATGGGGTGCTCGATGCTCTATCGTCGTAGAGCAAGGTCGGAAAAGGGCCGAAACGGCCCTACCTAGGTGTTTAGTCCCGGCGTTTGATGGGTGGGATCGAGTCGGAACCGTTCGGGCTCTTTTGCCCAAATTTTGCAGATGAACTCATAGGGTGTGAGACCCTTGAGGGT
>NZ_JAMYUP010000028.1:0-70401 GCF_040323155.1 Mesorhizobium sp. M0060
CATTTTGCCGTCTGCTCCCACGTAGGCCCTCCGTCTCTCGCGATCGGGGGGATTCTTCGCACATTCACCTCATGCCCCGCACGAGGGGAGCGGCGTGGCGCTTACGAAGTTTCACCGTTTTCGTCCCGGCGCTCTGCAAGCGACCATCTTTCAGCCAGCGGTGCCGTTCGGCCGTCGAGATCGTCAGAATGTCCTCGATTTCACGGGGGATTACGGGCAGGTCTTCGATATTCTGCAGTGCTTCGGATACGATCCCGAATACCACCTGCACATCATTCTCGGCGCCCTCAGACAGGCGCAGGGTAAGCACGCGGGACTCGATATTGAGCAATTTCCTGAAATCCGTTGGAAGGCGGGCGCGTATTTCGAGAAAAACACCCCTCGCTCTGACGGGCGATCCAAGCGTTGCAGCCGGGGTTAAAGGCCACTCTCCAATCAGCTTCGCTGTTGCATTGATTTTTCGGCGCGTGGACATGCCCTTTATATAGGTCACCGATTGTCGGCAGCGATGAGCCGATCGCAGAGCCAACATGAGTTCTAATCCGCCAGCGGTCTGAACCACGATGCCCTAAAGGCGCAACCACGATGGCGGGGCCGCTTGCAATTTCGGGTAACAGGAAGCGGCAGAGTTTAACTCACAGTGCGTTGCCGCGTGGCGGCTTTGGGGCCGGAAGCTGTCAGTCCGGTTTGGCGATCTAAGTTGCGATGAGCTGCCATATGGCCCAGCCCTGCCGTGGCCTACTTTTCAGCAATCCCGTATTAAAGCTGAAAGAGCCGATGGACTTCACATTACCGTTTGTGATCAGGTAAATCTAATTTAAGACTTGTTTTGGGGGAAATGAGATTTGAGCCCGGAGACGTTATCGCGACTTCTCGCATCAATGAATGCTGGCCGCCTGCTGGTCGTCTGCGGGGCCGGCCTCTCTATGGCCCCGCCCAGCAGCTTGCCTTCGGCTCGAACCGTGGCGGAACGCTGCTTCGACAAGTACCAGCTTGAAGTTGATCCCGCGTGCGATATCGGGCTGCGCGACAATCTTGAGGCGCTAGCTGAGCATTTCGTGGTCACGAGCACGCTTCAGTCCGTCTTCATTGAGCATTTGGTGCCATGGCCCGCATTCGTGCGGCCGCCCAACCCGGGTCACGCCGCGATCGCAGATTTCCTGCTCACCCGGGCAGCCGTGGCAGGCATATCAAGCAACTACGACATACTCATTGAACGGAGAGCCTGGGATTACGGAGCCGCCTTCCGCGGCTCCCTTGATGGCGACGAAGCCAACGCCGACGCGGTCCGCCAAGCGCCGCTTCTCAAGTTTCATGGTTGTGCGCACCGCGATCCCTCTTCGACAGTCTGGGCACCATCGCAGCTTCAAGACCCGGTCATTTCGGCCCGCATCGAGCGCAGCAAGACCTGGATGGCGGCCAACCTGCGGCAGAAGGATCTGTTAGTCGTCGGCTTCTGGTCTGACTGGGAATACCTCAACGCTGTGATCGGCGGGGCGCTTGCGGATGTCCAACCACTCTCTGTCACCGTTGTCGATCTCTCGCCGATCGATGCCTTGGCAGCAAAGGCACCCCAACTCTGGCAGATCGCACATGCGGAGAATGTTCATTTCGAACATGTACGCGAGTCGGGAGCCGATGTCCTCGATGAGCTGCGGCGGGCGTTCTCACTGAATTACCTTCGCCAAGTCCTGGCCGCTGGCAAGGCCGTCTTCGAAGCTTCGACAAATGTGCAGTGCAACCCCGAATGGCTCAATGTCGCCGATTACGACAGCGAGACTTTGTACGGGCTGCGCCGAGATGCTGAAGGTGTCCCGGCCGTACAGCCGGCGACGCGCATCCGGCCCGGTAACGTTGAGGCTTTGGGATACTTCCATCTGTTGCTGCGTCAGGCAGGCGCGACACAGCGGCCGGATGGCTACGATCTAAACGGTCGCAGTATCCGGGTCATTAACGGCGCCGAAGCGATTCTGGGCTCACTGAGGACGAAGTTCATCGAACCTCCCGTTACTATCGCCTCGGACATCGTCGTGGCAGTGGGCGCGACCGATCTCGGCCTTCCCAGCAATGTCGTCCGGGGTGGTCGAACCGGCGACTTCATACGCCCAGACGCAGCTGGAGATTGGTACGATGTCAACGGTGCAATAGCGGAGCTGGACATCTGATGGACATCTCGACGCAAGCGGAAATCGCATTGCGCAATGCACAGTACGAGACATGGTCTTGGTCTGGCCCGCAGGGCCCGGTCACATGTTTCGAAAGCGCCGCAGTCATGGGCTTCGTTCATGTGTTCGAAAGCGCCGAAGCGCTCATGGCCGGATGGCGGACAAGTCAGAAGACAGCGCTGGCGCGTCACGCTGCCTCGCTTCGGGGTGCTGGGACCAAGGCCTGGAACGTCTACTCGGTCTTCCTCACCGCCGATCGCGCGCCTTCGCTCGCCCGCGCCATTGAGCGGATCGAAGAGGATTTCACACTCACCCGCAAGATCGCTCGCACGTCAATAACGACGGCTGAAGACGTGGAGAGGTCGCTTCTCCCGTTGATGGCAATCCGATCGCAGCCGATGCTGGGTGCTTCAAACTTCGAAGACCGGCTCCGAGCCCGATTGAAGGATGTGCCCGCCGACGCCGTAACGGCGTTCCTAAACGAAACGACCGCGGCAGACGTTGCACGTATTCTGGGAGCCAAATCATGAGGCTCGACTACGTAGAAGTTTGCGGCTTCCGGGGCTTCCGCGACAAGGTGCGGATAGACTTCGGCGGCGGCTTCACGGTGATTACGGGCCGCAATGGCGTCGGCAAGAGTACCCTGTGCGATGCCGTCGAGTTCGCTATTACCGGACTCATGGAAAAATACGCGGTCGAGAAGGCCGCCAAGGAGAGCCTCGCCGACTATCTCTGGTGGCGCGGCGCAGGGGTGCCGAAGGCGTATTACGTTACGGCTTCGTTCATCCGCGACGATGATGGAGAATCGTTTTCGGTCACGCGAACCCGCGAAGGAGGCGCCGACCGATCGCCAGAGGAGATCCAGGCGGCCTTATGCACCGGCCCTGCACCTGACGACGCACTGCGCCAACTGACGCGCACGTCCATCATTCGCGACGAATGGATCGCCGCGTTGAGCCTGGACCTTTCAGAGACCGAGCGTTTCGATCTCGTCCGCTCTGCGCTCGGAGCCCTTGAAGGGTCAGAAGCCACCGCGAAAGCTAGAGAGGTCGTGACAGTAGCAGACGCTGCTCACACCCGCAACGAAGCTGCCTATGAAACCGCACGCGCGAGGCTGGGTGAACGCCTGACCCAGCAATCGGAGATCCAGGCTTCTCTCAGCCGCACGGGTGATGTTGCGGCCGCCTTGGCAACAGTGGCCGCCGTCGTTCCCGATGCTCCCGCGGAGATGATCGCACGCCTTGAAGCCGCTCGTGGCGCCCTTGCTGACGGGCGTGCTCGAACGGCTCGAATGACCGAAGCGGTCGAGGCGGGGCGAAAACTCCTTGCGCTTCAGCAGACCTTCAATGCCCCGGATGCCGCGGCGGTGCGTGAAAGCGCGAAAGCGGAGTTGGAAACTGCGAGGGAGGCAAAGGATATCGCCTACGCGGCGGTCTCTGCCGCCGAGGCGTTACTGGAGCGAGAAGAGGACGCTGATGCGGTGGCCGCCTCTCTCGCTATTCTGATCGAGCATGGTGAGAGACTTGGCGTTCATGACGAGCACTGCCCTCTCTGTGCTGCCCATCGGACCTCTGAGGAATTCGCCGCCGGTCTAGCAGCGTCGCGGCGGCGCATATCGAGCCTCGCTTCCGGCGTACAGGACGCGCGGAAGACATTAGCTGCGGCCAGCGACGAGGCGCGCGAGTGCTCTACCACCTTCGCGATGGCGGAGGCCGACGTCGCTGCCCACCAGGCAGAGGAGCGCGCCTTGCGCGATGCGGAGCAAACACAGGCAGCCTTCTTCGATCGCTGGAACATAGACCAGCGCTTTCTTAATGATCCCGATAGCCTCGAAGGCCATCTCGAAGCCGAACGCGACAAATTGATCAACCTCGAGAGAGCGTTGCTGATCCTCGAGGCGTCCCAATCGGTCTCCCGCATGGCCTCGATCGAGAGAAACATCGAACGGTTGCGCGAAGAGCTCGACAAAATCGCCGATGCCGTCAACCAGTCGCAAGCTGCCTTATCGCATGCCCGCGACATTGAACGCTCGGTCAAACGCGTCAGCGCTGAGATCATCGACGAGCGGCTGGCGCAGATCAGCCCCTTGCTTAATGAACTCTACCAGCGTCTGCGCCCACACGCGGACTGGCGGACGATCGATTATAGTATCCGCGGCGATGTCCGGCGGTTCCTCAGCTTGAGGGTCGGGGATGGCCTGAACCCTCAGTTCGTATTCAGCAGCGGTCAGCGGCGCGCGGCGGGATTGGCGTTCTTGCTATCCGTCCATCTGGCCCGCGCCTGGACGCCTTTCCGCTCCCTCCTTCTTGATGATCCGGTCCAGCACATCGACGACTTCCGGGCGCTCCATCTCGTTGAGGTGCTTGCCGCGCTCCGTCTCGATCGCCGTCAGATCATCTGCGCGGTCGAGGATCCCGCCCTGGCCGATCTGCTTTGCCGGCGCTTGGTCAGCACGACCGACGAGCCCGGTCGCAGATACGATATCGACCTTGGGCCCGAAGGCGCGACGAGCGTCCTGACCGCTGAGGATGTTCCACCTATGCCAGTTGGCGTGTTGCGCGGTGGGCTTCAGGTTGTCGGGGCGACGTGAAGCAAGTGACAGTCTAGTTTCTAAGACTAGGTTAGGAGAAAACGGCCGCGCCCAAGTTCAGTCGTTACGTGCGCTACGCTGTCTCCAACCTCCGCAAATGGCAAAACGCTCCAGGCGCTCCCTCACAATGTCCAGACTTGTCGCGTCAATGTCCTCTGTGGATGGCTCCCGCGGTGCAAGGGGTTATTTGAGTTTTGACGATTGGGTCAGGTGCAGTCTTCTGTCCGGCCTGTCGATGCAGTCGTTCATGTTGACCGCTGGCCTTGATGGTATCCGCGAGTCGGGTCCCCCTCTGCTTTGCGGGCAAGGACGCCCACGACATTCGCACGGGTTATCCCAGCTCCCGGTATGACCGGTTCGCCATCACATCTCTTCGCCCTTGCAACTGGTGAACTTCCTGCTCCTTTGCGTCTTGCTTCGTTGGAATCGGATTAGATCAGGCTGCGGCGCTGATCGGTAGCCGGTAGGTTCCTCCGCGCGTCATGATCGCCCAGGCCACGCGCGCCGTCCGATTGGCGGCAGCCACCGTGACCAGACGTGCCGGCTTGCGTGCCAACATTGCAGACAGGCGCGGATCAACCGATGCTGGCTGTATCCTCGCCCGTCGGACGAGCGAGGTCATGCCGACCACCAACAGCCGACGCAGGTAGCGGTCACCCATTCGCGAGATCCGGCCCATCCGCTCCCGGCCTCCCGAGCAGTTCTGGAGTGGCGTCAAACCGAGCGAGGCGGCGAACTGGCGGCCGGAGCGGAAGCGCTCAGGCTCGATAACAGAAGCAGCCAGTGCCGTTGCCGAGATCACACCGATGCCCGGGATCGTGGCCAAACGCTGCGACAGCTCGTTGGAGCGGTGCCAGGCCAGAAGCTCCTTCTCCAGACGGGCGAGTTGGAGTTGAATAGTGCCGATCTGATCCGCCAATCCCCTCACCACCAGCCGACCCAGCGGTGGCAGCTCCGGGGCCTTGTCGGTGGAGAGCCGTCTCGCCAATCGCAAGGCATGATGCAGGCCACGTGCCATCTCGATCCCGAATTCGGCCAGGAGACCACGCAGCATGTTCACAAGCTGCGTACGCTGCCTCACCAGCAGATCTCGCGTCCGATGCAGCGCCAGCGTCGCCTGCTGCTCGGCCGACTTCACAGGCACGAAGCGCATGGTCGGCCGCGTCACCGCCTCGCTGATCGCCTCAGCATCCCCCGCATCCGTCTTGCCCCGCTTCACATAGGGCTTCACATAGGCTGGCGGCATCAGTCGCACCTCGTGGCCTAGCTTTGTCAGCTCGCGTGCCCAATGATGCGAGGTGCCGCAAGCCTCCATGCCGACCAGGCAGGAGGGAAGCTTGGCAAAGAACGGCAGGACTTGCGCCCGCCGCAACGCCTTGCGGACAACAACGTGTCCTTCAGCATCGACGGCGTGGACCTGAAAGACGCTCTTGGCCAGATCGAGGCCGATGGTGGTGATTTGCATAACGGATGGCTCCTCTTTCGTGTGGTCGCTGCGACAGCACCACTTCAAAGCATCAAAATGCCTTCAACGGGAGCGGGAGCCATCCACCCCATCTGCTTTCAATTAGTAGCAAAGGCGACCTCAACTTCCGAGATTGGCGCAAACAGTCCTTCATTCTTAGTCGGCGGAGGTCCGCTGCCGGCCCCTCGCTTCTGCTTTTAGAGCGAGTACGAGTACAGCTTCGAACGCGCGCCGAAGCGTGCTGACAATTTCGACGCAGCTGATCATACCTTGAAAATTCAACCCCGAACGCGTGTCCCTTGCATAGGTCTCGGTCGAAAGGCTATGACAAAGAAGGGGGGCAAGTAACGAGAGGAATGGCCTGATAAACATGTCTCGCTCTTCCTCGCGCACCGGGGGTGGAAATCGAGGAGCGATAGTGATTCTCGCCGGTGCCGGTCTCGCTCCAAGCGCGGTCGCCGAGTTTTTTCTGGTCGCAATTCTCAGATTGGCATTTTTGCACTCTCCCTTGCCGGTTTGGCAATCATCGCTGGCTATACCTATTCTGCCGTGGGGAACAGCCAGAACCAAACTGCCGCGACAATAGCAAACTGGACCGCATCCGGGCCAACGGCGATTACGGCGCAGCCTCGGTTGTGGACGGCGATACAATCGAAATTCACGGGCAGCGCATCCGGCTCAATGGCATCGATGCACCTGAAAGCCGTCAGCTCTGCAAAGATGGCAGTGGCGTGGATTATCCATGCGGTCGTCGATCCGCCGAGGCCTTGGACACCTTCTTGGCCGCATCTTAGGTATCACCGCTTTGTCGGAGATTGTCGTCGCGCAGATGGGGTTGGCGTCGCTCCCTGGATGGTAGAACACGGCCAGGCCCTCGATTGGCCTCGGTATAGCCACGGGGCGTACGCGCAACAACAGACTGCGGCCGAGGGGGCTAAGGTCGGAGTCTGGATTGGCACCTTCGAAGTACCTTGGGACTGGCGCGCGGAGCATGCCGACAAGCCGGCAACGGAGCGTCACTTCGGCCTCATCAACCAGGGCCAAGTAGCACAGAGCTATTCATGCCAACCTCGACGCTATTGCTCTCAAATCTCGTCGTGTGAGGAAGCGCACTGGTATCTCAACAATTGCTCCTGGGGCCCCAAGCTGGATCGAGATGGAGACGGGGCCTCCTGTGAGGGCCACTGCTGATTGTTCGGTTCGTGCCAGCTCTTTACCACTACATCCTGGGTCGCCGGAGCAACGTCAGTAGATAAACGGCTACGACCGCGTCAGCCTAACGTATCCATTTGGACGGGCTTCCATCGTTATCGTCCGGCTACCAGAGCTTCGATGCAGCTGGGCGAGCGCCGATAGCGCCTGACAGAAAGGCTGGCTGACATTTGTTTTCGAGAATTCAACCAGTTCGTTCAATCCGGTCGCACTTGAAAGTCGCAAGGCCTCGTAGCGACACACGGGGATTTGCCTATTGTTCTTGAAGCGTCTATCCGGCCCACCGCTTTTGTTCGGGTGGACCCATGTATGCCCGACCACCTCAGCATCGGAAGGAACCTTGCCCGTCTCAATGAAATTGCTCGGAGCAAACTGTGTCCTCAGATCACCATAGCCGACGGCGCCATATCTGTTCCCGTCTTTCACCAGGATGAGGTCCGGCATGAAATAGAGCACTTGGCGGCCAACGTGGATTGAAGGCGGGGTCACGTTACTACGAACAACTTTCGGCAACGTGCTTTCAAGAGTCGTGGACTTTTTGTCGACCAGCATGCTGGCCCCGGCATTGCGCTTCCATGTTGTCAGATCCTGGATCTTGCCTCCGGCCGCCACATGCCATCTTCCGTCGCAACGAGTGAGCGTTTCAAACGCACTAACAAGGCGGCCATAGGCGGCCTCGGCGTCTTGCTCGAGATCGTAATAGAGCACGCTTACCCGGCGATAGCTGTCGAACCATCTGCCGATCAGCATGCCCGGTAGAAATGCGGCGACGCCCAACAAAGGTGCAGCCCCTCCGAGCCTTGTCCCGACAAGGAACCCCGCTATTCCTGCCAGGACCGCGAGGGCCACAGAGAGCCGCGCCTCCAATTGCCTTGCATTGATCTCGTCAAGCACATTGGCATGCGTTTCATCGCGCATATCCATCACGTCGCCGGACCAGCGCTTGTGTGCGACCGAGCCACGAACAACGAGGCGCGTCGGGAACCGGACGTGACGCGGCGCAACTTTCTTCCCGGCGAGCCGTTCGAGCAGCAGCTTGGCAGCGAGCGGTCCGATCTCGTAGATAGGCTGTGCCACTACGGTGATCTGCGGATCGGTGAAGGTGGCGAGATTGAAGTCGTCGAAGCCGACCAGCGACACGTCGTGCGGGATAGACAGGCCCATCGAGCGCAGACCGAGAAGCGCGCCTTGGGTCATCAGGCTCTCCACCGTGAAAAGCGCCGTCGGACGGTTGCGGCGGCTGAACAGGCGGATGGTGGTTTCGACGGCATGTTCGACGGTCGAGCGCGACACGCTGATCAGCGATTCATCCAGCGCAATGCCATGCGACTGCAATGAATTCTGGTATCCGGCAAGACGTTCCTGCGCGGTGAAGATGCGCGACTCGTCGCGCAGCAGTCCGATCCGTCGATGACCATTGGCGACGAGGTAGTCCACGGCCTCGCCGGCGCCGCCCTCGTTGTCGACGACGACGCTGTCGCAGTGCACCTCCTTGACGACGCGGTCGATCAGCACGACCGGCGCGCCTTCGCGCACCAACTGGACGATGTGCTCGCTGTCGGTTGCGGAGGTCGGCGCCAGGATGAAGCCGCGGATGCTCAGCGATCGCAGGCTTTCCAGCAGCTCCTTTTCCTGTTCGACATTTTCCTCGCTGCTGGCAATCAGCAGGTTGTGGCGGTGCTTGCGCAGCTCAACCTCGATGTCGTGGGCGATGCGCGCCTGGATGTCGCCGGGCACGAAGCCCACGATCGGCAACTGACCGCTGCGCAGGGCCTGCGCCACGAGATTGGCCCGATAGCCCAGTTTTTCGGCGGCTTCCAGAACCCGCAGTGCGGTCTCGTCGCCGACGTAGCCGTAGCTGTTGAGCGCGCGCGCCGCCGTGGCGCGCGACACGTTGGCAGCGGCGGCAACGTCCTTCAAGGTGATCCCCTTCTGCGTCACGGCTACTTTGTCCTCCTGCGACCTGACATTGGTCAGATCGTGCTTCCGGCCCGGCTTTGCATTTTACCGTTGTGCCGCATATCGGCGCGTTCTCAAACTGCCAACGCCCAGCTTGTGCACGCTCTTTCCTCAAAGTCCTTATCGTCGATTTTGGAAGAAGCGCCGGATCTGCGAACTCTGGCCGGCCGGCTCATCGGGCGGCGCCTTATCCCGGCTCGAAAAACCAGACAAGGAGTGGGGCTCGTTTTAGACGTACCAATCTGTCGCCAGCGACCAACCTGCCAGCCGATGCTCAGACGCGAAGCGATTGCGGCTGCCCGCCCGGCTCTCAGATCGTTGGTGAAAGGACTCCCGCCAATTTCTCGGGCGGCGCTGCGCCGAGTATGGCTATTCAGAGAACTTCATTCTATAAGAAGAACTCTTTTGGCTGAATAGAACTGGTTACCTTGAGCCGCTCTCGCGACGACATTCCCAAACGCTCTTCCAGGGCGGAACTTCACCATGACGGCACTCACTGGCTGCTTGCACCGCAGGCAAGTGAACGCGTCGTAAAACAGCCGCCCGGCTTGGTGCCCGCGCTGGAGAATGCAGTTGCGATTCTGCAGTTTCTCAACGACACGCCGCCACATGAGGCAGCGCTTGTCGACCTTACAGCAGCACTGGATATTTCAAAGACCCACTGTCACTCGATTTTGAAGACGCTGGTGCATTTCGAGTGGCTGAAGTTCGATCCCAGGTCCAAGACCTACCGTCTTCACTCCGGGCTTCTATCCACCGCCTCCAGCCTGCTCAATTCTCCGGTTCTGGATGCGGTGCGGCGCAGCCTCAGTGCGCTCGTGCAGCGCATCGATATCCCATGCCTGCTGACCCAGCCCATGGACGACGATACTTTCATCGTCATCGACAAGTTCAACGGTTCGAAGTCGATGGAAATATCCTTTCCGATCGGACATCGCTTTCCGCGTGACGCCTGCGCCCAGATGCGAGCCTATCTGGGCTGGCAGACGCCGCAGCGGCTCGATCTCTGGATGCAGCATTGGACGCCTGCCCGCTACACTTCGAAGACACCGCTTGACGCCAAGTCAATCCGGGCGTCCGTCGCTGCTACGCGCGAGCGCGGCTATGCGCTCAGCCAAGGCGAATTCACGGAAGGCATCATGGCGATCGCCCTGCCGATCTTCGACCGTGACGGACAGGTTTCCTTCATCTTCAACTGCTCGTTCATGATCGACAGCTTCCTGCCCGAGGAGAAGAAGGTGGCGGCCGAGATGATCCGGGCCGCCACCGAAATCCATCGCGCGACCCTGGCTCGGCCACCGGAAAGTTTCCCCGCCCTGTAAAGACCCGCGGCAGGACGCCTCAGTAGGCGAGCTTATGGATGCCGGCAGCCAACAGCCTTATGCCGGCCACGATGTCGGCGATCGAGGAGAACTCCTCGGGCGTATGGCTGCGGCCTTCCTTGCTGCGTACGAAGATCATGGCGACCTTTGCGATGGTGGCCATCTGCTGCGTGTCGTGGCCGGCGCCGCTGGCCATGGTCAGGATCGGTATCTCCTGTTCGGCTGCGCATTTCTGCAGCATGGAAACGACCGCCGGGTCGCTGCGGCATGGCCGGTGATCGATCTGTACCGACCAGTCGAGGTCTAGATTCCGGCGAGTGGCCACTTCGCGCATCATTGCCTCATGGGTGGCATAGAGCCGTTCGCAGCGCTCCGGATCGGGATGGCGCGCATCGATGGTGAACTGCACTCTGGAGGGAATGACCGCTGTGGCGTTCGGCTCCGCGACCACGCGCCCGACGGTCGTTACCGCCGGACGGCCCCATCGATGCGCCGTATCGACGGCGCGCGACCCGATTTCCATGAAGCCGGCCATCGGATCGCGGCGGATATCCATCGGGAAGGCGCCGGCGTGGTTCTGCGTGCCGCGCAAATCCACGCTGTAGTGCCTGATCCCCGTCACCGCGTTGACGACAGCGACGGGCATTCCTGCCTCCTCGAGTATGGGACCCTGTTCGATGTGAAGCTCGATGAACGTATCGATGTCGTTGCGCCGGGCCTCCGGAATCCGCTTCGCGTCCAGGCCGACCGCCCGCATCGCCTCCGCCGCCGTCTCTCCGTCGAACCCGATCGTATTGTCGGGATCGTCGGCCTTGATGCGCCCGGTTATGGCGCGCGAGCCCCAGAAATTCGCCGAGGGAAAGCGGCTGGATTCCTCCTCGCAGAATGCCACTGTCTCGATCGACCGGCGTGGTTGCCCAAACTGCTCCTTGAGCGCCTTGACCGCGATTAGCCCGGCAAGAGCGCCGAGCGCGCCGTCATAGCGGCCTCCGGGCTTCTGCGAATCGATATGCGAGCCCGAAACGATGCTGGAGGATGCTGCGTCAAATCCCTCAAACCTGCCCCAGACATTGCCGACCGCGTCGCGGCTGACAGTGAGCCCCGCATCCCCGCACCACGAGGCGTACTGGTTGGTGGCCGCAACCCATTCCGGCGAATAGACCGTTCGCCACACCCCAGTGTCGCCGTAGGAACCGTACGAAGCCAGCGTCAGGATGTAGTGCTCGACGAGTTTGGGATCGATGATGATTTGTGCCGTCATGACCGTTGCGCCTCCAGCTTTGCCGGACGAATTCGCGTCGAAGCCGTGCCGCGATGGATGTACCTGCCGCGTCCGGCCGCGCCGCTGAATGCGCCGCTCCGAATGATGATGTCGCCTCTCGATATGACCGTCTCGGGCGCGCCCAGAACCTCCATTCCTTCGAACATCGTGTAGTCGACGGCCGAGTGCAGGTCGGCTTGCGTCAGCCGGCGTCTGACGTCTGGATTCCAGATGACCAGGTCGGCGTCGCCGCCGACGGCGATTGTCCCCTTGGCCGGGTAGAGCCCGAAGATCCTGGCGGGCGTCGTCGCCACCAGATCGACGAAACGGTTCTGCGAAAGATCTCCGTTGGCCACGCCCTGCCAGACCAGCGTCATGCGTTCCTCGATGCCGGGAGCGCCGTTGGGAATCTGCCTGAAATCGTCGCGTCCTTTGTCCTTGCCGCCGTGGAAATTATAAGGCGCGTGATCCGACGAGACGACTTCGAGATCGCCGCGCGCGATGGCGTCCCAGATGATCTTCGGCTGATGCCTGGCCCGCGGCGGAGGGGTGAAGACATATTTGCCGCTCTCGAACCCCGGAGCTTCGAATACGGCATCGGTAATGTGCAGGTAATGCGCGCAGGTCTCGGCATGCACGGCCACACCGCGCTGCCGCCCTCGGACCACCTCCTCCAAGGCTTCGCCGCAGCTGACATGGACGATGTAGATTGACGCGCCGACCAGTTCGGCAAGGGCGACGGCACGCGCCGTAGCCTCGGCCTCGACTCGGGGCGGGCGGCTGAGCGCATGGTAGCGCGGCGACAATTTACCCTGGCCGGCAAAGCTGTCGCGCAGATATTCGACGGCCTCACCGTTCTCGGCATGGACCATGACCAGCGCACCGTTCGCCCGTGCCTCGTGCAGCACCCGGATCAAGGTACCATCGTCAACCATGGTGTCGCCCTTGTAGGCCATGAACAGCTTGAAGCTGGTGACGCCTTCGCCGGGCAGCGCCGACAATTCCGCCAGCGTCCGTTCCGAAAGATCCGAAACGATGGAATGCAGCGCGAAATCGATCACTGCCTTCGGATCGGCACGGCGGCGATGTTCTGCCAACGATTCCAACAACCCGCGGCCTTTGATCTGCGGACAGAAATTGATGATGCTCGTCGTTCCGCCATGCGCGGCGGCGATCGTTCCGCTGAGGAAATCGTCCTCCGTGTCGGCCAGCAGGCCGGGCGTATCGAGATGTGTGTGGACATCGACGCCGCCAGGCATCACCAGGCGCCCGGCCGCGTCGATGATCTGCGTCCCGCCGCCGCCGTCGATCGTGTCGGCGATCGCGCTGATGCGGCCGTTCGTGACCCCGATGTCGGCCGCGAACGTGTCGCACGCGGTGACGACAGTTCCGTTCTTGATTATCAGATCCACTTTTCCGTTCCTGTCTGCTCGGCGCGCATCGGGGCTGGGGATGCGCACGAATTGCTGGCGTGGTCAGCGGGCGGTGTAGCCGCCGTCGGCGACCCATACGGCTCCGGTCACGAACGAGGCTTCAGGCGACAGCAGGAAGGCTATGACGGGTGCAATCTCATCCGGCCGGGCGAGCCGCCCCAGCGGGATGTTCCTGGCTGCGTCCTCGACTGTGAAGCCAAGGCGCTTCTGCTCGCGCTCCATCATGGGCGTATGCACACCGCCTGGAGCCACCGCGTTGAAGCGCACGCCACGCTGAGCATATTCCAGCGCCAGCACCCGCATCAGGTTGATGACGCCCGCCTTTGCCGATGCATAGGCACTCAAACCCACCTGCCCGACCGTGCCGAGTTCGGAAGCCGTGGCGACAAAGGCGCCGCGACCGGAATTCACCAGCCAGGGCGCGGTGACCCGCGCCAGAAGATAGACGCCGCGCAGATTGACCCGCATGACGGCATCCCAATCCTGGGCGCCGGTCTGCTCCAGCGCCGCCGTGAAGCTTATGCCGGCATTGGCGACGGCGGCGTCCACCCGGCCTTCGGCGGCGGCGATGCGGGCGACCGCCTCGCCAAGCGCCGACTCGTCGGCAATGTCCACCGTCACGCGTTGCAGCCCGTCCAGTTCGGGCAGCGCGGCAAGTGCAGCCTCGTCGCGGTCCAGCACATGGACGCGATAGCCTTTGCCGGCCAGCAGGATGGCAGTGGCGGCTCCAATTCCGGAGCCGGCCCCGGTTACCAGGGCAACAGTCTGTGCGGTCATGTTTTTTACGTCCTTCCAGTTTGTGGCTTTTCGACTTCAGGCGGCGGCTTCACCTTGCCCGGCAAGCATCAGCACGGCGTTGCGCTTTGACGCGCCCGACCATGCGAGAAAGAGCCCTGCCGCCGCGAAGACCAGGATTGTGAGGCCGAACATCAGGGCCGAAATCGCGGCGATATCTCCCTTCAGCCCTTGCCGCACCGAAGCCAGGATGTAGACAGGCAAGGGCGTGGTCTTCGCGGTGCTGACGAACAGCGAGACGATGACGTCGTCGAAGGAGATGGTGAAGGCGAGCAGTCCTCCGACCACCAAGGCCGGCGTCAAGAGCGGAAGCGTAACCGTCATGAACGCCAGGCCGGGGCTCGCGCCGAGATCGGTGGCCGCTTCCTCGAGCCTCGGGTCGAGCGCGCTGAGGCGCGCACGCACGATGAACGCCACAAGCGCACCGCCGAACAGCGTATGCGCGATGATCATGCGCACCAGCCCGGCATCGAGGTCGATCTTCACGAACCAGATGAGATAGGCGACGGCTTTGACGATCTCCGGAAAGGAGAGGACCACCAGCAGCAGCAGGCTGAGCGGGACGGCGACAGCTGCCGACCGGCGCGCAAGAACGGTCCCGCACACGCAACCCAGAACAATGCTTGCGATCGCTGTGCCGAGCGCCACGGTGACGCTGGTGCGCAGGGTCGAAAGGATGTTCTGGTCGGAAAGCACGCGCCCGTACCAGCGCAGACCCGCCCCCTTCCAGATGATCAGATAGTCGCCGACATTGAACGAATAGGCCAGCACCGCCACGATCGGGGCAAACAGGAAGACGGCCACGAGAAGCGACCACAGGCCGAGCATGATGGATCTTGGTCCGGGTACGGTGCGGCTCATCGGGTCAACTTTCTCGCCAAGGCCGGCAGGCGCTGGATCGCCGATGCCGCTCCCGCCATGAGGAGCACGCTGGCGACGACCACTCCCACCAGGGAGAGGGCCATTGCGGAGGCCAGCGGCCAGTTCTCGCCTTGCAGGAATTGCGAATAGATCAAGGTGCCTATCATCATGCCCTTGGCGCCGCCCATCAGTTCGGGGGTGACGTAGTCACTGGTCATGGTGATGAAGACGATCATCGCTCCGGCCGTGATGCCGGGCGCCGTCAGAGGCAGCGTTATGCCCAGAAAGGTCTGCCAAGGCCGGGCATAGAGGTCGCGGCTGGCCTCACGCTGATCCTTCGAAAGCCTGTCTATCGAGACGTAGATCGGCAGGATCATCATCGGCAGGAAATTGTAGACCAGGCCGAGTTGCACGGCGGTTTGCGTGAACAGCAGGCTTTCGCCCGTCCGCAGCAGCCCGACCGCTTGAAGCGCCTGCGAGACCATGCCGTTGCCGCCAAGCAGAATGCGCCAGCCGAGCATCCGCAACAGGTAGCTCGTCCAGAATGGCACCACGACCAGCACAAGCAGCCACGGCTTCAGCCGGTCGGGACAGCGCGTGCTGATGAAATAGGCGACGGGATAGCCGACAGCGATGCAGAGCGCCGTACCGAGCAGCGCATTCTGCACGCTGGCGGCGAACACCAGGCGGAAGGTCGGCGTGAAGACGTTGAGATAGTTGTCGAAGGTCAGAGCGCCGGCGACTGCGTCCGCGCCGTGGCCTTCGCCATTGTAGGTGGCGAAGCTTTGCAGCGCGATGAGCAGGACCGGGACGATGAAGAACGCCGCATAGAACGCGAAGGGCAGGACCACCAGCCACCAGTCGCGCACCATCCGCCCCAGGCGGCCCGAGACCGCGGGACAGTTTATGCTTTGATGCCGTTCGGCTGCTGCGTGCACGGATGCCATTCCTTGAGACGGCCCGACGGCCGCTGCATCGCCGATCAGGCAAACGCAGCGGATTGGGGCGGACGGCTCGTTGCCGGGCCGTCCGCTGGTGCGGTCAGCCGCGCGAGGCCGCCGCCTTGATCTCGTTGAACATCTCGATCCGCTTCGAAGGGTTGGAGCCTTCGACCTGCTGGAAGACGAGCCGTTGCGCGACGCCGTCGGGGAACACAATCATGTCCTTACGAACGAGGTTGGCGGGGAGCTTTTCGACCACGCCCTTCACACCGGTGTCGTAGCCGATGAAGGCCACTTCCTCGGCAGCAACGTCCGGGTCGAGCATGTAATTGATGAAGGCGTGAGCCGCCGTAACGTTCTTGGACCCGGTCGGCACCGCGTAGTGATCGCTCCAGATCACGCATTGCGGAGTCGGGTAAACCCAGGTGTAGCTGTCCGGGTCCTGCTCGAAGATATGACGGCAGCTGCCGAGATAGCCCTGCCCCAGGACATAGTCGCCGTTCAGCATTCCCTGGACCGGGTTCGCGTCGAAGGCCTTCAGATGCGGCACCAGTTCCTTGAGCAACACGTCCCTGGCATGTTCCAGGCGCGCCACGTCACCGGTGTTGTAGTCCTTGCCCTCCCGCCAGAAGACCAGCCCGAAAACGCTCGGCTGGTCGTTGAGGACCGATACGCGGCCGCTGACATCAGGCAATGCCGCCGCGCGGAAGAAATCGTCCCAGCTCTTGATCTCATCCTTGACGACGGTGTGATTGTAGAGGATGCCGATCGTGCCGAAATTCTTCATCACCGTGTAGCGATTGCCGGGATCGAACGGAGGATCGCGGAAATCGGTGCGGAGATTTTCGAGGTTCGGGATCTGCGCGTGGTCGAGCGGCTGGATAAGCTTGCGTTCGACCGTCTGCTTGACGTAGGCGTCGCCAAGCACGACGATGTCGTAGTCGGCGGAACCGGAGATTTCCAGCTTCGCGATGGCCGCCTCGACTGAATCGAAGGTGGCGACCTGGACCCTCGGGCCGGCGCCGGCGCTGAAACCTTCAAGCACCGCCGGGTTGGCGTAGCCTGCCCAGGAGTAGATGAACAGGCTGTCGCCGAGCTTGGCGGCGCCTGCAGCCGCCTTGGCATGCGCCGGCAGATCGGTTTCGGCAAAGGCGGCCGAGATGCCGTTGACGCTCAGCGCCGCTGCGCCACCGGCCATTGTCGCCAGGCGCAGGAAGTTTCTTCGCGTCCATTCCTGGGAAGCAAGTATCCGGATAGTCCCATTGCTGTCGTTCATGGTCGGTTCTCCATCTTGAGGTTTGTTGGAACTCCCGGTTGATCCGGGATTATTGTGCTGTGATCGGGGTGCCATGTGACCCAGACTTCGGCTCCGGGCGCGATGGCAGCATCCGCAATCCGGCTTGTGCAGGTGACGGTCTCGCCACGTCTGGTCCGGGCCATGATGCAGTGGTGCGAACCGAGAAACTGGCGCTCCACCACCGTCGCGCCGACCCGGCAAAGATCGGCGCGCGGCTCGGCTCCGAGCGGCATCAGTTCGACGCTCTCGGGACGAACGAGGACGGTGTTGGCGCCCTGCCCGCCATGGGCTGGAAGCCAGATGAATTCATCTTCGGCGATCTCGATGAGGCGGTGATCGCCTCGCCTCGATACGCTCCCGGTAAAGAAGTTCGACTGGCCGACGAAATCGGCAACGAAGCGGCTTGCCGGGCGGTGGTAGAGATCGGCCGGGGTGCCCACCTGCTCCAGGTGCCCCGCATTCAGGATCGCGATGCGGTCCGACATCGCGAAGGCTTCGTGCTGGTCGTGCGTGACGAACACGAAGGTGATCCCGACCTCCTGCTGGATTCGTCGCAACTCCGTCTGCATCGTCGCCCGCAGCTTTGCATCCAGCGCCGCAAGCGGCTCGTCGAGAAGAAGAACACGCGGGCGGTTCACCAGGGCGCGCGCCAGCGCCACCCTCTGCTGCTGGCCTCCCGACAAGGCGGCAGGTCGTCGCTTGGAGAGATCGCGGAGCTGAACGAGATCGAGGACCTCCTCGACGCGCCGGCGACGTTCGAGGCGCGCGACACCCTTGCGCCTCAGTCCGTATTCGATGTTGTCGTAGACATCCAAATGCGGAAACAGCGCGTAGGATTGAAACACGATGTTCACGTCCCGCTTGTGCGGCGGGATGCCGGTTACCGGATTTCTGCCGAGCAGAAGTTCGCCGCCGCTCGGACGCTCGAAACCGGCGATCATCCGCAGTGCCGTCGTCTTGCCGCATCCGCTCGGCCCGAGCAGCGAGAAGAACTCCCCTTCGCCGATTTCGAGATTCAGCTTATCGATGACCGGCGTAGCGCCTGCCCTCGAGGTGAAGACTTTCGAGATGTCCTTGAAGGTGATGGCCGCTTCTGCTTGCAACACGCTCACCTCACCTGTCCTTTTCGAGAACGGATCGACGTACATTCAAAGCCCCCGGAAATGTCCGCCACTGATGTTGAGCACGCTGCCGCTCATCCAGTCGCCGCCCTTGCCGAGGAGATGCAGAACGCCTTCGGCGATTGGCCGAGCGCCGCCAAAACCCAGCGGATGGGCGGCCAGATAGGCCTTCCTGCCTTCATCGGAATAGGGCCGGCCGGTATCACCTGTCGGCCCGGGAGTGATGGCGTTGACCAGTACCCCGTGCGGCTCCAACTGGGAGGAGAGCGATACCGTCAGTCCGATCAGGCCCGCCTTGGCCGTCGCATAGGCGGGAGAAAGCGTCGGCGAGCCGACGCGCGCGGCAAGAGAGCTTACGAATATGATCCGCCCGGCTCGGTTTTCCATCATCCCCGGGATAACCGCCCGCGAACACCACCAGGCGCCGTTGAGATCGACCTCGAGCACATGGCGCCAGTGGGCCTCATCGATCGTCGCCGCCTGCCCATGCGGCGCATCGAGGCCGGCATTGTTGACCAACGCGTCGATCCGGCCATGCGCCGCGACCACGTCCTCGGCCAGCTGCATGGCGCTTTCGGGATCCGTGATGTCGACATGGCTATGGCTGGCCTGTCCTCCGCCCGAGCGGATCGCCTCGGCGACGGCAGCCGCTTCGTCGAGCAGGATGTCGGCGACGACGACATGGCCTCCTTGCGCGGCCACTCGTTCAGCGATGCAGCGGCCGATGCCGCGCGCCGCGCCGGTGACGATGACGGTCTTGCCTTGGAGCCCGCCCATCAGGCCGCCTCGTCCCGCATGTCGCGCTTGAGGTGGGCCAGGACTTCGGCCAGAGGCAGAACGTCGGCGTAGCGGGCGTTGATGTCGAACAGGTTGGCGACATGCGCCGAGGCGCAACGGTCGCCGACGGCTTCTTCCGGGACAATCGCGTGAAAACCGTAATCCAGCGCGCTTTCGCAGGTCGAGCGAATGCAGCCGCTCGTGCTGCAGCCGGTGATGACGACGGTATCGATCTTCTTCGAAACCAGGATGCTCAGCAGATTGGTGTTGAAGAAGGCGCTGGCGCGTGGCTTTTCGATGAGCGCTTCGTCATCGCGCCGCTCAAGCTCCGCAATCAGCCGGACGCGATCGGAGCCGCGTATCATGTTCCGGCTGTGCGGGGTCTTCAGGCGGGTCACCGCCGGCAGGTCGGACTGGCTGGCATCGTAGGCCATCGTGGTGAAGATGACCGGGACATCGCTCCGAGCGCGCGCCACGGCGAGCAGGCCCTTGATGGACTGGGTCACGCGGCCGAGGTCGGAACCGAGTTCTTCCTCGGTTCGCGTCCACGCACCCGCCATGTCGATGACAAGGAGTGCCGGCCGCTCGCCCCAGCCGACACGCCCGGCAAAGCCCGCCTTGCGGTATTGTTCGAGCAGCTCGGCGTTGCCGAGGCGATGGACCATCTGCGTAGCTTGCATATCGTTCTCCAGGAATGCCGCCTCGACGGTGCGAAGGTCAGATCCAGCGCAGCGCCGGCGGGGACAGTTCGTCGGCCGAGCGGCCGGCCCAGTCATTTAGCGGGATCGTCGCCATGGCGCGCAGCTGCGCTTCGGCGAGACGGGCGGCGGCGGCGGCATGGTCGATGGTGAGCACCTTGCCGTCGCGCACCACCGGCCGGCCATCGACATAGACGTGGCGCACGGCGCGGTCGGACGCGGAAAAGACCAGCGACCGCAGCGGATCCCGGCACGGCTGCATGGCGGGAGCCGTGCAATCGACAAGCACGATGTCGGCCTTGCATCCGGGCGACAGGCGGCCAATGTCATCGCGGCCGAGCGCTTTGGCGCCGCCTACCGTGGAGGCCTCAAAGACGTCGGCAAGGCGCGCTTCCCGCGGATTGCCGGCCGTCAGCCGCGCCGCATAGATGGCAAGCCGCATCTCATCGAGCATGTTGTGCGGATAGACGTCGGTGCCGATGCCGATGTTGACGCCGGCCTCGCGATAGCGCCCAAGATGATTAAGCGAGATGCCGCGGCGCGCGAACACTGTTGGACAGTGGGCCACTGTCGCGCCGGCTTCCGCAAGCCGCTCCAGATCGCCGGTCCGCTCCCAATGCGTCCAGGGATGATGGTCGAGGAAGATGCCGTGGCCGATGATGGTGCGAGGGCCGAGGACGCCGAGCTCCGACATCCAGCCGATCGGCGTGAGGCCGTGGCGCCGCGTGATCTCCTGGAATTCGACGATCGACTGAGCGGCATGCGTCTGGAACGGCACCGAGCGCCGCTCGGCCTCGGCATAGGCGTCGCGCAACAGGCCTTCGCTGCAGGTGTCGATCTGCGCTGGAGTGACCATGCCCGTCAGACGGCCGCTCGGATGCCGTTCAGCCAGGTCGACCTCCTTCAGCGCGCGCTCGAAGGCCAGGCGACCTGCCGCTTCATCCCATTCGTATTCGACACGATGACCATCGCGGGTCAGCCAACGTCCGGAGCGGAACATCGGCGCCACGCAAACGCGGAGGCCGGATTCCGCGTGAATGTCGAGCCATCCTTCGCTGGGAACCGCCAGGTCGCAAAGCGTGGTAACGCCGGAGAGCAGCAGCTCGGAAAGCGCAACACCGTAACAGGCGCGCGCGCTGTCGGCATCGCGGTCGAGCACGGTGAGATATTCGTAGAGCGAGGAGTTGTAGAGTCGCGGGCTGCCGACCTCGTCCCACAGCCCCTTGTTCAGCGGCTCCTCGCCCGGATGCGAATGGATGTCCACCAGGCCCGGCATGACGAGATAGCGGCTGCCGTCGATCGTCTCGGCAGCGGGTCCGTCGTAGTTCGGTCCGACATGCAGGATGCCGTCCAGCGAGAAGGCAACGTCGACGTCGCGCATATAGACGTGGCACCCGGCCTCCTGGTCCCAGCCGACCACGGTGCGCGCCTGTTTGACATGCGTGATGGTTGCTCTCTCGGAGGGCAGTCGGTCGGTGGTCATCGGAGCTCCCATTGTTCTGTATATAGAACTGTATTCTTATTACGGGACACTGTGTTGCGTCGGACCTTTCCTGTCAAGATGATTCTTGGCCGGCTTCAGTCTTTTCGGCAGCGGGCGCGGCGACCGCGCGGGGCAAGGCGAGGACGCCGCCGAGAGCTATCGCGCCTGTCCCCGCAAGCATCAGCGCGTCGGGAGATTCGCCGAGCAGAACTGCTCCGGCGATCAGGGCAAAAGGGATGGCGCTGTAGCGATAGGGTGCGATCGCCGGCAGCGGCGCCGAGCGCACCGCCACGATCATCAGCAGGTTTCCCGCGGCGACCAGCCCCCCCAGCATGCCGATCAGCACCGCGCTCTCCAGATCGACCGCATGCCAGGTTTCGCCGGATAGCTGGGGGATGGAGATGACGGGAATGGCAAGGGTGGCGCAGGTGGCGACAACGAGCGAGGGAACGCGCTGTGCGCTGCCGCGCGTTATCACGTCGCGGGTGGTCAGGAGCACGATAGCGGCAATGCCGAAGAGAAAGTGCATGCCGACGCCCTCCGCCGAGGGGCGGGTGATCATGACGACCCCAAGCAGCCCGATGGCCAATGCCAGGCTCTGGCGGCGCGTCATCACGTCCCCGAACATCAGAACCCCGGCGACACTGGTCAGAATGGGCACGAGCTGAATCAGGGCGGTGATCGTTGCGACCGGCATGCCGACCAAAGCCATTACAAACATCACGCTTGCCATCGCATCGCATAAGGCGCGCAGCAGGACGGCTGGGCGAAGCGCCATCCAAAGCTGCCGGCCGATACCCAGTACCAAGCCGAGGGCGAGCAATATTGCGCCGCCGACGCAGCCGCGCAGCAGCATGACCTGGGCGGGGCCCAGCCGCTCCGCCAGGATCTTGATCGTCGCATCGTTGGCGGCGAACAGAGCCATGGCAAGACAGACCGTCACGATGCCGCGGGTCTGCGCCCCAGCGCGGATCATGCCGGTGACCTGGCCGCCATCCAATCGGCGAAGCGGCCGCAGGCCGCCCGCAAGTCGTTGGGATCGCGCGCGAAGCAAAGACGGAAAAAACCCTCGCCGCCCAAACCGAAAGCGGAGCCGGGGGCCAGACCGACGTCGGCCTCGCGGATCAGCGCGCTGGCGAAAGCGGTGGAATCGCTCACGCCGTCGACGCGGAAGAACAGGTAGAAAGCTCCGGGCGGCGCGAAGTCTATGCCCGGGAGTCGCGCCAACGCACCGGTGACGATGTCGCGGCCGGCACGCGCCCTTTCCATGAGCGCGGCGAGCGCGACCTCGCCCTGGTTCAGCGCCAGTGCCGCGGCGCGCTGCATGAAGACGGCGACACCGGAGGTGGCGTATTGGATCAGGTTTTCGACGGCAGGCCCGAGCGCTTCGGGCGCTTCGATCCAGCCGATCCGCCATCCGGTCATCGCCCAGTTCTTGGAAAACGTGTTGACGAACAGCACACGGTCGTCGGCAGCGACAACGCTGTGCAGCGAAGGCGTCGACCGCCGTGCGGGGTCATAGGTGAAGCGCGAATAGACCTCGTCCGCTATGATCCACAGGCCGTGGCGGCGGCAGAGATCGAGGATCGCGCCCAACTCGGCCTCGCTCGCCGTCCAGCCGGTCGGATTGGAAGGCGAGTTGAGGAACAGCGCCCGTGTGCGGGGCCCGATCGACCGTTCGATGTCGTAGAGATCCATGTGCCAACCGGTCGAGGCGAAATGCAGCGGCACTTGGCGCGCCACCACGCCCGCCACGCCGACGGCGGCGGCGAAGTTCGGCCAGGCCGGGGTCGGCACGATCACCTCGTCGCCTGCTCCCGCCGTGAGACGGATTGCGATCTGAATGGCCTGCATGCCGGATCCGGTCGCGAAGAACCGCTCGGCGCGGAATGGCGCGCCGAAGAGCCCGCCATAGAGCCTGTCGTGATAGGCGCCGAGCGCGCCGCGAAGCTCGGCCAGCCCCGCCTGTGGCATGTAGAAGGTCTCGCCACGAGCGAGCGCGGCGGCTGCGGCTTCGCACAGGAAGGCCGGCGTCGGCTGGTCGCCTTCGCCGACCCAGAGCGGAATGATGCCGCTGCGGCCGAAGCCATGGCGCATCACTTCGGCGATGCCGCTTGCCGGCGCCGCTGCCGCTTCAGCGCTCAGCCGCGCGCGCCAGTCGGCGGAGGAAAGTCCCGAGATCGACGTCATGCCCGGCTACCCGAAGTAAGTGGGATGTACCGCGCTCACCCGCCCGTCTGGACCTACGCCCCAGACGAGACGCCAGCGGTCGATGCAGGTGCAGGGGTGAGAAATTCCGAGCGAGACGATGTCGCCGACAGCGAGTTCCGTCGCTGGCGGCAGTGACATGAAAGCGTGCTGGTCGTTGAGCCTGTCGATCGTGCAGCCGGCGAGCGCCGCCGCGACGAGCCTGCCATCGCGGTGAAGCTGCAACGGCACCGGGAGACCCTGGTCGACAGGAGCGTCCCTCATGCCGAAGCCGAGGATCGCCAGGCCGGGCTCGGGTCGCGAAAGCACTTCCGCCCAGAGCTTCAAGGCGGGACGGAAGGAGCCGGAGGGGCCGTCGGGGTTTCGGCGCGTCATGGCCGCCATGGCGCGGGCATAGATACCGTGATCGTGAAAGAACAGGGCACCGCTTCTGAGGACGAGCCGCGCCGGCAAGAGATCGGCAATCACAGGTGCGAGATGCACCACCAGATGGAAATAGGCCGAGCCGCCCGCCGTTACGATCAGGGAGCGGGCTGGATCCATTCGGGCCCGGGCGTGGATTGCGGCATCGGCCAATCGATCGAGGAGCTCCGCAATCGAAGCCTCGACGGCCGGCGCGTCGAAACCCGGCAGTGCAGCAGCCCCTTCATAAGCAGCCACGCCTTCGAGATAGAGACCTTTCGTTCCGGACGTCCCGGCATTGAGCACGGCGTCGATCAGGGCCTGCGCGGCCTGTCGCGAACGCACGCCGCCCCGGCCCCTGCCGACCTCGACGGCGATGCCGAGCCGGGGAAGATCGGCGCGGTCGCGCCAGGCATCGGCCAGCGCCGCCAGACCTTCCGTCGAATCGACGAAGACCGTCAGCTCGGCCTTGGGATAGCGGGCCAGGAGGGTTGCGAGGCGCAGTGCAGCGCCACGGCCACCGATCTGATTGGCCAACATCACACGCGTAATGCCGTGCGAGAGCAGCACCGCCGCCTGCCTCGCATCGGCGACCGTCATGCCGTCGGCCCCCGCGGCCAGCAGGCGCAGTGCAAGCGACGGCGCCATCGATGTCTTCAGGTGCGGAAAGACACCGAGGCCATGCTTTACGGCAAAGCCGAAAAAAGCCTTGGCATTGCTGTCGAACACCGCCTCGTCGAGCGTGAGCAGCGGCAGGCTCATCTGCCCCGCTGCCGGATCGAGGCGCAGCGATACCAGCTCGGCCGCGGTGCCATCTTGCATAGCCGCGGGCATGCCGCGCAGATGGCCGCCGAGCGTCGCGCTGGTCATCGATCTATCCTTCGCCGGAGGGCGATCATTGATGGTCGTAAGGATTTCCGCGCGTCACGAAGGGAGCGATGACGACCTTGCCGGAAGCATCGGCCGAATAGCCGCGCACGCCCGCATAGGCGACGCCGTTGTCGTCCAGAAGCTTCTGAGCTTCCGCTTCCTTTCCGGCGGGCACATAGAGGAAGAAAATCCGCGTGCCATAATCCGGCAATTCGTCGCCGGCCGCCGATGCGGCCTTCCACAAACCGACCTTGGCGGAATCCAGCACCTCCTCGACATCGCCGATCTCGCGCGTCTTTCCCTTGGCGTCGATGACGACGATGTCAGGAAAATACTCACCGCCTTCGGCCGGCACCGACCGTTGGCGTGCCGGTGCATTGGTCAGCGTGACGTAGTCGGCGGGCCAGGTCTTTTGACCTGGAAACGGGAAGCGGTTGTTCGCGACGAACTGCACGACGTCGTCATGGCTGGGAACGGGCATTTTGTTGCTCCTGTCGTTGAAGGAAATCAGAGAATCGACCATTCGCGCCCGCGGGGCGTATCCACCCATTCGGGCCAGTTATAGCCGGTCGGCGCCTGGAAGTCGGACGGCAGCAGCGGCGCCACCCATCTGGAGCCGCCAATTCCGCCGCCGGTGCGCTCGCGGAACTCGGCTTGCGCGCGCCGGAGGATGGACGGATCGGTCATCAGGTCGAGGATCGTCGTCGAGATCACCTGCGCCGCCTTGCTCCACATCGGATCGATGCAATCCGGATCGCCGTTCATCGCGTGGCGCAGCCACTCGGGATAGCGGGCGCCCGAAGCCGGCGCCTTTAGCGTCGGCCGGGCCACGTAGAGGCGCACCGTCGGCGCATGCCAGGTGTAGTCGACATAGTCGTCGGCCGCGTAGTTGAACTGCCAGGCCGGAAGCTGGCCGCGGAAAGCCGCCTCGGCTTCGGCGGGCGGCGTGAGACGGGTCATGTTATCGATGAACGGTTCCGGCATCGCTTCATGGCCGAGATGCCGCTGGCCTTGCCTTGCGAACTCCTTGGCCTTCTCGCTCCACTGCGGCGCCCCCACGCGTTCGAAATTGCGGAACGTCGCCTCGGCCAGCGCATGGTTGGGCAATCCGGCGCGTGTCTTGGTGATCCAGGCCGAGCTTACCGAGCAGTGGGTCATGGCCGCTACATGCGCCGCGTTGCGATCGAGCACCGTGAAGGCGGCAGCGCACATTTCGAGGGTCGGCGCACGCATCGAATACTGGATCTGCGAATAGGCCGGAGCGAGATTGTCGGCGGCGGCCTGACCGGCGACAGGGATGAATTCATTCAGCGTCCAGGTGCCCGTGTGCGGCAGCATGGATTCCTTCATCAGCTTGGAATTGGTGTACATCAGGCAGACGGCGTCGATGGCGCCGGGAGCCCGCGCGGTGGCGTGCGCATGCGCGACGCTGCCGCCATGGCCCTCATTCTGCCAGGTCTCCGGCGCCTCGCATTCGAAGGTGTAGATCTTGCTCCAATAGGGTGCGCTGGTCGTGTCCCAGAAGACGCCGTTGGTCAGGGCGTTGAAGGAATGCGGGTGGAACGAGATAGCGGCATCGAGCCCGTCATAATAGCCGTGCGCCGCATGGACCGGCTTGGAGCCGCACATCTTTTCCGCCGGCTCGCCAAAGAATACGAGGGTGCCGGCCACGCCATGCGCTTCCATCGCATGCTTGGCGGCAAGGAAACCGGCGAATGAACCCAGGCCGAGGGCCGAGTGCGGGTCGGTGTGTCCCGCGGCGTGCTTTGTCGTGCCCGGGCGCGGCGCGCGGTAGGGCGCCGCCACCTGGGACTGACCCGGCACCGCATCATACTCCGCATAGCCCGCCACAACAGGCCCGCGCCCCTCGCCCGCCGGGTTCGTCCACCGCGCGCAGAAGGCGGTGGGCATTCCGGCCGAGCCCTGCTCCACGTCGAAGCCTTCCGCGCGCAGCCGGTCGACATACCATTGCGACGACCGGTACTCCCGCCACGAAGGTTCGTGGAAAGACCAGATCGTCTGGTGATCGCGCGACAGCGCCGCATGGGAGGATGCGAGAAAAGCGAGCGCCGATTTTTGGGGAATGGAGAGAGGTTCGACAGACATTGTGCACCGTGTTCAGCGCCGCGCTAATGTCGCGCAGCATAGCAATCCCCGACGCCGGAAGCGGAACATCCGGCGTTAGGCAAAACTGTCTTTTCAAGGGTGCAGGCGGAGCGGGGCTCGAACCTGACAGCTTGAAGCTATGCCAAGAGCCGGCGTCTCGCAATAGAAATTTTGGAGTTAAATCTAAAAATGGAGCAAGCTGCTAATTTTTTGCCTGTGTCAGGGACGTTGTGACGCCCGACAGGACGAGCCGCAAATGCGGCAGCCCGATTTCACGCATGGTTTCCACCTGCATCGCCGGCGACGTGACAAGCTTGGCGAGCGCCGCATTGCCGATCCCGATCAGGATGTCGCATAGCACCGAAATATCCACATCAGCGCGAATCCGCCCCTTCCTCTGATAGTCCGCGAGGATCGCTGAATACTGGCGTCGTATGATGAGGTCGAGCCGACGCGCCGTGCGGTGCGCGACGCCGTCCGTGTCCACAAATTGCGCTGACATCACCACCCGCCAGCATTCCGGAGTCAGATGACGCACGGCCTGATCCGCCAGCAGTTTCTCGAACTCTATGATGCCTTCCATCGGATCGTCCGGGATGTTGGCGATGAATTCGCGTCGCTCCGGCACCGCCGCCCGGATGTGGCGGAGCGCGATCTCCATCAGCAGGTTCGGCTTGTTCTTGAAATAATTGTAGACGGTGGCCGAGGCGACGGACGCCAGTTCGGCTATTTCCTCGATCTTGGTCTCTTCATAGCCCTGGTCGCGGAAAAGCGCGTCCGCCGCATCGAGCACCTGCTCTGTGCGTTTGATCTTGTGCTTTTCCCAAAGACCCTTTGCCATCTGCCGCCCTCCGTGAATCAAATCGTTCCATCCTTAAACCACGTTCGAGGGGCAATTATCTACCCTCAACTCAAATAATAGAGTTGACACTAAATTTACAGCGGGCAATATCAAGAGCGCCTAAACAACGCTTTTCAAACCCGTGAAGGCAGGCATGCTCAAGCTGATCGACAACCCTCCGGCATGGCCGAACGGAGCGCGCTGCGCCGTCTGCTTCGCCTTCGATTTCGATGCCGAAAGCCTGCTGCACCTCTATTATCCGGAGGATTCGCGCCGCCGCATCACGCTCTCGTCCACCTTGCGCTACGGTGCCAACGTCGCAGTGCCCCGATTGGTCCGGATATGGCAGCATTTCGGTATTCGCCAGACCGTGTATGTGCCGGGATGGTGCATCGAGACCTATCCGCGCGCCGTGGAAGCGCTGGTCGAAGCCGGACACGAGATCGGCCATCACGGCTGGCTGCATGAACGCGTCAACAGCCTGACGCCGTCCGACGAAGCCAAGGTCCTGCGGGCAGGCATCAAGGCGATCGAAGCCGTGACCGGCAAGCGTCCGGCCGGCTATCGCTGCCCCTCGGGCGCGTTCTCGCCGGATACACTCAATTTGCTCCTGGACGAAGGCTTTTCCTACGACGCTTCGCTTTCGGGAGACGACGTGCCCTACCTGATCGAAAGCGACCGCGGAGCCATGATCGAATTGCCGTCGGACCACGCGCTGGACGACTGGCCGCAATATATGAACAGCCGCGATTTCAACCATTTGTTGCCGATCCAGTCTCCGGAACAGGCGATGAAGGTTTTTCGCGCCGAGTTCGATGCCGCCTGGGAAAATGGCGGCCTGTGGTCGTCGGTCTGGCATCCTTTCGTATCGGGCCGCCCGGCGCGGGCGCAGGCCATGGTGGACCTATTGGAATACATGGTTGCGAAGGGCGGCGTCTGGTTTGCCACCATGGAAGAGATAGCGGCCCATAGCCGCGGCCTCATCGACCGGGGCGAGTGGTCGCCACGTCGCGAGCGCCTGCCGTTTTGGGAAAAGCCCGTGCCGCAGATCGCGCGTCCGGTCTTGTGACGCACGAAACTGTCAGCCGGTGCGGGTGCCGGCGCAACAGAGAGACAAGCCTCCCGCGTCGTTCAGAAAAAAGGGGAACCTATGCTGAAACATCTAATCGGACTCTCCGCCGTCATGCTGCTCTCGACGGCGGCAGGCTGGGCGCAGCAACTGCCGGAGCGCATCGCCCAGGCCGGCATCATCAAAGTCGGCATCGAGCGGGATCATCCCCCGATGGAATACGTCGATCCGGCATCGGGCGAGCTGGTCGGTTTTGACGTCGATCTGATAAACGCCATCGCCAAGGAGCTTGGCGTGAAGCTCGAATATGTCCATTCCCGCTTCGAGGGATTGACGCCCAACCTGCAATCGAAGCGCATCGACCTGATCATCAGCGGCATGTACGACACGCCTGCGAGGCGCGAAAACTTCGATTTTGTCGACTATCTCAATGCCGGCGCCGTGTTCTTCACACTGGACAAGAATACCGATATCCAGAAGCCACTTGACCTGTGCGGCAAGGTGGTGACGGCAAACCGCGGAACCTCGTATCCGGGCTCGGTCGAAAAATGGAGCACCGAGAACTGCATCCCTGCCGGCCTGCCGGCAATCCAGGTGATCACCGACACGGATATGGCGTCGGAATTCCTGTATCTCAATCAGGGACGGGCCGTTGGGTCGGTGCAGGGAACCGAGGCAATCCCGACGGTCCTAGCCAGCAAGGAAGGCCCCTTTCGCACGCTCAGCGGACCCTTTACCAATGTGAAGCTGGGTATCGGTTTTCGCAAGGAAGACCCGGAATTGCGCGACGCGGTGTTGGCGGCTGCCGAAAAGGTGTTCACCGGCGGCAAATATGCCGAGCTGATCGCGAAATGGAAGCTGGGCGCCAGCGCTATCGAAAAGCCCACGCTGAACGCAGGAGCGGCGCCGTAAGGCGCCTCCATCCCCGTGGTGCCAGGAAAGGGGCTTGCCTTGGAAAGTGTCGACATATCCGCGCTTCCGCACGCGCGACCTCATCACTATGGGCGCTGGTTCGGAGCGACGCTTCTTGTCGTCGCTCTGGGCTACATCGTATGGGCCTTCGCGGTCGGCAACATCGATTGGGCGACCGTCGGCGACTACATCTTCCATCCACGCGTGCTGCATGGTGTGGCGATGACCATCGTGCTGTCGGTGATTTCCATGGCGCTCGGTGTCCTGATCGGCACGGCTACGGCTATCGGGCGCACGTCGCACAATCCGGTCATCTCGATGGCCGCGGCTTTCTATACATGGCTGTTCCGGGGAGCGCCGATCCTCCTGCAGCTTCTCATCTGGTACAATCTCGCGTTGATCTTCCCGGTGATCGGAATCCCCGGCCTCTGGCAGGCTCCGACGGTGACGGTGATGACACCGTTCGTCGCGGCGCTGATCGCCTTCAGCCTGCACGAAGGCGCGTATACGTCGGAAGTGATCCGTTCGGGTCTCCTGTCGATAGATGCCGGTCAGCACGAAGCGGCAAAGTCGATCGGCATGGGCTACGCGCTGACGTTTCGCCGCATCGTGCTTCCGCAGGCGCTGCGCGTGGTTATACCGCCGCTCGGCAACGAATTCATCGGCCTCCTGAAAATGAGCGCGCTGGCCAGCGTGGTGGGTTTCCTGGAACTGACCGGCACGGCGCAGGACATCTACTACGTCAACACCAAGATCATGGAGATGCTGTTCGTCGCTACGATCTGGTATCTGGTGATCGTCTCCTTCTTCTCGATCCTGCAGATGTGGATCGAAGGGCGCGTGTCGCGGGGCTTCGTCAACGGAGGCAAACACTGATGGGCGTCGGCGAGCAACTTCCGATCGTGTGCGCGCGAGGCGTCGGCAAGCGATTTCAATCCTTCCATGCCCTCAGCGACGTGAACATGGACGTTCTGCCCGGCGAGGTCGTCTGCATCGTCGGCCCGTCGGGCTCGGGAAAGACGACATTCCTGCGCTGCATCAACCAGCTCGAGCGCATCGACGCAGGCTGCCTCTATCTCGACAACGAGTTGGTCGGCTACCGCGTGGAGGCCGGGGTCGTCCACAGGCTGAGCGAGCGAGAGATTGCCCGCCAGCGCCGCGCCACGGGCATGGTGTTCCAGCGTTTCAATCTGTTCCCCCACATGACCGCGCTGGAAAACGTGATCGAAGGGCCGGTGCAAGTCCTGGGCCATCCCAGGGCCCAGGCCATCGCCGAGGCCGAAGCTCTCCTGTCGCGGGTCGGCCTGGCGGCAAAGGCCGGGAGCTATCCCGCGCAGCTTTCCGGGGGACAGCAGCAGCGCGTGGCGATTGCCCGCGCGCTTGCGATGAAGCCGAAGCTGATGCTCTTCGACGAGCCGACTTCGGCGCTCGATGCGGAACTGGTCGGCGAAGTGCTGGCGGTCATGCGCAACCTGGCGAGCAGCGGGATGACGATGGTGATCGTCACCCACGAGTTGAACTTCGCCCGCGAGGTCGCCGACAAGCTGATCTTCATGGTCGAAGGCAAGGTCGTCGAAACCGGCACGCCGCGGCAAGTTCTGGACAATCCGGCTGAGCCCCGCACCCGCGCCTTCCTCTCCGCCGTCCTTTCGGGCAAGGCCGAGGCTGCGTAGCGACAGCGGCCGGAACGGTATCTCAGACGGTTCAAGAACAGGTATCCAATGAAGCTGGAGATAAATCCTCAACGTCTCCTCGCGGAGCTGCGAGAACTCGCGAGCTTCGGCGCCTATCGCACCGGCGTCCATCGCCCGACATTCTCGCCGCAGGATATGGCAGCCCGTCGCTGGATCATGGGCCGAATGAAGGCGGCCGGCCTCGATCCCCAAATGGATGGCACCGGGAACATTCTGGGCACGGCGGCAGGGCAGCGCCGCAGGCTGCTGGTCGGTTCGCATTCGGACTCTCAGAATTACGCCGGCTGGCTCGATGGTGCGATGGGCGTGGTCTATGCTATTGAAATTGCACGCGCCGTTGCAGAAAGCGGCCGATCCGACATCGCGGTGGAACCGGTGGACTGGGCCGACGAAGAAGCGCATTTCGCGAGCTTCCTCGGCAGCCGTTCGGCAATTGGAGAGGTTTCGGAGGAGGAGATCGATACGGCCCGCTGCGCTACGACCGGAAAGCCGCTGCGCCAAGCACTGACGGACGCCGGCCTTGGCGGACGCGAGCGGCTCAGGATCGAACCGGGGAGATATCTCGGCTATCTGGAAGCGCATATCGAGCAAGGCGATTATCTCGACGCCCACGGTCTCGCCGTTGGCGTCGTCACCACCATCGTTGGCATATGGCAATATCGGCTCACTTTCCGCGGCCAGCGCAATCATGCGGGTACGACGCGGATGGCGGTCCGCAAGGATGCCGGTGCGGCCCTGGTGGCGTTGATCCATCGCGTCGAGGAACGCTTTCGCGTGCTGGCCGGTGAGCGCACGGTGTGGACAGTCGGCAAAATGCGGCTCGAGCCCGGCCAAGTCAGCATCATTCCCGATCTCGCCGAGATGATGCTGCAATTGCGCGACGCCGATCCGGAGGTGCTTCGGCGCATGGATGTGGCGCTGCGCGACCTCGTGGACGAAACCAACGCCGCGGGCCCGTGCTCGGCCGATATGGAATTGGTGAGCCGCTCGGCTCCGCATGCCATGAGCGCCGCATTCAAGGAGGCTCTGGAAAGCGCGGCCGACGAGGTTGCGCCGGGCCGCGCCATCCGGATGCCAAGCGGCGCCGGCCACGACGCCCAGATCCTCGCGCAGGTGATGCCGGCCGGCATGCTGTTCGTGCCTTCCATCGGCGGGATCAGCCATCACTGGGACGAGAACACCCGGGACGAGGATCTCGTGCTCGGGTGCCGCGCGCTTGCAAGCGCCTGCGCCAGGCTTTTGACGAAAGCAGCATCATGACAATGTTCGCGACCTGGATCGTGCAAATGCTTGCCGCCAACGGCGTGGACACCGTGTTCGGAATTCCAGGCGTACATACGGTAGAGCTGTATAGAGGTCTCGCCGGGAGCAGCATACGACACGTGACCGCCCGACACGAGCAAGGCGCGGGTTTCATGGCCGACGGCTATGCGCGAGTAAGCGGTCGCCCCGGCGTCTGCTTCATCATCACCGGCCCCGGGCTGACCAACATCGCGACGGCCATGGGGCAGGCCTATGGCGATTCCATCCCGATGCTGGTGATCTCGACGGTCAACCCGGCTGGATCGATGGGGTCGGGCGCAGGCCATCTGCATGAATTGCCGGATCAGCGGCAGCTCATGACGCAGGTTTCTGCGTTCAGCCACACCGTACTGACCATCGACGAATTCCCCACGGTACTGGCCCGTGCCTTCGCGATATTTGCATCGGCTCGCCCGCGGCCGGTTCATATCGAGATCCCGGTCGACCTGCTGTCGGTCGACGCCTCGCGCCTGGGCCCGGCGCGCACACTGCCTGTACCGGATCGCCCGGCGGCCGCCGAGTCCGGTCTGGCGGCGGCAGCGAAGGAGTGCGCGCAGGCCTCGCGGCCATTGATCATTGTAGGCGGCGGCGCGACAGCAGCCGCCGATGCCATCTTGACGTTGGCGGAACGTCTCGATGCGCCCGTGCTGATGACGACCAACGCGCGCGGCATCCTGGCTCAGGATCATCCGCTGGCGCTGCCGATCTGGCCGGGAGGTGACGTCGGCGCATCGGTGATGGCCGCGGCCGATCTGATCCTCGCCATCGGCACTGAACTCGGGCCGACCGATTTCGAGGACCGCCTGGCCAATCACCGTGAGCTGACCGGTCGTCTAGTGCGTTGCGACATCGATCCCGAACAGACAGTGCGGGGACGCTTGCCCGACCTTGCGGTGGTTGCCGACGCCCGCGATTTTGCCGAGCGCCTGGCGGAACGCATCGAGGGGCGGAAAGCCGGAGACGGCGCGCTTCGAACGGCAAGGGCACGGGCGGCCGTCAGCAACAGCCTGCTGCGAAAGCAGCGCGCTTGCCTCAATTTGCTGGACCTGTTGCGCGATAGCGCGACCAATGCGGTGATTGTGGGAGACTCCACCCAGCCGGCCTATGCGGGCTGCCTCGCCTTCGGTGCATCCGCTCCATCACAATTCTTTTCCTCCGCGACCGGCTATGGCACGCTGGGCTATGCTCTTCCGGCCGCAGTCGGCGCGCGGCTCGGTCGACAGACGGACGGACCGGTGTTTGCGCTGGTAGGCGACGGCGGCCTCCAGTTTTCCCTCGCGGAAATGGGGACGGCCGTCGAGGCTCAAGCCGACATCGTCATGGTCCTCTGGAACAATCGGGGTTACGGAGAGATCAAATCCTACATGGAAGGCGCGGCGATCACGCCGCTCGGCGTGGATATCCACACCCCCGACTTTCGTTTGCTCGCCGGGGGTTACGGTTGGGCGCATATGACAGCCGATGATCCTGCGGCGCTGGCGGCAGCTGTGACGGCCGCCCTCGCCTCACGCCGGCCGACAGTGATCGAGATCGATGAAGCAACCTACGTTGCGGCGTTCGACCGCCCCACGCGCCAGATCGACGAAACCGCACAGGCCAGCGGTTGACAGCAGAAGAGCGTTTGGGCATCTTTTCCCTTAAAAGAATACTGTCCTTTATAAAGAACGTGGTTGCTTCGTTGCCCGACCCGTGCAGCGCCATCCAGACTTCGCGCAACACCGAACTTAGGGCTCCAATTTGAATGCCCCTGAAACCTGCTCCTGGAGTGAAGATGACCATCGAAAGACGCCACACCAATCAGCGAATGAGTCAGATCGTCGAGTTTCCCCTCTCGGGGAGAATGGTGGTCCTGGCCGGGCAGGTTTCGTCGAATCCCGATCTCGATCTGGCCGGCCAAACCAGCAATATCCTCGACAGGATCGATGCCTTGCTGAGCGAGGCGGGAACGGACAAATCCGCCATCACTCATGCCTATGTCTGGCTTGCCCACGTCACGGATTTCGACGCCATGAATGCAGTGTGGGATGCCTGGATAGCGCCGGGCCACGCGCCTGCCCGCGCCTGCGTGGAAGCTCGGCTGGCCGATCCGCGGTTGCGCATCGAGATCCAGGTCTTCGCCGTAAAATCCTGATCCGGCGCGTGGCGCCAGCCCGGCACCGAATTCGCTGTGTTTAGCGCCTGTGCTGGTGCGCGGCGATCGGATAGACACGGGCGTTCCCTGCCGTTCAAGAGAATGCCCTGAAAATGTCCGAGCGCCTCATCGCCAGATCCTCCACTCCGCTTCTGGCGGCCGCCGGCATTTCTCTCACCGCATTTTTTCTGATGACCGTGCAGGACGCTCTGGCAGTGGTCAGCCGCGTTCCGGGATGGACCATCCTCATGGTGCGCAGCCTGACGGTCGTCGCGGCGATCATGATCTTCAGCCGCCGAAGCGCCACTTCCGGCGTCCTGCGAAGCCACAGCAAGGCTGAACTCACCTCGCGAAGCATGATCATCCTCGCCGCATGGCTCTGCTTCTACCTCGCTGCCGAGACGCTCGCCTTTGGGCAACTCATCACCCTCTACTTTGTCGCGCCGGTCTTCGTGGCGCTCATGTCGGGACCGTTCCTGCGCGAGCCGCTCGCCCCGGCACAGTGGCTGCCGGTCGGCCTCGGCTTGGCGGGCGTGATGATCGCCAGCGATGTGCCGACGCTGAACGTCACGATCCCGGTTCTGCTGGCGCTTGCGGCCGCGATGCTTTGGAGCGTTTCCCTTGTCATGCTGAGACGCATGGCCGCGAAGGACAGCCCGTTGGTGCAGGTGTTCTACACCAATCTCGTATTCGCCGCCGCGACCCCGCCGATCCTCGCCTGGCTGCCTTACCCGGCGGATGCAAGGGATACATATCTCATGATCCTCTCGGGCGTCCTTGGCGGACTGGGCCAATATGCGCTCTATTCCGCGGCAAAACGCGCGCCAGCGCACCTCGTGGCAACATTGGCATATACGGCGCTGGTTTTCGCCTTCCTGGTCGGCTTCGTCGCATTCTCGGAAGTCCCATCACTGTCCGTGATCCTCGGCGCGGCCATCATCCTTGTCTCGGGCGTGCTGATGGTCGCGCTCGAGCGCCGGCGGGTGGGTTTGCCCGTCGTGAAACTATGATCGGCGTGATATCAAATCAGGATAGGTCGACGCTGCTCTACGAAGAGCAACATCAGTGCTACCAGCTTACGTCGCCGCCGTTCGGCGAAATGCTCTGGCCGACCATGAAGCTCGCCTCGTCCGAAGCAAGGTAGACGTAAGCGGGCGCGATCTCATCGGGTTCGGCAACGCGTCGAATGGGAAGCTGCTCCGTCTTCCACCGCCTCCAATCGGCATCGCTGGCCCGCCATGTCGCGGTATCAGTTGGGCCTGGGCAGACGCAGTTGACGGTTATCCCGTGGGCGGCAACCTCCTGCGCGACGGCGACGCTCAGTCCCACCACCGCGGCTTTGGTGGCGCTGTAGACGGCAGCACCGGCCGCCGGCTTGTGCGCAAGTTGCGAGGCCGTGTTGATGATGCGGCCGTAGCGCTGTTTCAGCATCGGCGGCAGTGCCTGTCGCATGCCGAAGGCGACGCCCCGCAGATTGACGTCGATCAGCCTCTGCCAATCCGTCCAGTCCAGCGTGAGGAAATCGCCCGCCGGCTGGCCGATGCCGGCATTGTTGACCAATATGTCGATGCGGCCGTGGCGGTCGATGGTCTGTCTCACCGCCGCCGACACATCGGCTTCGACAGTCACGTCGCATTGGAGCGAAAAAGCTTCGGCGCCGGTCGCCACGATCGCGGCGACAGCTTCTTCCCTGTGTTGATCCTCACCGCAATCGGCTATCGCGACGCGCGCCCCTTCCTTGCCGAAGGCAAGAGCGACGGCTCGCCCAATTCCGATGCCGGCCCCGATGACCAGGGCGCTGCGACCGCTTAGTCGTTGCATTCACGAGCTCCGCAATAATGCGCTAGGTGAGAGATTCTTCACGTCCGCGCACGAGTTGCGACAGGGCCACGGCGATAACCAGGGCGCCGCCGTAGAAGAGATCCTGAACGAAGGTATCGATCCCGAGGATTGAAAGTCCGGTGATGCCGGTGACGAGAAGATAGACGGCGATCACCGATCCCATCGGGTTGAAGCGCCCGGGGGAAATCGAGGTCGCGCCCAGATAGGCCGCGGCGAAAGCCGGCAACATCAGCTGCGTACCGGAATTGGGATCAGCCGAGCCGGAGGTTCCGGCATAAAGCACACCAGCTATGGCGGCGAAGACACCGGAAGCGAGAAAGCAGATCAGGCGCATACGCGTGACGGGGATGCCGGACAGGCGAGCCACGTCCCTACCGCGACCGACGAAGAGCGCCTTGCGGCCCAGGGAAGTGAACTCGAAGACGTAAAGCAGGAGCAGCGCGAGGGCGAGCGCGTAATAAAACGCCAGGGGAATGCCCAGAAAGCGGGTCAGGATGACGGCGTTGACAAGGCTCCAGTCGATGCCGCCAATCGTGCGCGAGTTGCTGATCCACAAGGTGATCCCATGCAGGAACGTGCCGGTTCCAAGGGTCACGATCAGCGAATGGATGCGGAAATACAGCGTGAAGAACGCATTGAGCAGGCCGGTGAGCAAACCGGCGGCCAATGCGACCGCGATCGCCCAGCCGATCGGCCAGCCGTGGCCGACATTGAGGACGGCAATCACCATCGACGAGAGCGTCAGGACCTGCGCGACGGAAAGATCGATGTCCCCCGCCGTCAAGGGAATGATCAGGCCAAGGGTCAGGATCACCAGAACGGCCTGCGAGCCGAATATCGTCGAGAAGTTCGGCCAGGTCAGGAACGCATCCGGGGAAATGATGCCGAAGATAGCGATGATGACAAGCCAGGCGATGAGCAGAGCGAACCGCTCCAGCTCCGTCAGAAAACCGCGGCGCCAATTGCGCTGGACCCCGCTCATATTCGATTTGCTGGTGGCGGCTGGGGTTGCTTCTGTCATGGGGAATTCTCTTTGAGAAGGACAGGTTCGCCTGCGAGGACACCGCTCAGGCTGTCGAGACACCGCTCGGTAATCGCGGCCTTGGTCACTTCGCGACCCGACAGGCTCGTCGCGACGCGGCCGTGACTGAAGATGAGCACGCGGTCACAGATCATCTCCAGCTGTTCATGATCGGAACTGGCGCAGATGATGGCGGCGCCGCGTTCGGCAGCAGCACGAATGAAGCCATAGACCTGATGGCGCGCTCCGACGTCGACGCCTTGCGTCGGCTCGTCCAGCAGGATCACGCGCGGCTCGGTCTGAAGCCATTTGGCGAGCACGACCTTCTGTTGGTTGCCGCCCGAGAGATCACGTATCAACCGGCTCGGATCAGGCGGGCGAACATCGAAATTCCGCACAAGATCGGCGGCGTGGCGAACGATCTTGCGCGCCGTCACGAAATAAGCCGGCAGGGACCGGCCGAATGCCGGCACCGCCAGATTTTCAGCCACGGTCAAGCCTTCGACGATGGCGGCTCGTTGCCGGTCGGCTGGAACCAGCACCATGCCGTGGCCTATGGCCCGAGCGGGCGTCATCGCCGCCAGCGGCAAGGCAAGATCGCCAAGCCGCAGATCGCCTGCCGTCGCAGGCATGGCACCAAAGAGGTGGTATGGGATCCTGTCGTAGCCAGAGCCTATGAGGCCGGTCAGGCCAAGCACTTCGCCTGCCCCGACAGCGATATCCAAAGGCGGCAGGCTTTCGCTGGCAAGGCCCTTCACGACAAGCGCCTCGGCGCCGCCTCGATACACCGGGGACAGACGCTCCATCGCCAGATCGCGGCCGACGATCGCGGCGATGAATTCGGCTTTCGAGGCCTGCGCGGTGGTGAGGCTCGCCGCGATGCTGCCATTGCGCAGCACCGTGGCGCGGTCGGTCAGTTCCTTGACCTCGTCGACGTCGTGCGAAACGAAGATGACGCTCGTGCCTCGCTGCGCCAACGTTCTTATCAATGAAAATAGATGATCGACATCGTCGCGCGACAGGAATGGCGTGGGTTCGTCAAGGATCAGCAATCCACCGTCGCGGCCGGATGTTTCTGCGATTTCCTGGAACGCGCGCACGATCGCAACGAGGGCACGCTCGACGGGCGCGAGGTTGGCGACGGGCATTTCGGGGTCGATGGCGAGACCATAGTCGGCGAAAATCTTTCGAGCCTCGCGATGCGCCTGCCGCCACCGGATCATCGGATTGGCTGTGCGGACCAGACGTCGCGCCAGCAGGTTTTCCGTGACCGAGAGCGACGGCACCAGACCGAGCGCCTGGTGGACGACTGATATGCCGTACCGGTTGAACTCGCCGGGAGGCAGCGGCAGCGGCAGTTCGCGTCCGCCAAGCGTCACGCGGCCGCCGTCCGGCGCGTAGACGCCGGAAAGCATTTTGATCAGTGTGGACTTGCCCGATCCGTTATGGCCGAGCAGACCGTGGATCTCTCCATGGTTCACGGTCAGCGTGACGTCGTTCACGACCTTGGCGCCACCGAAGGACTTGGTCAGCCCCTCGATGACCAGATTGGCGACGCTTGCGTCAGTCGCCATCCGCGACATCATTCCAGGCCCCAGAGCTTGCGGTAGCCGGCGACATAGGCGTCGCCGTAACCGGTGGAGATCTGGGGAGGCGTGCCGGCCGTGCTGGCGTTCGATGCATCGAATATATAGAGCGGCACCTTCGGATCCTTCACCGACGGCAAGCCGCAAAGCATCCTCATCTCGGCGTCGACGATCGCATGCGCCACCCAGTCGATGCTTTCGCCGATATCCATCTCGACGCTGCCTTGCTGAACAAGCTGCAGCACATAGGGGCTGCCGTTGAAAGTCGCAATTTTGACCCGGTCCGCGGACTGGGTGAGTTCGACGGCAGGAACCACGAACTGCGCCATGCCATCATAGATCGGCAGGATGTAGTTTATCGAGGAATCGCGCAGCAGCGCCGCCTGCACCGTCGACTGCATGCGGGTTGCCCAGTCGGTGACCGGCACGTTGAGGTACTGGACCTTGCATTCCTCGCACTTGTCCATGATCTCCTTGATGCCGTTCTTGAGCGAATTGGCGGAGAAGGAATCCTCGGCGACGATGGCGAGCACATTCGCCTTGCCCTTGGTCTTGAGAACCGCCCATTGGGCCATCAGGCGCCCAGCCTGAGTGTAATCGATCTGTACGTTCTGGAAGGGCGCCGGGGCGGGAGTGTCGAAGCCGGACGCATGCGCGGCCACGATCTTGACCCCCGCCTGATCCGCCTGCGTTGCCTGCGGAACGAGAACGCGCGGGTCCGACATCAGCACATCGACAAGATCGTAGCGCTGCGTGATCGCCTGGTTGATACCCTGGATCCATTGCGAGGGCTGGCCCTGCGTCTGGTAGTGGTCGTACTGAAAACCGATCTCCTTTGCGATCTCCGTCATGCGGTTCGCCACCGCGCCGGTGAACTCGACCGCGCTTGAGAAGGGTACGACCATCGCCTTCTTGCCGCTCATGCAGGCCTTGGCATCGAACGCCTCGCCGGGCGCAGCGAAGACCGGCAATTTCTGATGCTCGGTGATGCTGGCCTGAATGGCGTCCAGGTCGGTTGCCGCGGCTGGGGCGATCGCTGCAAGGCCGAAAGCGGTTGTGAGGCCGGCAAGGCCGGCAATGTATTTGATCATGGTATGCATCCCTCTCTGGATGATCCGCCTTCGGCGGATTTGTTGTGATTGCGAGCCTGCTCAATACCAAAGGCCCGGATTCTGCCCGTCAGCGGTTGAGCAGTTCGCAGTTTCTTGCGCAGGTTAGGATCGTGACGCCGGACATTTCACGCAACCGAATTGATTTGAAGCGGAATCTTCATGTTTTCTGATGTGAGCCACTCAGCATAGGAACGAATGCCGCTCGCCAGATCGATGGCGGGCCGCCAGCCCAGATCGCGCGCCGCCGCATCGAGCTCGTAAGGACCTTGCGGATCCGAAAGCGGGTCCTCGGCGGCGCCAACGGCAATCGGTGGGCCGGACACGATCTCCCGGACGAGATCGGCAAGCGCGCTCAGCACAATGCCCTGATCGGCTGCGATCGTGTAGGCAGGCGCGCCCAAGGACGGTGCATGAACGGCGGCGCTCAACGCGGCGGCAACGTCGTCGACATGAACATAATGGTAGCGCTGGCCGCGGCCGAAAGGCAGCGTCAACGGCTCCTTTTTCAGCCCGGCCAGGATCATGTCACGGATGGCGCATGCCGTTGGACGCCCAGGGCCGTAGACCGCCGCGATACGCATGCTGACGCCAGAAATATCGTATTGCCGACAGTAGGCCTCGAGGAGCGCTTCGCCCGCGATCTTGCTGGCCGCATAGACCGAGGACGGATGCAGGGCACGCTCCTCGCTCACGGGAAGATCCGTGGGTGTACGGCCGTAGACACTTGCCGAGGACGCGAAGACGAAACGCGGAACCGATCGTTTCCGGGCAAATTCCAGCAGATTCGCAGTGCTTAGGATATTCGTCCAGGCGACCAGGTCGGGCTCGTCGCGGTAGAGCGAAGGGCCTGAGATGGCGCCGCAGTGGATGATCGCGGCGAAGTCGTGCGACGACGCCACGCTCCACAAACGCTGCCGATCGCAAAGATCGCAGGCGACGACCTTCCTATCCGGATCCGGTGACATATCGAGACCGACAACCTCGCAGCCGCTCAGCGCCAGAACCTCTGCCGTTCTGGAGCCGACAAACCCGCCGGCGCCGGTTATCAGGACCGCGCGAGCCATTGCCGTTACCGGAGCCGCGGCGGGTGCGTGGCCCGCCAATGTTCGGCGATGTCGATGCGCCTCGTTACCCAGACGTCGTCGGCGGCCGCAACGTGGTCGAGGAAACGCTCCAGGTCTGCGGCCCGACCGGGCCGCCCGACGATACGTGTGTGGAGGCCGATGCTCATCATCCTTGGCGCGACCTGCGCCTCCCGCCGCAAGAAATCGAAAGCCTGGATCAGGTAGGCGGAAAAGCTCGGCGACTGATAGCCGTAGGTGTTGACATAACGTCCGTCATTGTTGTCGAGGGTATAAGGGACGACGAGATGGTCCTGGCCGCCGACGTCGACCCAATAAGGCAGGTCGTCGGAAAATGAATCGGCGTCGTAGACGAAACCGCCGGATTGGACGATCAATTTGCGCGTGTTGATGCTCATGCGGCCCGTGTACCAGCCCGTCGGCCGCGAGCCCGTGACTTCGGTATGGATGCGGATGGCTTCGGCGACCTGCGCGGCCTCCTGCTCTTCCGGCATCTCCGCGTATTGGATCCAGCGCAAGCCGTGCGAAGCGATTTCGAAATTCGCCTCTTTCATTGCAGCGACCGCTTCAGGATTTTTTTGCAGCGAAGTTGCGATGCCGAAGATGGTCACGGGCAGCTTGCGCTCGGTGAAGAGCCGGTACAGGCGCCACCAGCCGACACGGCTGCCATATTCGTACTGGGATTCGACATTGATGTTGCGGATATTGGCGAAGGCGACAGTGGGCTCCTCTGTGAGAAAAGCCTCGCTCTGGCGATCGCCGTGCAGGATCGAATGCTCGCCTCCCTCCTCGTAATTGATGACGAATTGCACCGCGAGCATCTTGCCGCCGGGCCACTTCGGGTCCGGCGGATTGCGGCCATAGCCGGCCAGGTCGCGCGGGTAGGTCACGGGGCTAGCTCCTCTTCAATAGGCAAGCGCGTGCAGGCTGGCGGCAAGCACGCGAATTCCGGCAACAATATCCTCCAGCGAGGAAAACTCCTCCGGCGTATGGCTGCGTCCGTCCTTGGAGCGGACGAATATCATCGCAACCTTGGCGATGGCGGCCATCTGCTGTGAATCATGACCCGCGCCGCTCGCCATCATAAGGAACGGCACGCCTTGCTCGGCGGCGGCGCGCTGCAAGGTGGCGACGATCCCGGGATCCGAGGGCGAAGGTTCATGGTCGATCATGACCCGCCAGTCGACGTTGAGACCTCTACGGCCGGCAACCTCGCGCATCAGCCCTTCATGCATTTCGTACAGCCGCCTGCGTGCCGCCGCATCGGGATGGCGGGCATCGATCGTGAACGCCACCTTGGCCGGAATAATGCCGGGGAAATTCGGCTCGACCAGCACGCGGCCGACGGTCGTGACGGCCGGCCGGCCCAGGCGATGCGCCGTGTTGATGAGGCCGGAAGCGATTTCGGCGAAGCCAGCCAGTGGATCATGGCGTATGTCCATCGGGAAGGCGCCGGCATGGTTCTGCACCCCGGCGAGTTCGGCGCTGTAATGGCGGATTCCGGTGATCGCATCGACCACGGCGACCGGGAGCCCCGCCTGTTCGAGGATCGGGCCTTGCTCGATGTGAAGTTCGAGGAAACTGTCGATGTCATTGCGCCGCGCCTCGGGAATGCGCTCGGGATCGAGCCCAACCGAGCGCATCGCTTCGGCGATCGTCTCGCCCGAAAAGCCGATCACCCGCTCCGGGTCGCCTGGAGCGATCCTGCCGGCCACTGCCCGAGAGCCCCAATAATTTGCATTCGGAAAGCGGCTCGATTCCTCTTCACAGAAGGCGACCGCTTCCAAGGTGCGCCTCGGCTTCCCGAACTGCTGCTTCAGGGCTTTGACCGCGATCAGGGCCGCCACGGCGCCAAGGGCCCCGTCGTAACGGCCGCCAGGCGTTTGGGAATCGATGTGCGAGCCGGAGACGACCGCCTTGTCAGCGGTCGACCCGCGAAGCCGCCCCCAGACGTTTCCGACGGTATCGCGGTGCACCTCAAGTCCGGCTTCCTGACAACTCCGGGCGTAGTAGTCAGTCGCCCCCACCCACTCGGGAGAATAGACGGTGCGGGAAACACCGCTCTCACCCACGGCACCATAAGAAGCGAGTTCGAAAATAATCTTCTCAACAAACGACGGATCTATCTCGATGACGGTGGCTGAATTGGGCACTGTTCCTCACTTATAGTCGACACTTGAGTTGGTTGGCCGAGCTCCGGGGGCACAACTGTCGCGGCTAGGAATGAATGTCACGCGCGGCATGCCAGGAAAATCGAATTATTCCGGTGGAGACGCATCAGAAAATCTGAAGTAAAAAGAATCGACGTGGAGAGCGGATTTGAACCACCGGCAGATCGAGACCTTCTACTGGGCGGCCCGTCTCGGCAGCTTTGCCCAAGCCGCACTCAGACTGAATGCGACACAGTCGGCGGTTTCGATGCGGATACAGGAGTTGGAAGCGCGTATTGGCGTTCCTCTGTTCGACCGCTCCCAGCGCACGGCTCGGCTGACATCACAGGGCGCATTGTTGATGCCTTATGCCGAAGAGATCCTGCTTGCCTCGGATCGTTTCATCCATGCCGTGACGGAAAAGGAGGAAATCGTCGGATATGTTAAGCTTGGGGTTGCGGAAATTGTGGCTCTTACCTGGCTGCCCACGCTCATACGCTTTGTGCGACAGACTTATCCTCGTCTGCAGCTCGAAGTTGAGGTGAGCTTGTCGCATCTCATCGAGGAGAAGCTCTACGCCGGTACGCTCGACGTCGCGTTTGCAGCCTGCGAAATGCCACAGTCACGCTTCGCTTCAAAGCCGATCGAGATGATCCAATTTGCCTGGATGTGCAGTCCCGAACTGCCAGCCGTCCCCGAGGTGCTGACGCCTCAGGGGTTGAGCGAACTTCCGGTCATTGCAACGTCGCGTGAATGGCAGTTTCGAGGATCGACGCTGATTTGGCTGACCACGAATGATGTCCATTTTCGCAATTTGACGATCTGCAATACGTTTCGCACAGCAGCAAGCCTTGCAATCGCCGGCCTTGGTCTCGCTTACCTTCCCGAGCAATTCTACCGAGGAGAGGTGGAATCTGGGCGCCTGCGGCGCCTTCGTTCCGACCCGGAGCCGTCGCCATTGCAGATCTATGTGGTACGGCCGCTCACTGGCACCACCCCAATTCATCTGTTGCTCGAGAAAGCAGCAGAGGCCGTGCTTGACGACCAGACGAATACCGGCGTGAATTTCGAAACTCCAGCACATTAGCAACCGAAACTCGCTGATCAATCAAATCGCTGGTGTAGGACTGGCGCGAGATGGCGCATTTCGCCGTGGCGGAAGGCCTTGGACGGGCACTCCGTCGCTTGGTTTAAGGTGTGAGATGTAGACTACTTGCAAGGGTCACCAAACGGTGAGTGAGTTCTAACCAAAGAGCATTATCGGCCTCACCAATATTTGGAAAATTTCCCCCTTTGATCCCGTTGATCACCGGCAATGTCGGATCTCATTCAAAGGAAGTCAGGCATCAACGGGCAGCATGAGGCGCAAGGCGAAGTTACAATGCTAGCATGAGCGTCCGCTGTTGGGTTCTGATCTCGGTAGCAGCAATGTCCGACTTTGAGGCGCATTGCTGCCATCCAGCCTGACCATTCTGTGACGAATGCGTCGTTTCGATAGACCACCGCGCGAGGACGCTAGATCGGCCCTTGATCAACGCTCGTAATCGTTATCGTTTGAGCGCTGTGTCTTGCGGTCCTGCTCCTCTGCCTGATGAGCCTTCTGTTTGTTGGCGTCCTTCTGCTTGGCTCTCACCTTCTCCTGCTGGGTGCCTGTGCGCGGCTGCTCTGGCTGGCGGGGATCGTCCCGAGTTGGCAGGTCTAGCCCTCGCGCCTCGCGCTCGGGGATCGGCTCGCCACCGCCACCACCACGACGCTGCTGTTGCCGCTCGAATTGCAGCCGCGCGAGACGGTCATGCATCTTATCGTTCACCTCTTCACGATACTGTTCGAACTGTCCTTGATGCGCCGGCGGCAGCGTCTCGCGCATGTTGTCCAGAGCCTGATTGACGCGGGCCATCTGACGCCGCATTTCCAAGGGGGTTTGCGCCATGTTCAAATCTCCTATCAGTGCATTCAATTCTCTCATACCAGGATGGGACAGGAAAGAGTTCTGCCCCGATTGATCAGCTCCGCGATCCGCGGCAGGACCTGGTTGCCCCTCCCTTGTCCGATCGCGACGGAACTGCAGAAAATTGTTGCCGATCGACTCCGCTGCAGCGAGAGCCTGACCGACTACGCCCGCGGTCCGCATCGTCGTCACAGTCTTTTGCCATGCGGCAGCAATTGCATCGCCGTTCACGACAAGGGATTGCCCATCCAGACGGCGTTGCCGCTTGGCCTCCACTCGCTCGATCGTCCTGGCGCTGACCTGGTAGCGCGGATCGCTCTGGGCGCGGCTGTAGGCTCCGGCATGCTCCTTCGTGAATGGACGCGTCATCGCATGGTCCATGCGCCGCGTCGCCACCATCGCAATGCCGTTCTCGCGTGCTTTTTCCGCAAAGGTCTCGCGCCAGGCTGCGAGATCAGGCTTGTAGAATTTCAGGCGCTCGCCATCGGCTGACCGTGCCTGCACCATCGCATGGATATGGACGTGCTTGGTGTCCTTGTGATGCGCCAAGACGAACTTGTATCCTGGCGCGCGCTCCTCGAGTACAGCGCGCGCCGCAGCCATGACGGCGTTGGCATCGGTGCCAGCTCTTGCCGAGAACAGCAGGTGATAGGCATTGCGGCGCTCACGCCCTGAAAACTGCGGCCGCCATTGCTCATAGACCGAAGCCGCAGCCTTCGTGGAATTCTTCACCCCGGGCACAGGCTCGCCATTTGCGTGGCGGACTTGGCTGTGGGTGCGGATGAACTTCTGCAGGAAATATTTCGCTTTGGGTTCACGGCTCACGGCCGCCGTTACTTCTGCCTTGGCGACCACCCCCGCCGCGCCCATGCCTTCAGACAAGCGCGCCTCGATCTTGTCGAGCGCCTTGCTGCGCGAATTCTCCCGACCGCCGGCCAGGACTCGCGCAAGCGGCCCTGCCCGCTCATCGGTGTGTGCGTAAACCTGCACCGCCTGACCATCCTGTGCGTAGATGAACGGCTTTGCACCGAAGGCCTTTTTCAGCGCCTCGCTCAAGGCGGCATCGGTGACCTGGCCGGCGAGCTCGAAACGAACCTCGATAAAATTGGTATTTTCCAATGGCGGGTCGAATGTCTCGCAAAACGTTTCCAGGAACGCCTTTCGTGCGCCGCCTGTCGCCAGGACCTGCCCGTCCTCGTCGAAAATCTCGATGTCGTGTTTCTCGCCTTTTTCGTCGTCGCGCTTGCCGATGTAATTGAGCAGCCGGGCGGCGGCTTCCCTGGTCGACGGCGGATTGGGCATGACCTTGAACACGGCAGGCTGCGCACCCGCCGCATAGCCTGCCCGTGCCGCCACGGCCCGCGCCTGATAGCCCGCCCTCGCCGCTCGCTCTGTACCGCCAGAGCGGCCAGCACCGCGACCGCCGCCGCCGCCGCGCCGCTTCCAGTCTTCCTCCTCCTCTTCCGGCCGGAAACCGGCGAGCGTGGCGCCATAGACCATGATCGGCGCGCTAGCGGCCTTGGGCGAGCTCGCAGCAGCAGTGGACTTCGGTGCCCTGTTGGACATGGAGCTCCCCGCCAGTCCTGTCCCTTCCGCCGACGAACGAGGGGCGTTCCTGCCGCCACCTAGCGTCGAGCCGGCTTGTCCTTGCCCGAGGCGTCCGCCGCCACCGGTCCGCTCATAACTCTTCATCGCCTGGAATTCACCGGCCTCGCGTCGGGCGCCCGTCACGGACTTGTCGTCGTCCAGGTCCTCACGCTTCACGCCGGACTCGCCTCGAAGATAGCGTTCGATTTCGGCCGCGTAGCCAGCAAGACGACCGCTCATGGCTTGGCCTCCCTCGCCTTGCGGGGATCAACGGTCATCGCCTTCAGTTCCTCGCGAAACTGCCGCACCAGGTTGCCCACGGCGACCAGCGCCTGTTCAAGATCCTCATCGTGGGCAACGCGGCCGTCATTCATGGCGCGCACGGCCTGATTGAAATTGACGCCGACGCGCCGCAGCTGGTCGGTCATGTCCACGATCGCCGGCCGCAACGCCTCTGATGCGATAGGCAGATGCCCGGCCTCTGCCCGCGCGAGACGCCGGACGACCTCGCTGACGGTTACGCGGTCCCGCTCCGAAATGGCTTTGAGGTTAGCCAGCTCGTCAGCCGAAAACCGGATGTGCGTCACCTCGCCATAGCGTCGTGACGCGCTCTTGACCGCTGCTTTCTGGGCGTCTGCATCCATCTCTCAAGCCCGCTTGCGGGCGCTAAGGCCCGCCAGGGCCGCGCCGCCTATTTTGTGTGTATCACAAAATAGGCTATCCTGCCAATAGGAGCCAGCCAATAGGAGCCAGGGGAATGGAAAATACGGGCGCACGTCTTCTCACCCAACGCAGTTGCCCAACGGCGCGGTCCGACAACTGCAACTTCGAAGATGTCTCCATCGCGATTTGCTTTGATGTCTCCATGATGCGTTGAAGACTTGTTTCCATGTTAACATGGAAACATCAGGGCGATCCGCACTCCGGTCAGCCTGCCAGACCCCTTCCTCACTGATAGCAGCTCTGCAATGTCTGCACCCCGAGCGGGGCTTATCGGGGCGCGCCCGGGTTGCCAAACCGGTTCGCCCCGTTGACTATGTCACCATGTTTTGACCGTGATATTATCCATGTGTCCATGATGACTTGTTTCCATGTTAACATGGAAACAAGGAGCCTACGCCGGAAGGAGGCCCCCATGATCATCTCCGCTGCGATCCCCAAGGGCGGCACTGGCAAATCGACGATGCTGCGCACCCTCGCATCCGTCGCGCTGCATCGGGGCTATTCGGTCACTCTTATCGACGGCGACCGGCGGCAGAACATGAACCGCTGGTTCCAGATGCTGTGTGAGGCTGGCAATTGTCCCGACAGGCTCCAGCTGGTGAGCGCGATGACCCCGCAGGAAATCCTTGACGCCGCAGCCATTCACAACGGTGAGCGCTCCGTCGTCTTGATCGATACGGAAGGCACCACAAATGACAACCTCATGGCCGGGCTCTTCGCAGCCGATATTGTCGTCGTGCCGGTCTATTTTGCCCTCGACGATGTGACCGCCGCCATCCAGATCACGGACCACTACATCCCGCTGGCGGTCGAGAGCCGTGGTAGACCGCTGCCTGCGATATTCGTGCTGACCAAGCAGACCATCATCGATGGCAGGGCGCGAGCCCTGACCGAACTGCGCGCCATCATCCAGGCCAACGGCACGCCGATTGCAGAACACGTCCTGCACAATCGCGTTGCCTACCGCGACCTTCAGACCGGGCAAACCCTTTACAGCCCCGCGGTGCCCGATGCGAAGGCGGTTGCCGAGAGCGAAGGGGTCTTCGACGACCTTCTGCAAACCTTCATCGAAGCCACAAGGAACGCGGCATGAGCGAAGAACCCGCACCGAAACCCGGTGACGACAAGAAAGCCCGCATGATGAAGGCGATTTCCACGCAGCCGCCGGCATTGCCGAGCATGTTCATTTCATCCCCGAAAAATGAGGGGCAGAAGCTGGAGCCAAATGCCGGATCGGCCATGCCGCAGACGCTCGAGCCGGCATCGGGTGCAACGCCTGACTTTCGCAAGCTGCTGCGGCAGGGTCAGAAAAAGGATCCCGTCGCCGGAAAGAAGATTCGCGAGGAGGAGATGATCCGCTGCGGTTACTACCTGACGGCTGCGGAGCAGCGCCAGTTCAAGTTACTGGCGATCAGCAACGGGCACAGCATGACCGAACTGCTGCGAAAGGCTGTGCAGGATTATATCCGCATTCATAAGCATAAACTGCCAAAGGAATAATCGGCGGTATGGAGTCGCTGTCGCATGCTGTGACGGGTGATGTTCGTGGCTCTTTGCGACGCGCAAAAAAAGGGCCCGCGACGGAGTTTTCCGTCGCGGGCCCTGAGATGTGTTTGCCTACTCGGGTTGGTTGAGGTGTTTCAGCAGTTCACCGAGGATTCCGGCCCGTTTCGAACGATCGCCGGCTGCCGCTTTGTCCTCGACCAGCTTTGCAGCCATTTCGGGCGGCAGCGGCATGAAGTCGTAGCCGTGCGCAGTCGCGGCGTGGCGAAGATATCCAAGCGTTTCGAACGCGCGATCGTGGGTGCCAAGCCAAAGACGGGGCTCGTCGGTTTCTTCGTGCGGGAACGCTTGCAGGAAGTAGGTGCGAAGCGGTGGATCGTAGCCGATGACAGCGTCTGGATCCGAGCGGACCTGTCCGGGGACGGTGCCAGTGACAGTGATGGTGTAGCGGCTCATTGCAACCTCCTTTGCCGGTGGGGAAGCCGGCCCCTTGCGGGGCCGGCCACCGATGCCTCACTGGGGGTTGTTCCAGAGGATGACCTTCTTGTTTTCCTCGCCACCCGGGGCGGGAGCGAGATTGCCGAAGATGACGCCGATCTCGGGGGCTTCGAGCTTGACCGAGAGGTATTCCTCTCCCGAACGCTGGGAGATGCGGTGCCAGCCGGCTCCGATCTCGAAGCCCGTTCGCTTGTTGACGATCCGGTAGTCGGGTGCGTCCTCGCGCGACTTGTTGGTGTTCGGGATGAGGGTGATCGGGGCATTGACCCGGAGCGTGGCAAAGACGCCTTCCATCGAGCCGTCGGCCTTGGTGGTGAGGTTTGCGATCGTGGTGGCCATGGTAGTTCTCCTTCGGTTGCATCGGGACCATTCCCGATGGCGCCAAAGGAGAGGGCCGTCCTGCTGCGGTCATCTCGGCGAAAATTCTGGAAAATTCTATTTGCCGAAAAATAGCGGGCAGGCCCTTCGCCTGCCCGCAGACAAAAACAGAAATCGAATTTTCCAGAATATTCGCCGAGAGTACCCCCAACGGGGGTTGACCGCACAAAGCAGGCGGTCGTCTACAAAGGCGACATGAAACGGGAATGGCCCCGGATGCGGCAGATGGACAAGAACTCAGGCCGCCATCGCTTGACCGCCGACGCAACGCTGCCGGATCGCAGGAACAGGCTGCAGCCTCTCGGGTCATGTCGCCTGCGTCGTCAATACCTCGAACAGCAGCATGACGCGTGAACCGCCTTGCGCGTTCGGTATGGCGGCACAGCGGTTTCGAGATCGAAGCCGACTGGCAGCGAACTTCACGCCCCCCGGGGGATGATACCGCGCAGCCAGGTTGGATGACCAAGCAAGCCAGGATGTTCGGCACGCTTGCACCCGCTTCAGATGCGAGACGGGTCAAGATGATCATAGTGCACAACGCCCCGTGGCTCTGCGCGTGTGCCGGTTTCGAAAGGGGCCGGCCCATGCCGTTCATAGAAGTGGAGGTGGCGGCGCGGGGCCGGATCAGGCATATCGGAGGTCGGCCCCCCGGGCTGTCGGCGGAACCGCGCGTACATCATCCCGGCAACGCCAGACGCTCGTCCGGCATCATGCGGGCTTCGGCCTGGTGGCGAATGTCGGGACCGGCATGGCGGAGCATGGCGCACCAGTCTTCCACATTGTACGTCATCGCCATGCTGCCCCTGGCCAGATCGTAAATGACGCACGGCTTGTTCGCGATGGCGAGCCGAAGCACGTTGACGGCCGTCCCGGGTGATGCACCGTCCCAGACCATCATCCCAAAGTCGGCGCGCCGCGCCATCTCCCGGTCCTTGGCAGCGTGGAACCAATACCCGTGAGCGCCTTCAGGAGACGGGACATAGTAGGCGGCCCAGTCGCCCAGATTGTTGCGGGGTTCCTTGCCCGCATGGAAGACCCCGACATGTTCGTAGCCGTAGCCAGCGAGCAGGCCCTGCGCCTCGGCATCGGCTCCGGGCGCGTCGCCAATCAGCACGCCGTGCTCGGCAGCAACGATTGCGCCGATGCGAGCGATGGCAGGTTCCGGCAGCTCGAATATCTCGCGTGATCCACCTATGAATATCATCGACATCGTGACTTTCCCTTCTCTCCAGCGTCCCCCGCCCCGCGCCGGCCGCCCTCTCCCTCTGGCCCTGCGCGAGGGAGCGTCACCCGAAGGCCGAGACGGCGAAGCCGGCTCGGGGAACGGCGGGACGCCGCGACGAGAGCCCGGCCGGCCGCAGGCCGGCGCGCCCGGACCCTGCCGCTGCCGGAGGCGTTACGCGCGTGGAGCTAATGGCCTTTGTCGGCCAGCCAGAGGTTCATGTCCTGGATCGAGCGCATGAGCACCGACGGATTGTCTCGCCCAGGAATGAAGCCCCAGCTCTGCCAGTAGCGCTCGGCCTCGGCGTCGATCGCCCTGACAATGACCGCGCGGCCGCCAACAACATCGGCCCCAGCGATACAACGCTGCAGCGCGTCCTTGACCAGTCCGCTGCCGATGCCCTGCCCTGCATAGCGTTGATCGACTGCAAGTTGCCCGATCCGGAGACAGGGGATCGGATCCGGCGGTCATGCGGCGCGGATCGCGCGTGGCGCGCTGTTTGGTTGGATCACACCCTCAGTCCGTAATTGCCGACCACGGCCCCGCCATCGTGAACGACCAGGACGCGGGTGAAGCGGCGGCCTTGGTTGGTTCGCGCAAATCCGGTCAGCCGGGCATTGAGCGCCGGCCTGCCGCAGCCGAACGCGTCGAGCCGGTGCGTGTCATCGAGCAGTTCAACGGCTGAAATCGCCACCTATCGTTCCCACGGCGCTGACCTGCGCAGACGCTCGGCCGCCTTTGGCGATGGAGCCGCGGCAGGCGGCGAGATCGCCTGCATGAACGCGTCATAGGCGTCAGGCGAGAGCCCGATGACGGTCTCGTTCAGGACCGCGGTCTGGGCTTCATGGAGTGCTGCGCGGCGCATGAACTCGGTGCGCGACAGGCCAAGCAGTTCCGCGCCGCGGTCGATGATGGTGAGATCATCGCTACGAAACCGCATCGAAACGGATATCTTCCTATTTGCGGCGGCGGCCATGCTGCGTTCCTTTCCTGAATGGAATACGTCGGCGCAAAGCAGCATGACACCGGATTTGCGTGACGAAGCCATTCCTGTTCCCGTGACCGGCGTAAAGGCATCGGCAACGGCGGACTGGTCCGATCCGAGGTATGCTCCCTGCCGCAAAAAGAGAAGGTCAATCCAGGCGGCTGACGCGGCGGCCCTCGCTGCGCGCTTCGATAAAGGCGCCTGCGATCTTCATCATGAATGCCTTGCTGAAACGACCGAGGGGCTTACCGTCGGATTCGATGTACCAGGTGCGTTCGGCAATATCGTAGTTGTATTCGTCAACCACGATCCAACAGCGCTTGAGATCGGTCAGACCGGCGCGGCGGCACTCGATAGCGGAGACTTCCAAACCGACCCGATCGCCGGGCGGTGGCTGGGTGCTTATCGCCAGAGCGCGAGATGGGTCCGGCCATCTCTTGCGCCGCGGACAGCGATGACCACGCAGGTCGGCCGGCTCTTGCGGCCTTCCGTTTCGCCGCGCTGGTGTTGCCATGCCCAAAGATACGGGTAGGAAATTACCTGACCTGGCAGAAATCTACCGCTCATCATCGTATCCTTCCCCGCGCGCCAATCGGTCGATCTCGGCGGCGAAGAGTTCCGTGTGTTCCTGCGGCATCTCGGAGACACGGTATGCGCGGCGGGGATCGCCGCCGATGAGCATCCGTTCGTAGTGCTCGTAACTCATCAGCACGAACCGGGGTTTCCGGTGCTTGGTAAGAATAACGGGTTCGCGGCTGGCAACGTCGGTGACGTCGCCAACCTGTTTGTTCAGATCCCCCGTCGTGAATTGGCGCATGGCTGGGCTCCTTGATCAGTCCCCATATTATCTGGATTTTCTAGATTTGCAAGAAAACGGCGCTTACGCGCCGCCCTCCGCGAACCGCCACACGGGGATGCCAAGCCCACGCGCCTTGTCGGCAAGGTTTTCGGTGATGCCGGAACCGGGAAAGACGATCAGGCCGTAGGGCACGACCGAGAGCAGCTGATCGTTGCGGCGGAACGGCGCCGCCTTGGCGTGCCGGTTCCAGTCTGGCTTGAAGGCGATCTGGGTGACCTTGCGGTTCTCTGCCCAGCAGGCGGCGATGCGCTCGGCGCCGCGCGGGCTGCCGCCGTGGAGCAGGACCATGTCGGGATGCTTCTCGCGAGCCTTGTCGAGCGCGTCCCAGATCCGGTCGTGATCGTTGCAGTCGAGGCCGCCGGCGAAGGCGATTTTGGTGCCGGCCGGAACGAGCACCTCGGTTTCGGCGTGGCGGCGGGCGGCGAGGAAGTCGCGGCTGTCGATCACCGCTGCGGTCATTGCCTGGTGGGAGACCTTGGAGCCGGTGCGCGGTCGCCATGCCGATCCGGTTTGTGCCTCGTAGAGGTCGGCAGCCTCATCGCGCATGATTTCGAGCACGTTGCGGCGCTCGATATAGGTGATGCCTTCCGCGGTGAGCCGTTCCAGCTCGACCGATTTCACCTCGGAGCCGTCCTGCTCCTGCTGGCTCGAACGCTGCGCCTCCTCATTGCGGTCGAGGCTGCGGGCGACGCGCTCGGCGGCGCGGTGGAAGACGTTTGCGAAGGACCAGAGCAGGTCGTCAAGATCGGGTTCGAGCCTGGTGTCGCCGAGCATGCCGGCGAAGGTCTCGACGATCCCGGCGAGGCCGGCCCGGATCACCTCGTCGTCGGGAAGTGGCCGGGGATCGGGTTCGTCCTGATGCGGGCGATGGCCGTACATCTGCAGTTCGAGGATGACGCGGTCGGTCGGCGAGGAGGCGTGGTAGGGCTCGTAGGCGTCGTCGAGCGGAAGGTCGTAAGCCATGGCGTGTCTCCGTCGGTTGTGGCCGCGGCTATCGCGGCCTGACAGCGCATCCCGGCCGCGCCCCGGACGCGGCCGCACCGAAGGCCGAAGCGCGAGCGGAGGACGGCGCAGCCGTTGCGGCCGCGTCCAGGGGGTGGCAGGGGTCGCCTCTCGGGCAGGCCGCGGGCGCGGCCTCTGCGGTGGACCGCGGCCATGCCTGCAGGCTATCCGGCGACGCCGCCCCTGCCCGCCTGCCGGCCCGACCCGTTCACCCGGGCGGCAGGAAGAGACGGGCATCTTCCGGAACGAGCTGATCGCTAAGCCATGCCGCGAGACGGCCGAGGCCGAGATGACGCAGATCGTCGTTGAAGTCGCCGAGCTGCGGCCGCAACACCAGGGCGAGGATCCCGGCCTCGCCTGCGCGCTGGCTGAGACGCTCGATGCCGTGCCGGCCGGCGGCGTCGGCATCGGCTGCGATGTAGAGGCGGCGGCAGCCGGGCGGAAGCCTCAGGCCGGCAAGGTGATTGGCCGAGGTGGCGGCGGCCACCGGCAGCACCGGCATCACCACCTTAAGCGACGCCATCGTCTCGAACCCCTCGCCGGCGGCCATGACCGGGACGGGGGCACCGGGCTGGTGGCCTAGCCAGATGCCGTTGCCAAGGAGATCCCCCAGCGAGCGGCGTGGATCGGCGAGTTGCGCCTTGCCCTGACCCGAAGGATCGAGCCAGATGCGTTGTAGACCGGTGATACGCCCGTCGAGGCTGGTGACAGCGGCAATCAGGGCAGGCAGCGTCCGCGTCTCGCCCGTTACGAGATCCCTGTAGTAGCAGCCGGGATGGAAGCGCAGCGCGCCCTCATGCGGGGAGAGCAGAATGCCGCGGCAGGCAAGATAGTGTTCCGCCAGCGTGCCCGCGATCGGCTGCGACATGGCGAACAGGCGACGCGCGGCGTCGGGAGAGCCGCGTGCCGCGGCAGGCTGGCGCTGCGCGCCAGCGGGCTGGGGTGGGAGCTGGGGCGGTGGCAGCGGCATGGAGAGGAAGCGACGTGCTTCATCCGCGACTTCGCGGAAGTCGACCAGACCACAGCTTTCGCGGAGGACATCGAGCAGATCGCCAAATTCGGAGGTCGCCTCATCGACCCACTTACCCGCAGGGCCCTTGGAACTGGTCTTGAGCCGAACATGCATGGAGCGGCCGCGCGTGTTGCGGACATCGCCGACCATCCAGTAATTGCCGGAGCGATGGCCGTTGGAGAGATATTCCCGGCACACCGCCTCGGCGTGTTCGCCAAGGCGGCGTGCCAGCTCGGAGGCCGAGCCGGTCATGATCGCCTCCCCTCAAGTCGCCGAGGTACGGTCGGTGACACCAACCAGCGTATGGCGGTCGAGGAGCGCGGCGAGGATGGCGGACCCTTGCGCGGTCGTCGGGATGAACAGCCGGAGCTTCCAGGCGATGATCTCGGAGATCAGTCCCAGCGCCTTCAGCCGAGGGACCATCGCGTCGGTGAAGCCGATCAATTCGACACGATAGTCGTTCATGACGCGGCTGCGGCGCACAATCAGGCCATCGGCGAGCTGCAACCCGATCCGCCCCTCGATCAAGCCGGTCCATGCCTCGTCCGGAGCGAGGGTCGGAACATCGTCGACCCCGAGATTGCGCAACATGGTCGCGACCAGCGTCGGCGCGATGTGGCGCCCGATGATGCGTTCGCCGGCGTCGGTCTGCATACGATAGACTCGACAGTCGTCGTCCGGCAGCCGACGCCAGATCGGCAGCAGCAGACCCGTCACGATATGAAAGGTGCTGGTGATGAAGTCCGGGACGGCGGCGACTTCTGCCTGCCACAGGTCGCAGAACAGTTTTCGGTCGGCCGGCTGCCAATGGGTTTCGGCAAGGGCGTCGAGACCGAAGCGCAGCTCGTCGGTCGGCCGCAGCAGGCGTACGCGGTGCTCTATCGTGCCGTCGTCGAGCATCAGGCTCGCCGTCGGCAGCCGGATCGCCGCGCGACTGGAACGTGTGTTCACCAGCAGAACCGATTGCGGCTCCGCCCGGACAATGGCCAGTGCGTCGACCAGGCCGAGCGGCCGGATACGGTCCTTGCGCGCGACGGTCAGCACATGCGACTGCGCGCCGGAGACCGGGTGCGCGTAGACGGTGCGGCGATCGGTGACGACGATGCTTTCGGCCGTGATCGTCTCCAGTCCCTTGTCATAGTTTCCGGCGGCGATCGCGCCCTCAACCTTCGCCGCCATCAGCTGCTCGAACACCTCGAACAACAGGTTCTGGGTTTCGATGCGCAACGCCAGCAGGCGATTGAGCCAGGTCGTGATCGGCGGCAACTCGTCGCGCAGCCCGCCCTCGTCAGTCGTCAGCGACAGCCCGGTCACAGTCTCGAAGGTCGTGAGCGAGCAGCCCTCGATCCTGCCTTGGTGCAGCAGATGATAGAACTGCCGCAGCGCCGCGCGGGCATAGGCGCTTTCGAGATTGTCTTCGGCACGGAACAGCCCTGCCCCGCCGGTCTGGCGCTGGCCGCGCGTGATCGCGCCCAGCGTGTCGAGCCGTCGTGCGATCGTCGACAGGAAGCGCTTGCCGGCCTTCACGTTCGCGGCCATGGGCCGGAACAGCGGCGGTTGCTTCTGATTTGTGCGGTGGGTCCGTCCGAGACCCTGGATGGCGTTGTCGGCGCGCCAGCCGGCCTCGAGCAGATAGTGCTTGCGCAGCCTCTGGTTCTTGACCCCGAGATCGGCGTGATAGGAGCGGCCTGTGCCGCCGGCGTCGGAGAAGATCAGAACGCTCTTGTCGTCATCCATAAAACTCTGGGTTTCTGCGAGATTGGCCGAGCCAGGGCGGTTTTCGACGGACAGCCGGTCGATGCCGTCGCGGCCGGTCTTCTTGACGATACGCCGGGTGCGGCCGGTCACCTCGGCGACGGTGTCGGTGCCAAAGTGGTGGAGGATCTGATCGAGCGCGCTTCCGACCGACGGCAGCGATGCAATTTTTTCCATCATCTCGTCGCGCCGGCGAACCGCCTCGCGGCACTGGACCGGGTTGCCATCTTCGTCGTGGACAGGACGCGAAAGGACGTTGCCCTCCGCGTCCGAATATTCCTCGAACAACTGAGTGGAGAAGGAATGCATCAAGTACCCGCCGACGTAATATGCCGCGTCCGCATTATGCAGAGCACGGCGGGTCAACTCTTTGATCTGCTTTTTCATTTCCTCATCTCCACTTGGCATAATCATGATGCCTCTGCTCTCAACAGCAGAAGGACACCCCTCATGGCTTCCCATCCCAACTCTCGCTCTGGCGGCGACCACCGCGCCGCCGTTCTCGACGATCGTGCTCTCGTCCATGGCTATCTGGCGCAGCACCCCAAGCTCGCGGCAGGTGCCCTGAGCGCGGCGCGACATTTCCTGAAGTGGGCAAGCGCCCATGCTATCGCCTACAAGGATCTTGATGCGGCAGCGGTTGATCGTTTCGCGCGGCATCGCTGTCGTTGCGGGCGCTATAGACCGCGCCAGCTGCGTGACCCGGTCTACATGACCGATGTCCGCCGTTTCCTCCGCTATCTGGAGAATGCCGGGATCGTGACCCTTCCGACCAGTGTCGAACGGTTGGACAAATACCTGCCAGAGTTCGCCATCCGGCTTAGAGCCGTCGGCTACAGCAAGGTGACCTATACCGGGCGACTGAGTCAGGCACAGCATTTCGCCGAATGGATCTTGCAGGCGCGTATTCCTGCAAAGGAGATCACTGACGTCACCATTGAACAGTTTGCTATCCACAATTGTCGGTGCGGTATCCGAACCAAGCGGGGCCGACGGGTAATTGGCACGGGAACCAAGGATCGCCGTCGCGGTGCTCGTCGTTTCGTCAATTTCCTGCGTGACCAAGGCGTGATCGATCCCTCTGCGCCACCCGATACTCTCGAGAGCGATCCGCGACTGGACGGTTTAGCCCAATGGCTGCGCCGCGAGCGTGGGGCGACGGAGGAGACGATCCGGCGCTATCGGCAAGAAGCCGGACGTTGGATCGATGTTCTCGGCAAGGATCCGGCGCACTACAATGCAGCGACAATCCGCTCGATCGTTCTGGATCAGGGTCCGGAACGATCGCGCTCTTCGATCCGAATGACGGTGACCGTGCTGCGCGCGTTTCTGCGCTTTACCGTCAGCCAAGGGCTTTGCGCCCCATTTCTGTTGCATGCAGTGCCGCCAGCAGTTCGACGGAAGCTATCAACCGTTCCGCGCGTGATCCCGGCGGCAACGATTGAAGATATCATTGCATCCTCTGGCACGACGACACCGGTTGATATCCGGGATCGCGCCATCCTCCTCCTGCTCGCGCGAATGGCGCTGCGGGCGGGGGATGTGTGGCAGTTGCGCCTTTCCGATATCGACTGGCGGGCCGGTCGATTACGGTTGCATGGCAAAAGTCGTCGCGGGACGATGCTACCGTTGCCCCAGGATGCAGGTGATGCACTTCTCGCCTACATCGAGGATGCGCGGCCCGCCGTCTCGACGGACCGGGTATTTCTGCGGACTCAAGCGCCGTTTACTCCGCTGCGGTCTTCGGCCGAGATCGCCGGCATCGTCGCCCGCATCCTGAAGCGTGGTGGATTTTCCCACCTGCCGACAGGATCCCATGTGTTCCGTCACTCACTGGCGTCCGCCTGGCTGCGCGACGGCGCCGATCTTGATCAGATCGGCATCGCACTCCGGCACGCCTCTCGGGACACGACGGCGATCTACGCGAAGGTGGATGTCTCGATGCTGGCAGCCGTTGCCCAGTCTTGGCCGGGAGCAGCATCATGATCCAACGCCACGTCAATCGCTATATCCAGTTGCATCGCGCCCTCGGTAAGAAGTTCGATGCGCAGGAACAGGCACTGAGCCAGTTCGCTGCACTCGCCAGCGAAAGAGCCGCCACCATCATAACAGCCGAGTTGATACTGGAATGGGTGCGTGAAGCGGCTACGCCGAACGCCGCCCGTATCCGTTTTGGCCTCGCTCGCGCCTTTGCCGAGTTTCTGCACGGTGAAGACCCACGGCATGAAGTGCCGACCGCAGGGCTGATGGGCCGCGGCAGAAGGCGGCGGCCAGCTCCGTACATTCTGATGCCGGATCAGATCGCAAGCATCATGGCGGAGGCCCTGAAGGTGCCGGGCTTGGCTCCGATCAGCCCGCTTACATATCATCATCTGTTCGGATTGCTTGCCTCGACTGGGCTCCGCATTTCGGAAGCTATTTCCCTCCGCTGCGATGATCTGACGGATGACGGCCTTATGGTTCGCAGCGGCAAGTTCGGTAAAAGCCGCCTCGTCCCGTTGCACGCTTCAACCCGGACTGCGCTTGAGCAATACCTTGCCGTCCGACGGGAGTTTGGTGGCGCAAGCGACATCTTTTTGTGCTCGGTCACGGTCATGCCCCGACCAAGACCAGAGCCCATGTGGTCTTCGTCCGGATTGTCAGACAGCTCGGGTACCGCAACCCGACAGGGCCGGGTCCCCGGCTGCACGATCTGCGCCACACCTTCGCAGTGCGATCTCTGGAAGCCTGCGGGAATGATCCGCAAGCTATTCTGCGACACATGCGTGCACTGAGCACTATCTCGGCCATGCCGAGGTTGCCAACACCTATTGGTATCTTGAGGCGACACCTGTCCTGTTGCGCACGATCGCTTCAGCAACCGAAGGCGCTTTCGTCGGAGGTGCGATATGACTCCGCTCGCTCCTGACCTTTCCGCGTTCCTGCAGAGCCACCTCCCAAACGAACGTGGTGCAAGCCCGCATACAATCTCGAGCTACGCGCATGCGTTCACGCTCTTGCTGCGTTTCGCCGCGGCCCGTCTCAAACGACAGCCCTCCGACCTCATGATCGAGGATCTCGATGTCGGGCTGGTGAGAGCATTTCTGCAGCATGTGGAAGAAGGGCGGGACAATACCGCCCGTTCTCGCAACGCACGGCTCTCGGCGATCAAGGCGTTTTTTCGCTTCGTCGAACATCGGCAGCCGGCCTGCCTGGAACAGGCCATGATGATCCGCGCGCTACCGGTCAAACGAACGGACACTCGGCTCATCGACTACCTGACACGGGAAGAAATCCGAGCGCTGCTTGCGGCGCCTGACATCCGCACGCGCGGCGGCCTGCGTGACCGCGCGATGCTCCATCTCGCCTATGCCGCGGGTTTGCGGGCATCTGAACTATTGGCGATGCGGATGGGAGACTTCCCTGATAGGTCGCTTTCCAGCGTCCGCGTCCTCGGCAAGGGACGGCGAGAACGTATTCTGCCACTCTGGAAAGAAACTCAGGCCGCATTGCGTGCATGGCTGGCCGTTCGCCCGTTCGGTCACGGTCCAGAACTGTTCCTGAGCCGGGACGGCAAACGCATGAGCCGCGATGGATTCGCGTACCGGCTCCAACTGCACGTCGCCAAAGCCGGTAAAACGGTGCCGTCGATTGCCGGCAAAAGCGTCACGCCGCACGTGCTTCGGCATAGCTGCGCCATGCACACGCTCCAGGCAACCGGAGACGTTCGCAAGGTGGCGCTGTGGCTCGGCCATGCCAGCATCCAGACCACCGAGATGTATCTGCGCGCCGATCCGACCGAAAAGCTCGCGCTTCTCGACGCGCATCATCCCCCGCTGATCAGGGCTGGCCGGTTCCGGGAGCCGTCGGACAAGCTGATGGCCGCTCTCGCGGCCGCAACCAACCCACGGCACCAGTAAATCTGGAACAGCCATCATGAAAACAGTGCCGGGCGGCCTCCGCCCGGCACCTATGATTATGCCAAGTGGAGATCAGGAAATGAAAAAGCAGATCAAAGAGTTGACCCGGCGTGCTCTGCATAACGCAGACGCGGCATATTACGTCTTATCCCGAGTTCGGGATAAGACGTACTCGCGCGGCGTGACGTCGACATGCAGATCCGACCATTCCTCGGTTGGGATCTCGGCAAGGCGTCGTACCATCAGCGCTTCGCCGGTCGAGACGATCTGCACGACTGCCGAATGGCCGTCGGCGAGGTCCTGCTCGATCGCGCCAATCAGCGTTGGCGTCATCATCGAGGTGATCAAATGCGAGAAAAAGCGCTGCTTGGTGCTCTCGAAGGCCGAGCGCGCCGCAGACTTGGCGTTACGGTTCAGCGTACCGGACTCATTGGTGATGTTGGTCGCCTCGAATGCGGCGGTCAGGTTGTTGTGGATGACCTCGAATGCGTCGGCATAGGCGTTGTAGATACGGATCTGTTCCTCGGTCAGCGCGTGCTCGAGCAGGTCGTATTCGACACCGTCATAGGAAAGCGAACGGGCCGCATAGAGACCGAGCGACTTGAGATCGCGGGCGAGCACTTCCATCGCCGCGACACCGCCGTCCTCGATCGCGGCGACGAATTCGGCACGGTTGGCGAATGGAAAATCCTCGCTGCCCCAGATGCCGAGACGCTGCGCATAGGCCAGGTTCTCGACCGCGGTCGCACCGGTCGCGGAGACGTAGACGACGCGCGTCGGGAAGGGTGTGCTGCAGCCGCAGACCCGCCTTGCCCTGCTGCGACGGGGCTACGTCGCCGCGCTCGCTTTTGCCGCCACCGGCGTTGGCCATGGCGTGCGCCTCGTCGAAGACGATCACACCGTCGAAATCCTTGCCGACCCAGTCGAGGATCTGAGCGATCCGGGATTTCTTGCCCTCCCGTTCCTGCGAGCGGAGCGTCGCATAGGTCGTGAACAGGATGCCCTCGGCAAGGCCGATCGGCGTGCCCTGCCGATAGCGCGAGAGCGGCTGGACGAGAAGTTTTTCCTGGCCAAGTGCAGCCCAATCGCGCTGGGCGTCTTCAAGCAATTTGTCCGACTTGGAGATCCAGATCGCACGGCGGCGGCCCTGCAGCCAGTTGTCGAGGATGATGCCGGCGACTTGCCGTCCCTTGCCGCAGCCGGTCCCGTCACCCAAAAACCATCCACGGCGGAAGCGGACAGCGTTCGCAGCGCCTTCTGGCGCGGCCGAGACGACATCGCAGGTCTCGTCAACCGTCCAGGCGCCGGTGAGATGGCCGCAATGGGCTTCACCCGCATAAACGACGCTTTCTAGCTGGGCGTCCGACAGCAGGCCTTCGTCGATGATCGCATCGGGAAGAAGCGGCCGATAGGAAGGTTTTGGTGGCGCGACGGCGGCCATTGCGGCCGACTGCACGAGCGGCGTCGGATGCGGCTTTGCGCGGGGAATGTCGATCGACTGGAGCGCGTACGGTTCGTAGATCGTGTCGGTGAGGCGGCCGCTCTGCTGCGGCATCCAGTCGCGCAGCTCATAGGCAAGTGGCACGGCCCGGGTGCTGCTCGCCATGACCGGGCGGCTGGGCACCACCCGCCGGGCGGCCGCACGGACCGGCCGGATGACTGAAGCAGCTGGCGAGGCGGCCACAGGTGCGGTTCTTGCTCCCGATCGGCCACCCATGTGCATGGCGGCACTGCGCAGGATGCCGCTGGACAATGCACCGATTGAGTCCGGAAAGCCGCCCGGTGTCCGGGGCGGCAGGGCGGAGATCCAGGAGAGCAGCGTCTCGACATCCATGGCCTTGCGCGGCGAGGCGACGAAACGCGACGGATCGGCGGCCGGCACCTTGTCGATGATCGTCAGGCGGGTCTCAGTGGTGGTTCCGTGGCGGGCGTAGACGCGGCCGTCGATCGCCGCCGTGAAGATGACCGTGCCCTGCTGCTGCAGGCGTTCGAAGGCGAGCCGCCATTTCGGGTTTTCGGGAGACAGCCCGGCGCGCCGGTGATGGCGACAAGACGACCGCCCGAACGCAGGCGTGCGAACGCGGAAGAGAGGTGCCGCCATGCCGCATCGGCGACATGGCCGTCGACATAGGCGCCGACGCTGAAGGGCGGATTCATCAAGACGAGGGACGGCTCAATGGCCGCGTCGAGATGGTCGTCGATATGGGCAGCGTCGTGCCGCGAGACGGGGAACCGTGCAAACAGCAGGCCGAGGAGATCGGCCCGCGTCGCGGCAAGCTCGTTGAGGGCGATCGAGGCGCGCGCCATCTCGGCATGAACGGCGAGCAGACCGGTGCCGGCCGAGGGTTCGAGAACGAGGTCGCAAGATGCGATCGCCGCGGCGTGCGCTGTCACGAAGGCGAGCGGCAAGGGCGTCGACAGCTGCTGCATGGCCTGGCTCTCGTCGGAGCGTCGCGTATGGGTGGGAAGAAGGTCGGCGATGCGCTTGATCATCGCCAACGTTGCCTGCGGCGTGGTGGACCGGGACAGGATCGCAGGGCCGAACCGGCGCAAGAACAGCACCTGGGCGACTTCGAGCGCCTCATAGGCGTCCTTCCAGATCCAGAACCCTTGCGCATCGCTGCCGCCAAAACTTGTCGTCATGGCGGTGCGCAGTGCGGCGGCGGTGACAGGCTTGCCCTGCTCGAGGATAGGCAGAAGCTGCATTGCCGCCTGGTGGATCGCCTGTGCGTTGTCGATGGCGGCGGGCGCGGGCGCGTCGAGGGGAGCGGCCGTCCGGGCGCCGGCCGATGTGGTCGTGACGATGTTCATGGAGATGTCCTTCGCGAGAGGGGAGTTGCGCCCGCCGGCACTCTCTCTGCGCCAGCCGGGCCGCACTCCTCCCGGCTCCCTCTCCCTCTGAGACCGGTTCACTAAGCGGGTTGCGTTCTGCGCAAAGCCATGACTCAATGCGCGGACAGGGATGCGGCGGCGACCTGGAGCTGTGGAGGTGATGCGACGCTTCAGAATTGGCAGTGCGGTCTACGAGGAGGCGGCGCCTGAGCTGCAGGCGGCGCTGGCGAACGCCTATGCCCGCACCGAGCGTCCGCTATGCCTGTGCCGCGAGCCGGGCTGCCCGATGTACATCGCCCGCATCGGCGCCCTTCATCTGATCAAGCGCATGCCGCTGAGCGGCGGCGGGCATGATCCATCCTGCGATTCATACGAATCGCCTTACGAGCTGTCCGGCCTGGGCGCCTTGATGGGCAGCGCGATACAGCTCGATCCGCAAAGCGGCATGGCGGCCCTCAAATTGGACTTCAGCCTGTCGAAGACAGGGAGCCGCGCAGCATCCGTGCCTGCGGGGCAAAATTCCGACAGCGTAACCGCCGATCCCAGGAGGATGTCGCTGCGTGGCCTCCTTCATTATCTCTGGCACGAGGCCGAATTGACGGTCTGGACATCCCGATGGGCCGGCAAGCGACATTGGTGGAATGTCCGCTGGCATCTGCTCGAGGCTGCCGGGCAAATGACGGTGAGGGGCGGATCGCTCGCGGATATCCTGTTCGTGCCCGAGCCGTTTCGGGCCGAGAACAAGGAAGCGATCGAACAGCGTCGCAACGCGGTTCTCGGCATGGCGCTCACGCCGAAATCCGGCCCACGAAAGCTACTGGTTCTGGTCGGCGAGGTGAAAGAGATTGTTCCTGCCCGATCCGGTCAGAAACTCGTCATCAGGCACCTGCCCGGCTTTCCCTTCATCATCGATGATGCATTACACCGCCGTTTGCAGGCACGTTTCGAGAAAGAATTGTCTCTGTGGGCAGCGGATTCAAGCTCGCATCTCATGACGATCGCGACGTTCGGACTGAACCCGGCCGGCCTCGCCATTGTCGAGGAGGTCGCGTTGATGGTGGTGTCCGAGAACTGGATTCCCTACGAGACGGTCCCGGAGAAAAGGCTTGTCGATGGGCTCGCCCGCCTTCGCGAGAAGAGCGTGAAGGGATTGCGCTTTGACCTGCAACCCGACCAGCCGATCGCCAACGCTTTGCTCCAGAACAGGGATGAGCCGATCGCGCTCTTTGTCGTTCCGGCCGGAGCAGACGAGAACTACGAAGCGTCGCTCGACGAAATGATCGCCGCACGACCGGAGATCGGCTCCTGGGTGTGGCGGGTCGGCGAAGGCGATATGCCGCCGCTACCGCCTTGAGCGTCGGCGGAATTTCCGTCGATGCTTCAGTATGCCTTAGGCCAGGCCCAGCTTCTTCTTGAGCTCGGCATTTTCCTTGCGCAGACGGTCGGCAAGTAGATTCTTAAGGCGCTTGTTTTCTTCTTCGAGTGCGACAAGATCGCGAAGATCGCCGCTGTCGGAGGAAGGTGCGGCAGCCCTCTTCCAATAATAGTAGGTCTGCTCGGATATGCCGGCCTGGCCGACCGCAATCTTGCTGGTCGCGCCGCCAGCGATCGATTTCTCGATCTGGGCAAGCTTCTGGGCGCGTTCCTTCTCGGAATATGTCTTGCGGGCGGTCTTCGCTGCCACGGGAGCTTCCGCGGCTGGGGGCGCAGGTTTCGCTCCGTTTTTGCGGACCGGCTTTACGAGCTCTGCCTTCGCTTTCTTTGCTGCCGGAACTCTCTTCTTGGATTCAGGCACTTCCACTTTGGCTGGGGCTACTGTCGTCTGAACAGTCTGAGCGTCCTGAAAATCGGCCATGAGATACTCCGCTTGTGGTTTTTCCCCTTCTTCAGCATCAAGGGGCCTTATACTGAAGTCAATGACCCGGGAATTTGGAACTGCAGCATGAGCCTGCTGCGTCATCTCCGTGGCAATTTTGGACAGGTCGAGATCGCCCCAGATCGAATGGCTTGGCTTTTGCTTGCCGCGCCTCTGTTTCACCTCCACGATGAATGGCCGGATCTGGCGCTTCATAGTCTGTTCCTGATGTGAGCATGACTTGCAAGCCAAGTCGTTTGTTCGTGTTAGCGAGTACCCGACGTATCGCTTTCGTCGTGCTTTATCGGAGAAACCCCGCAACGAGCAAGCGGTGTGTCATGGGCCTAGGGCAACCGGCTCAATAAACGGGGGCAAACATTCCTACCGAGAGAGAGCTGTCTCATACACGCCATGGCTCAGGCGTCTAGCCGGCGGAGTGCGATGACTGTGCACAATCGGGCTGGAGCGATTGCAATCCTTATATTCTTGGGAACTAATCTTCTCATGGCGGCGGATGAGCTGGACGCGCTTGTTTTCGGGATGGCGGTCGACAGCGTTCGTGCGCTTCCTGTTCCTTTCGCGGAAAAAGTCGCGGAAGTCGCCCACAGAAGCCAGGGCGTCGTGCTTTTCAATTTGCGCGTCGATGGCGACATGGAACTTCAGCGCGTTGCCGCCATCCGGTATCCAAGCAATCAGACAGGCGTTCTGGTGCTGGATAAGCAAGGCTTGTTGACCAGCCATTGCATGGTCAATGGCACTTTCTCCTGCTTTATCGCTCCGTTGGAGGACTGGAACACGCTGCCGCTCGGAACTCAGGCCAGGACGAGTATCGCCGGCCCGGCCAGCCTGTTCATCGGCGCTTTACGTAATGCCGGGTACCTCCCGCGTGGCAGGCACTGACCCCAAGTTTTGCTGAGGGCCGGATGCTTATATCGTCGGCGCAGTTGGCCATACGGTCTCGCATGTCTCAACAGCTTGAGGATGGGCCGTACGCGGGTGCATCCATTGAGCGAAAGTCGGTCACCGTGATGGAGACGCTTCACCGCCGAAGCGCGGTTCTTATAGATGCCCATCGTCGTCTTCCTTCATCAGCTCCGACGCAATCGGACTTTGGACAGGAACTCGTCGATCTCGAGATCCGACAGATCATCGAGCAGCTTGAAGACAGCACCATGCCTTCCGGCGTTAACGAGAATCGTGCGTTTGCCGCGATGTTCGGCCCACCCGGTCTCGGGGTCTGCGTTGCGGGCGGTCCCCCTGAGCTCGACAGGGATTATGTTCCAGATCGCCTCGAGCTTTTCCGCGCGGGTCATGCTGTCGCTCGCGCCGGTCTCGTGGGCGATGATGGCGGCGCGCATCTTGTCTGGCGACTGCCGATCCGTGAGATCGCAGAAGCCATGAAACCAGCGCTCGCGGCCCCAGATCCGGATCGCGAGGAATACGCTGGTGACGTTGCCGGCCTTATACTCAGAAATTCCGAACATGCCGGTGCGCATGAAGAGCGGCGGCAACAAATCGAGCATGAAATGGTATTCGGACGCGGTGATCTCGAACCACTCGGCTGAATAGGGAGTGCCGGAAAGCGGATCGATGCCGGGAGTGTCTTTGTGTCGGCTGAACAGTTGAAACATCTGCTCGCGGGTGGCAACGCCGTCGAGCACCTTCCTGAAGGGTGGATATGCGGTCATGGGGTCTCCTGAACGCAGCTCGGCCATGCGCGGCATTACCGCGCCATGACAACTGCTTGCTGTATTGTGGCTGGCGACGGGCAGAGTCCGCGGCCGGCGCGTGCACTGGCGATGATGGGATTTGCAGGGGTTTAGGCGGCGCGTCGCTCAGAGGAACACGAAGCGTCTCGACCAACCCCGGTGATGGCACGGACGGCGGCGGCGAGCGCCGGAATGTCGTCCAGCATGCCGAGTGCGACGAAGTGGTTGGCCCCGCCGGTATAGTCCTTGCGGCCCTTGCAGGTGCGGATCAGGATGCCGTGACCTGAGGACAAACCGAATTGGCCGACCTGGATGTAGGCGCGGTCATGGTGCAGGGTTATTTCACCGGAAACGGCTATGCCCGCCTTGTTCGAGCGCAGGTCAAAGCTTCCCTGCGGCAGGGCAAGTTCGGCGGCGAGTTTCTTCAGCCGTGAACGGGCTATCGTGTGGAAACGTCTCTTCTGCTGCTCGTCGTAGGAGCAGCTTCTGTTCCAGTCGAACATGTCGATCTCCATGAAACGCAAGCGCCCGGGGTCGCGATGGCGATCCCGGGCTCGAGAGTGAGTTGGAACTGAAATGGGTCCGACGGGAGTGCCGGGCCTGGTGCGAGCGGGAGGTCGGTTATTCGGCGGCCTGGAGGTGGTCCGCCTCGTCGCCGTCGATGGTCACCGGCTCATCGGCGGACGGATCCGCATCGTCGGCGAGGAAGGCCGGCAGCTCAGCGGCACCGCCGTCGAGGGCTGCCTCGTCCGACATGTCGCCGGCGACCGCGTCGCCAGCATCGGTAGCCACTTCATCGACCTCAAGGCGCAGCGGCTCGGGCAGCCAGTTCGATCCTTCGAGAAGACGGGCGGCTTCACGGGCCATGATGTCCTTCTTCATGTGGTCGATCAGCTGCGCGGAGTCTGCGCCACGCGCTTCACGGACAGCCTGTAGAATCCGCGTCTTAGTGAGCCGCCCGAGGAACTCGACCGTAGGCGTCCAGCCGGCGTCGAGCATGTCGAACTGGAGCGAGCGGCCAAGCACGTCTGCATGCTCGAGCGCCTTCGCTCGCCTGTTCCAGGGTTCGACCACCGCATTGAGGGTCAGCGAGACGCAGTGCGCGAACAGCGCCTTGCGGCTTGCTTCATCGAGACCGAGAAGGAAGTCCCACAGGCCATCCGCCTCATTGGGCAGATCGCGATCCCACGCTTCGTGCCGCTCGGCGATCTCCTTGGCCCACGGCGTTTCGGCAAGGCCATCGACTTGGCTGAAGCTGCCGCTCTTCAGGCTGATCTCCAGGCACGTGTCCGGCGCGAAGCGATAGAAGACCTGCAGGACGAAGGCATGGAGTGCGGCGACGAAGGCGATGTCGACGTCACCGGCGAGCGCGTTGCGCAGTGCCAGCGTCCGCTGCGCGGTCAGGTCGAAGACGAGCCGATCGGGCAGTGGCTTTATGCCATCGTCCTCGCCGTCATCGCCAGAGGTGTCGTGCACCGGTTTTCCGTTGACGACAACACCATCGCCATCGTCGTCGCCATTGGTTCGGGTTCCGCCGTCGGCGCCCTGTTCCTCGCCCTCATCGAGGTCGCCGGTTTCGGTCCCCGGCTCGTCCTCGGACCGCACGAAACCGGCATCGACCTGGAGCGTACCGTTCGCGGCAAGCGTGACGAACACACCGGCGATGGCCTTCTGTGCGGGATCGTAGCTTTGAGGACGATCATCGATCGCATCGAGCTCGGAACCCAACTGGTCGAGCTTCGCCTCGATTGCTTCATCGGCATCCTCGGCCTTGGCATAGTCCGCATCCAGCTTGTCGTATTCGGCCTTCAGCGCGTCGTAGCGTTCGATCTCCTCGGCGCTGAGCTCTTGCGCCTCGGCGTAGATGCGCCGCATGCCGGAGGTGTGGCCATAGGGAAAGCTGATCGCGGCCTCGATCCATTTCCAGCCTTCGGCGCGGATCACCTCGGCATCCACCTTCAGCCTGTCGAAGACAAGCTGCTCGAGGAGTGCGGCATCCTGGAACCAGCCGCCGGAATCCTGCTCGAACAGATCGCGAAGGATGACCCCGCCCGCAGCCTCATAGGCTTTGGCACCGACATAGACGGCACGGCGATCATCGGCCCGCACCGTGGTCTCCGTCAGCAGGCGCCTGATGTAATAGGGTTCCTGCATCTCCGAGCTGGAAATCCGCTCCCAGACCTGCTCCTGGCGCGCGTGATCGTCCGAGATCGAGAAGGCCATGATCTGCTCAAGACGGATCTCGTCATTCTCGTAGAGCTCGAGAAGCTTTGGCGATACCGATGCCAGCCGCAGACGCTGTCTCACTGTGGCCGGCGACACGAAAAAGCGGGCGCCAATCTCGTCCGGATCGAGGCCCTGATCGCTGAGCGTCTTGAAGGCCCGAAACTGATCGAGCGGGTGCAAGTCGGCGCGCCGCAGGTTTTCAGCAAGAGAGTCCTCCTCGGCCGAGGTCTCCTGCCCGCGGTTGACGATGCAGGGGATTGGCTCGTTCTTAGCCAGGCGCTTTTGCTTGATGAGGATGCCGAGCGCCAGATAACGCCGCCCGCCGGCGGGCACCTCGAACGTGCCGGTCTCCTCGCCCTCACCGTCGAGCACGGGACGGACGTTCAGGCTCTGGATCAGCTTTCGCCGTCCGATGTCTTCGGCCAACTGCTCGATCGACACGCCGTCCTTGATGCGCCGAACATTTTTCTGCGACAACATTAGCTTGTCATAGGGAATATTCTCCGCGGCGTTCATCGCGATCTTCTGAATGGCGTTCTTTGCCATGGTCAGGTTCTCCATAACGGGCGGCCCGGGGCCTCTCCCCGAACCTCCAAGCCCGTCAGTGCGCCAAGCACAGCCCTCTAACTCTTTGACCAGAAAGGAGAAAAGCCGAGTTGGAAGACTAGCCACCAACATCTCCGGAGGGCGAAAAACCCTC